>NZ_JBEXRR010000003.1:0-303532 GCF_040613175.1 Nocardioides sp. NPDC006303
GCTCAAGCGCGAGGTGCTGCCGGAGAACATCGCCAACGCCGTCTTCGTGCTCTGCGGCCCCGACCTGACCCACACCACCGGTCTGCACGTCCCTGCGCAGGCGTCGGCCACCTTTCCTTGTGGATCAGATCAGGCGTCGTGAACGGCTTCGGCGCGGAACTGACGCGGCGAGGCACCGTAGGCGGCCTTGAACACCCGCGAGAAGTGTGGCGCGTCCGGTAGGCCCCAGCGGGCACCGATCTCCGAGACAGACCGCCCTGAGTGCACCGGATCGGTCAGCATCCTGCGGCAGTGCTCGAGGCGTCGCGTACGGATCCAGGTCGACACGCTGCTGCCTTCGGTCTGGAACAGCTGATGGAGCTGGCGCACCGAGATGTAGTGGGCTGCGGCGATCTGGCCCGGCGACAGCGAGTCGTCGTCGAGGTTGGCTTCGATGAAGTGTTTGATCTGGCTCAGCAGTCTCCGCCGCGGCTCGTTGGCGCCTTCCAGTCCGATGTCGAGCTCGCTGGCGAACAACGTGGTGACCAGGTCGATCGTCGTGTGAGCGAGGCGGAGCGCCGACACGCCGTGGAGCGACTCGAAGTTCTTGGCCATCCTCAGGAGGAACGGGCTGACCACCTGGCACAGCGCGAGGTCGGCCGGCAGCCGGGTGGCGGTGAGCTCGCTGAGGTCCTCGGTCGACAGGTCGATGGATGTCCGGGGAAACATCAGCACGATGTGCCGCATGTAGTCGTCGGACAGCAAGGTGTAGGGCCGGGTGGTGTCGTAGATCGCGATGTCACCGGGAGTCAGCAGGGCTTCCTTGCCGTCCTGGAGCAGCAGGCTGCTGCCGCGCAGCTGCATGGAGAGCTTGTAGAAGTCACGGCCGGACCGTGCCACCAGCTCCGGGGTGCGGATGACCGCATGTTGGCTCACCCTGATGTCGAACATCGCCAAGCGGTCGATCCGTTTGGCGCGCAGGTCGCCGTGGAACGTGTCAGGACGATCGGTTTGTACTTCCAGCGGCACGAAACTCTCCGAGACGTGGCTGCGCCAGTCGTGGAAATCGGCCGTGCTGAATGTCTCGACTCCGTTGGACGTCCCCGGCATGCTGTCCACCGTCATGGAACCTCCGGTGTGGTTGATATAGCCAAGCATGCCTCACGTGGTGTGACGGATGCCACAATCTGCTGGAATTCAGCGCATGACGTCACTAGGCATGCGCGCTGCGACAAGTTTCAGGCCCGAGCCGCCGACGTCCCCATGTAGCTGCTGTGCAGCAGATCCGGATCGTCCACCAGCGCCTGGGCAGTGCCGGAGTACGTCAGTCGCCCACCGGCGATGACGGCCGCTCCGGTCGAGATCCCCAGCGCCATCTGGGCGAACTGCTCGACGAGCAGAACGCCCATGCCGTCCTCGGCAAACGCCGTCATCATGGGCAGCAGGCGCCCGAAGACCGCCGGTGCCAGGCCCAGCGACATCTCGTCGACGAGCATGAACCGCGGTGCGGTGACGAGTGCACGAGCCAGCACCAGCATCTGCTGCTCACCACCCGAGAGCAGGGTCGCGTCGCTGTCTCGGCGCTTGGCAAGCTCCGGGAACAGGTCGAAGGCACGCTCGATCTCGGCTGCGGATCGGGTCGCGACCCTCAGGTTCTCCATCACGCTCAGCGAGCCGAAGACCGTACGCCCCTGCTCGACGTGCACGATGCCGAGGCGCCGCCTTTCGACCTTGCTGAGCTTGGTGATGTCGTGGCCGTCGCAGCTGATCGCGCCTCCCGACGTCGCGACGAGCCCGGACACGGCCTCGAGGAGCGTCGTCTTGCCCGCGCCGTTGGGGCCGACGAGTGTCGTCACCTCACCGGGGCGTACGCGGATCGTGACATCGGAGACGATCCGCCCTCCTGAGCGGTCGACGCACACGCCGTCGAGGAACAGCTCGCTGCTCATACCGTCACCTCTCCCATGTAGGCCTTCATCACAGCGGGATCTCGCAGCACCACTTCGTGGGGGCCGGCAGCGATGACGCGGCCGAAGTTGAGGACCACCAGCGATGTGCAGACCGACCTCACCAGGTCGAGGTCGTGCTCGATGAGCAGCACCGAGGTGCCGAACTTCGCAGGCACGGCCTGCAGGTGCTGGCCGAACCGGAGGTGCTCCTCGTGAGACAGCCCCGCCGCAGGCTCGTCCAGGAGCAGGACGCGGGGTCGGCTCAGCACGTGCGCCGCAACCTCCACGAGGCGACGCGTGCCCAGGTCGACATCCGCCAGGCGAGCGTGCGCAGGCGGGCAGCCGAAGTGGCTGAGGACCGCGTTGATCTCCGAACGGCTGTGCCGGCCGCGAGCCACGAGGCGTACGAATGCTCCGACGGTAATGCCCGGCGGGACCCGGTCCTGTTGGAACGTGCGCCGCAGCCCGGCTCGAGCCCGCCCGGTCGGACGCATCCGGGTCAGGTCCCGATCGTCGAGGTCGATGCTTCCCGACGCTGGGACGGTGAATCCGGTGAGCACGTCGACGAGTGATGACTTGCCTGCGCCGTTGGGCCCGATCAGGCCGATGATCGCCCCCTGCGGGATGTCGATGTCGACATCGTCAAGGGCGGTGACCGCGCCGAACGACAGCGTGATGCCTCGCGCCCGAAGGGCCACGGCGCCGGCATCGGCGCGATCCGGAGGCGGTGACGACGACCCGAGCCCGCCATCGTCAGGGGAACCCTCTTCGGATGGCTCCGGCCCAGAAGCTGCACTGCCAGGCAGATGGCGCCGGCCCAGCATCTTCTGGATGTTGTCCCCGATGCTGTTTCCGGAGGCGACCGCCTGGATGCCGGCCAGACCGAAGACCACGAGCGCCCAGTCCTGCGGGATGCCCCAGGACTTGAACAGCTCCGGGATGCCGACCCACAGAACACCGCCGACCACCGCGGCGCTGACAGCCTGCGCACCGACCAGGACGGCGAGCACGTACAGAGCGAGCGACGAAGTGGGTTCGAAGCTGCTCGGGTAGAGGACGCCGACCTGGCCGGCCGTCACTCCCCCGCTGATCCCGGCAAGCAGCGCACTGATGCCGAAGGCAGTCGTCTTCGCGTACGGAACGCTTACGCCGGCCGCAGCGGCGCCGCGTTCGGAGTAGGCCACAGCACGCCAGCTCGAGCCGAGCCTGGTCCGATCGAGGTAGGCGACCAGCAGCCCCGACGCGATCAGGAATGCCGCGGCGAGCACGAAGTAGTCCTCGTCGGAGACGGCTGCCATCGGGCGATCGATGTACAGGCCCTCGTTGATCCCGGGGAACTGGGTGAGGCCGAGGGTCAGTCGAAGCGCGGCCGCGAACCCGAGAGTGACCACGGCCAGGTTGACGCCGCGCAGACGCAGGGCGGGAATGCCGATCACGACTCCGACGAGCCCGGCCGCCGCGCCGCCGAGGATGACCCACACGATGAACCCGCCGGGCGCCTGCCACTCATTGAGCTGGGCCACGACGGCCGCGCCCACGGCGGCGAACGACAGCTGGCAGAGCGAGATCATGCCCGCACGTCCGGAGACGACACCGATGCCGACCAGCGCGATGGCGGCTGTGACGACACTGATGCCGAGGAACACCATGTACGGCGACAGCACCCGGCTGCCGACAACCGCCGCCACGAGTGCGAGGACTGCCAGGGCCGCCGGGACGAGCGGCGAATCGCCCAGGGCAGACCTTGTGGGCGCGCTTTCAACGTGCGGCATCCCATACCTCCTTACGCTCGCTCCACAGCAGGAGCACGAGGATCGCGACGAATGGAATCCAGAACTTGAGGACGGAGAGATCGTTGAACTGGGCCAAGGCGCCTTGCAGCATCCCGAGCCCGATGCCGCCGGCGACCGCCAGCCACACCGAGCGGAATGCGCCGAGCAGGGCAGCCGCGGCCGATGGCACGACCAGCATCGACAACGAGTACTGATCGTTCGTCTGTGTTGGGGCGACGAGGGCCACGGCGATGGCCGCGACCAGGCCCGTCGCCATCCACACCCCGATCGTGAGCATCCGGGACGGGACTCCCAGCAGCTCCGCGGTCGTCGGTCGTTCGGCGAGAGCGCGGAGAAGTACGCCCACGTCGGTCTTCCTGAGGAGCACGGTCGCCACGGCAGCGGTGAGGAGCGCCATCGAGCACATGATCAGGCCGACCCAGGTCACGACGGTTCCGCCGACCTCGAACGCGGCGCCATGGACGATCGGGGTGATGGTCTTCGGCTTCGTGCCGAACGCGATGAACGACGCCGACAGCGTGAGCAGAAGGGCAGCGATCGAGACGGCGGATCGCCTCGTGATGTCGGCCTCCGGCATCCACTTCGCGATGACCGCGCCGAGGATGCCAGAGCCGACTGTTCCCACAAGCACTCCGCAGACGATCGCCAACGAGACCGGCAGGCCTCGATCGGCGAGCGTCACTGCCGCGTACGTGCCGAACATCGCGAAGGCGACCTGCGCGAAGTTCACCACCCGCGCCAGTTGTGCCATCAGTGTCAGGCAGACGGCCACCGTGGCGTAGAGGCCGCCGAGCGCGAGCCCGCTCATTGCTCCTGAGAACACCGCAGCCTCGCTTAGTTCTGCTCGACGACGAGCCAGTCGTCGGCTGCGTTCGACCACGCACCGTTCTTCAACATCACCGGGAAGCCGGCGTGGTTGGGGTTGTGGCTGTCACCGGTCCCGAACTCGTACGGCGTGCCGACCATCTCGTTGTCGATCGGCTCCATGGTCTGCAGCGCCTTGGTTACCGACTCTCGGGTGATGTCACCCTTGATCGACTTCAGCACCTCGACCAGGTAGGTGGCCGAGAGGTAGCCGCCCTGGGAGAAGGATGTCAGCGCCAGCTCGTTCTTCGTCATCAGGTCGCGCCAGTCCTTGTTGGCCGTGGCGTTGGCGTCGGTGAACGGCAGGAACTCCGCGGGCAGATAGACCTTCTGACCCGCCGGCGCTGCCTTGGCGAACTGCTCGGAATAGACCGAGGTCAGGAACAGCCACGTGACGTCGGAGATGCTCTGCGCCGTCGCTGCCTTGAGCAGGCCCAGCGCATCAGGCTCGACGAAGTTCGTGAAGACGGCGTCGCAGCCCTCCTTCTTGATCTTCACCGCTTGGGGCGTGTAGTCGGCATTGCCGTAGGGAACGCTGTCGTCGAAGAAGACGAGCTCCTTGCCGGTCGCCTTGCTCCACGCGTCGATGGACGCCTGGTAGGCGGGCTTGGTCGCGCCGGTGATGGAGACGAACCCACAGATCTTCTTCAGGCCGAGGTTCTCCGATCCGATCGTCAGCGTCATCTGCGAGTCGAGGAACGGGCCGGCGTTCACGGGTGCCATCACCGGGCTGGAGAAGCAGCCCGGTCCGACGCCGGTGCCGACGACATTCATGATCTTCTGCTGCTCGTAGAACTTGCCGTTGACGTCGCAGTCGACCAGGCTCGCGCCGCCGACCAGCGCGACGGCCTCCTTCGTGGCGACGAGCTCGCGCGCCAGCTGCGTCGCGGTCGCGGGGTCGGCCTTGTCGTCCGCCGCCGTGTACTCGATCTTGCGGCCGTTGATGCCGCCGTCGGCGTTGACCCGGTCGAATACCGCCTTCGCTGCAGCAGATGCCTCCGGGAACGTAGCCGGGCCGCTGAGGGCGTTGACCGAGCCGAGGACGATGGGATCGTCGGAGCCGGAGCTTCCGGCGCTGCCACCGCAGCCGCTGAGTCCAGCAGCGGCCAGGGCCGTCGCGAGGACGATGATTCGCTTCATGTTGATGAGCCTTTCGATAGGACACCGGAACTCGATCAGCGCCAGCGTCCTCGCCAAGGTAGAAAGAAGTGACCCTTCCGGGCTTGGCTGAGCGGGTAGGGAAGTTGACACTGCGGGCACGCCGGGCATGCGGGGGATGAAGAACGGGTGCGACTCCGCGCGGGGTGGAGACAGAGGCAGTCAACGTGACCGGCGTCACGTGCGTCTTCCGCGAATCGGACATCTGACTTGCCGGATTCGGACATCCGAGGGCTGTCCCCTCAGCGACTGCCGATCGTGCCTTCGACCTCACCGAATGTGATCGCGCCGGCCGTGGCGCGCAGCGTGACGGTGTCGCCGTCCTGCAGATACGTGCGGGTGGCGCCGTCGGCGACGGTGAACGGCTGGGCGCCGCCCCAGGACAGCTCCAGCAGTGATCCGCGCTGATCGCGGTCGGGGCCCGAGATCGTTCCGGATCCGTAGAGGTCACCCGTACGCAGTGACGCGCCGTTGACCGTCATGTGGGCGAGCATCTGGGCCGGTGACCAGTACATCGAGGCGTAGGGCGGCCGTGACACCACCGTGTCGTTGATGACGACCTCGAGGTCGATCGCGTAGCCGGCAGGTTCGGCGACCCGCAGGTAGTCCAGCGGCTCGGGATCCTGTCCAGGCAGCGGCACGCGGGCATCCTGGAGCGCCGCGAGCGGGGTGACCCACGGCGAGATCGACGTCGCGAACGACTTGCCCAGGAACGGACCCAGCGGGACGTACTCCCAGGCCTGGAGGTCGCGGGCCGACCAGTCGTTGAGCAGTGTGACGCCGAAGACGTGGTCGGCGAACGCGTCCGCGGACACCGGCTGCCCCAAGGCGCTGGGCATCCCGACGACGAACCCGAGCTCGGCCTCGATGTCGAGCGCCTGCGACGGCCCGAACCCCGGCCGCCCGTCAGCTCCGGGACGGCGCTGACCGTGAGGTCGCACGATCGGTGTGCCCGAGGGGACGACCGTGCCGGCACGACCGTGGTAGCCGACTGGGAGGTGACGCCAGTTGGGCAGCAGCGGTTCGGCGTCGGGCCGGAAGATCTTGCCGACGTTCGACGCATGATCGAGCGAGGCGTAGAAGTCGACGTAGTCGGCCACCGCGAACGGCATCCGCGGCTCGATCTCGGCCAGCGGGATGCGACCGGCGGAGGAGGTGAACAAGGTGCTCTGCAGCCATGCACGTACGGCCGACCACGTGCCCGGTCCGGCAGCCATCAACGGCGCGAGTTCCGGACCAGCGAGCACCGAGGGGTCGAAGGACGGCGTCGAAGACGCAGCCAGCGACGCAAGGTCGACCACCTCGTCCTCGAGGCGTACGACCACGAGCTGCCGGCCCTGGTGCGTGACGACGCCGTAGGGCAGATGGTCCAACCCGAAGCCACTCATGCGATCAGCCTGTCAGCACGACGCGCCCTCAGCCTTGAGCGTGTGCGCAGGCCACTGGGCATTCCACGCATGCTTGGCTAGGTGCCGTCGCGTGAGGGTCCTCCGGGCAAGGGGCGAACGGACCCGCGGTCCTCCGACGGCGTGCGGCCGAATCGAGCTCGGAACAACCTGGTGAAGTGCGCCTGCGATGCGAAGCCCCAGCGTCCGGCGATGTCGGCGATCCGGTGCCCTTCCATGGAGGGCGAGGTGAGGTCCAGACGGGCCGCCTCCAGTCGACGTCCCTGGATGTACTGCGCAACCGTGGTGCCCTCGGTGGCGAAGGCACGGTTGAGGTGACGCGAGGTGACCCCCACGGCGTGCGCGACTCGATCCGTGCAGAGGTCGAAGTCCCCCAGGTGGGTGGCGATGAACTCCTTGGCCGACAGCAGGTGAGCCGCACCGTTGGGCGTCCCCTTGCCCGCCGTCATCGTTCCCAACAGGTCGAGCAGATGATCGCCGGTCGAGTGTTGAGCCGCGCCAGGATCCTCCACCAGCCCGAGCAGCATCCGCCTGAGCGCACGGGCGGTCACCGCTGCCGGCCCGACCCCGTCCGCGGCGACCTTGAGCGGCACCCCGGGCGTGGGCGCGCAACGTTCTTCGAAGACCGACCTGGGTACGTCGACGAGGATCTGGCGCATGGTGCTGCTGAAGCCGAACAGGTACGGCACGTCCGTCTCGTACACGATCACGTCGCCGGCGCCGAGGGTTGCGCACCCCTCCGCGTGGTAGAAGAACGCGCTGCCTTCGAGCAGGACCGAGGCGAAGACGGCGTCCTTCGGCCGTTTCCGAACGAGTTGAGGCGCCCGCTCGATGACATGGGCGTTGCCCGCGATGTTGGCGACCCGAAAGCCGCCGACATCGAGATTGAGCTCGCTGGCGACCAGACCCTCGGCGACGTACGACGAACAGGTCAGCCCCACGAGTGCCTCGGCGTTGTAGTGCTCCCAGAACGCCAGGCGATCCTGCGGCTCGATCCCGGCTGTCGAGACGGACGAGACGACGGAGGCTGCTGTCATGGCGTACTCCTCTCGGGTCTTCAGATCGTCAGGTATCCGCCGTCCACCGGTAGGACGACTCCCGTGACGTAGGCGGCAGCGGGCGAGGCCAGGAAGACGTACGCATCCGCCACGTCCGCAGGGGTCCCCCACCGGCTGATCGGGAGACGCGACATCACCGCCGCGGATGCCTGAGGGTCTGCCTGCAGTCCCTGCGACAGCGGCGTGTCGATCCAACCGGGAGCGATCGCATTGACCCGGATCCCCTCCCCGGCGTACTCCGCCGCCAGCGAGCGCGTGAGCTGGGCGATCCCGCCCTTGCTGGCGCTGTAGGCCGGTCGGTCGGCGGCGCCGAAGTAGCTGTACATCGAGGCAGTCGTCACGACCGAGCCACGGCGCTGCGCCAGTAGCGGCCGAGCCGCTTCGGCCACCCGCATGGTCGCCCCGAGGTTGACTGCCAGCACCTGGGCGAAGACCTCGAGGTCGTACTCGTCGCGATCGCGGCTGATCCCCGCGCAGCACAGCAGGACGTCGAGTGCGGGCACGCCGGACATGAAGGCGGACACCGCATCGGCGTCGGTCACGTCCAACTCTACCACGCGTACACGCTCATGCACCGGGATATGAGGACTTCGGGCACCCAGTCCCACGGCCAGGACGTCGGCCCCGAGCTCGGCGAATCGAAAGGCCGCTCCGGCACCGATCCCGGACGTCCCTCCTGTCACCAGAACGGTCCGGCCCTCGAACAGGTTGCTCTGCCAGCTCATGGTCGTTTCACTCTCTCGCAGTGGATCAAGGTCTTGATGCCTTCACCGGGGTCCGATGCCATCCGCACCAGGGCGTCCGGCCCCTCGTCCAGCCCGACCACACCGGTCACGAGGGCGGACAGGTCGAGGCGGCCGTCCGCGCACATCGCGATGAGCTCGTCGTGGCAGTCGCGGTAGCCCACGCTCGTGGTGATGGTCTGCTCCTTGTTGAGCAGGCGGAACGCCGGCACGACGAGCTCGTCGACGAGGCCGAGGAGGAGCAGCTCTCCTCCGGTCCGCAGTCCGGCGAGTGCCAGGTCGAAGGTCTGCTGGCTCCCGACGACCTCGAACGCGACGTGGACGCCGACCCCGTCAGTTGCCTGGCCCACCGCGCCGGCGGCGTCATCGTCCGGCGAGAGGACAACGCTTGCGCCGAGCTTGGCGGCGAGCTCGCGTCGAGCGGGGCGAGGATCGATTCCGATCACCACTGCGGCGCCCTTCTCACGCAGAAGTGCGCACACGAGCAGTCCCACCGGACCCAGCCCCACGACGAGGACCGCCTGTCCCGCGGCAAACGTCGACCGACGGATGCCGTGCAACGCGACCGCCGCCGGCTCGAGGACGGCGGCCGCGGCGAGATCGAACCCGTCGGGCAGCGGTCGCGCCATGTACTCGGGCACGACGGCGTACTCGGCCATTCCACCATCGCCCATCAGACCGGCGAAGCCGAATGCCGCGCATACCTCGTAGCGACCCTCCCGGCAGGCGGTGCACGTCCCGCAGCGGTAGTTCGGCTCCACCGCGACCCGGGTGCCGAGCGGCAACGCGTCCACGCCGGTCCCCACCGCGACCACCGTGCCGGAGAACTCGTGCCCCAAGGTGATCGGCGCCATCGTTCCCGACAGTGCATGTGGGGTGCTCACCGGAATGGCGTGCGGGCCGTCGGCGATCTCGTGGAGGTCGCTCCCGCACACACCGCAGTAGGCGACCGCCAACAACACCTCACCGTCGCCGGGCGGCGAGATGTCGACGGTCTCCAGCCGGAGGTCACCAGCCGCATGCCATCGGACCGCGCCTGCTGTCGTCATTGGTGTGCCTGGGTCCTGAGCTTCGGGCGCTCAGCGGATCAGGGTGTCGACGTAGTCGGCGCCGATCCCCACCTTGTCGTAGTGGTCCCGGCAGAGCGCCAGGTAGTCATGCACGTCGAAGTGACCGTCGCTGTTGCCGTCCTCGTCGAGCCAGATCAGCGGGCCGGTGACCACGAAGAAGCAGCGCATCGGCTCATCGGACTCGTACGCCACGAGGGTGTGCCCCTCGCCCGGGGTCTCGTAGACGAACGACCCTTCGGTCGCTGTCCACGGCTGCTCGAGGTATCCCCACTTGCCGCTGATCGTGTAGGCGAACACCTCGTGCGGGTGGTAGTGCCGGTTGACCAGGCCGGCGGACTTGGCCCACAGGACATCGGCCCAGCGGTTGTCGCGAGGAGAGATCCACAGGGGGCGGGAAGCGACGGTGTCGCTGAAAGGCACGTAGTAGCGCTCGTCCTCGACGGGCGCGAACTGGTGGAAGACCTCCGGCTGGGCGTCGGGCTTGAGGGCGTTCTCGATCGGCTTGAGGTCGCGCCAGAATTCCGAACCAGGTGTATCAGGCATGATCGTCGATCCTTTCGAAGTGCGGGCGTCACGCGGTGCGGCGACGTACGCAGTCAACGTGACCGGCGTCACCCGCGTCTTCCACGAACCGGACATCCGATTTGCCGGTCCTGGACATTGTGATGTCCGCCCGCGCGCACCCACTTGCTGCACCACGCACGGCTGTTGATCGCGGGCGCACGACTTGGCTGGCGGTGAAGACCCCAACTTCCCGCCCGACTCAGACTCCCCATGTGTCGCGGGCCGCTCGCCGAGCGGCGAGCCCACGCCTGTCTCGAGGCGCTCCCGCAAACAGGAAGAGGATTGTGATGTCCACACTGCACAAGACGTTGTCAGGGGTGAGCGTTCGCCGAGCTGCGCTGTTGCTGCTGCCGGTAGCTCTCGCCGGGGCCATGATCGCCGTGCCGCCGGCGACCGCGCAGGCACCGAGTCCGGTCGCTGTGCCCGCCGCAACCCTGTCGGAGGTCGACGTTCCCGGGACGTCGCCGATGTCGGCGACGGCCGTTGACCTCGCGGCCGCGGGTTACACCGCTCGCGAGTTCTACGCGGAGGGCCAGGCCAGCCGGTACGCCGGCGCGACTCCGGGCACCTTGACGACCGCCTCCGCGTTGGACGGCGGAAATCCTTATCGCACACGCGTGATGGTGCGTTACCCGAAGGCCGACAAGTTCAACGGAACGTTGGCCGTGGAGTGGACCAACGTCACCATCGGGGTCGACTTCGAGTTCGCTGCCGCCGAGGCCTCTGAGTACCTGCTCCGCGAGGGCTACGCGGTCGCGGTCGTCTCCGCACAGCGCGTCGGTGTCGAGCGGCTGAAGACCTGGAGCCCCGCGCGCTACGCCGGACTCTCGGTCGACGTCAACAAGTGCGGCGACGACGGGGCGTCGCTGTGCCCCGGAGACCCGCTGTCGTACGACATCTTCGCGCAGGTCACCCAGGCGCTGAAGGACAACGCCGGTGGCGCGGCCGCTCCGATGCCGGGCCTGAAGGTCAAGGACGCGATCGCCATCGGTCAGTCCCAGTCGGCCGGCCGACTGGCTGTCTACTACAACACCATCCAGCCGCTCCACGACGTCTTCGACGGCTTCGCCCTCTGGGACCGTTCGGGCCAGCTGCGATCCGATCTGAACGTCCCGGCGATCAGCGTCAACTCCGAAGGACTCGGCGGCTCATTCGGAGGCGCCAGGTGGAGCACATCGAAGTACACCCGCAAGTGGGACATCGCCGGCGCGACGCACGCCTCGCTCTACGGCGCGGAGTACATCGAGGCGATCGCGCAGCGCGATCAGTCGATCCAGGCACCCGACGGCCAGCCGATCACCTTCTTCGAGTGGATCGAACCCGCCTGCATCAAACTCCCGCCCTTCACGACGGTGGACGTGGGTCTGGTCTACAACAAGGCCATCGACTCGGTGCGCAGCTGGTCCAGGACCGGCAAGCCCGCCGCCGCTTCACGGAGCTTCGTGACGACGGACGCAGGGACCGTCGTACGCGATGCCGACGGCAAGGTGGAAGGCGGGATCCGACTCCCCCAGTTCGTCGTGCCGACAGCTGATCAGGGAGCACTCAACGGGCCCGCATTCCCCTGCAACGTGTCCGGCTGGCACCGCTACTACTCGGACGCGGAGCTCAAGGCGATGTACAGGACACACGCCCAGTACGTCTCCAAGGTGCGGAAGGTCATCACCCCGCTGGTTCTGGAAGGCTACGTATTGCCGACGGACGCCGCGGCGGCCAATCGCGACGCTGCCCGCTCGGACGTGGCAAGGTAGCCGAGCTGGTCAGGTGGGTCGACAAGGCATAAAGGCACGACCGGCACCCACACGGCGAGCAGTCCGCAGACCAAGCAGGCGCATGGCGGGCCGCCCACCAAGTCACTTGCTCCCGGCCGGCTCGAGCCGCACGATGACGCCCTTGGAGGCTGGGGTGTTGCTGATCTCGGCGACGCTGTCCAGAGGGACGAGCACGTTGGTCTCGGGATAGTAGGAGGCCGCCGAGCCACGTGCGGCGGGGTAGGCGACCGCCCGGAACCCTTCGGCGCGTCGCTCGGTGCCGTCGGTCCACACGCTGACGATGTCGACCAGGTCACGGTCGTTCAGGCCGAGGTCAGCCAGGTCGTCGGGGTTGACCAGCACCACTCCTCGACCGTTGCGGATGCCCCGGTAGCGGTCGTTGTCGGCGTACGGGATGGTGTTCCACTGGTCGTGGGACCGCAGGGTCTGCAGGACCAGATGACCCGGCGGTGCCTGGAGGTGAACGAAGTCGTTACGGGTGAAGACGGCCTTGCCGCTAGGAGTGGGAAAGACACCGCTGTTGACCGGGTTCGGCAACCGGAACCCACCAGGTCGGGCCACTCGTCATGCCAGGCTGGTTGTTCTGGGTCACAGGACATAGCCAGCAGGGGTCGCGATCCGACGACTCCGCCTGCTATACGACAGCGGGAAGAATCCCCAGCAACTGGAGTTCCCGAAATGCTCGCACCGGCACTGCCCCTTCCCCCGTTCACGCGTGACAACAACAACTTCGCACCGCTATGGCGATCAATCGTTAGGCACCTTCTCGAAATCGCGAGCAACCTTTCACGCGCCCCTCGGGTCCACCAAAATTGCCGCCTCCCCAGGAAGACTCCGGGGACCCCAGCGCTTCTTGTCTCTCCGCTAAATCGAACTTCTTACCATCTGGAGACCCAAAACCCTTGACCGGAGATCATTTCTCCCTCACGATCGTTCGGGTAGGTGACGTGACTTACATCTCTCGGCCTCGGCACCTGTCGCGACCTGCCGCCCCCTTCAACAGCTGGGAGAGACCAATGATCGACACACCCCCCGCAGGAACCAGCGTGACTGTCGCGAACGACCAGCAGAGGCTGCGAGGACGCCTCGGCGTCGTCGGACTCGTTTTCACAGTCCTCGCCTACAACGCCCCGCTCGCCGTGATGGCGGGGTTCGCCCCGCTTGTCATCGGCCTGGGCAACGCCTCCGGCGCTCCCACCACTTTCCTGGTACTGGGCGTCTTGCTGATGCTGCTGGCCGCCGGCCTGGTCGCCATGAGCCGGTACATGACCAGCCCCGGCGCGTTCTACAGCTACATCGCCACCGGCGTCGGCAAGGCACCCGGTCTCGGTGCTGCCTTCATCGCCTTCAGCGCCTACTTCCTCATCGCGGCGGGATCGCTCATCTTCGGCGGCATCGTGGTCGGCTCACTCATCCATGACACACTCGGCGGCCCAGACATGCCGTGGTGGTTCTGGTCGATCTTCATGGGCGTGGCCACGTCGACATTCAGCATGCTGAATGTCGACCTCTCGGCCAAGGTCCTCGGCGTCGCCCTCGTCGCGGAGATGATCGTCGTCCTGGGATGGCAGGCCGCGGTCGGCATCGATCACGGGATCGGCGGCATCCACTGGAGCTCGTTCACGCCTTCAGCGTTCGGCGAAGGCAACCTGACGTTCGCTCTTGTCTTCGGCATCCTGTGCTTCACCGGTTTCGAAGCCGTCGCGGTGTTCCGCGAGGAGACGAATGACCCTATCCGCACCGTGCCCCGGGCGACGTACGCTGCCGTCCTCATCATCGCGCTGATGTACTCCCTCGGCACCTTGATGTACATCACGGCGTTCGGACCCGCGGCCGCCGTCGAGACGTCCGCGGTCGACCCCACCGGCTCGTTCGTGGGTTCAGTCCAGGACTACTTCGGAACCGCCGTCGTCGACGTCATCGCCGTCATGCTGTGCACCAGTTCCTTCGCCGGCATTCTCGCTGCGCAGAACGTCTCGTCGCGGTATCTCTACGCCCTCGGCAAGGACGGCGTGCTGCCAAAGGCACTCGGCGAGGTGCATCCCAAGCACGGATCGCCCAGGAACGCAGCGGCCGTCGTGGCGGTCGGCGTCGCCATCGTGGTCGCCATCCCTGCCTTCGCCGGCACCGCAGGCGTCCAGGCGTACGCCATCATGACTGGAATCGGAGGGTTCTGCCTGCTCGCGCTGATGACGGCAACCGCAGTCTCCATCGTCGCGTTCTTCCGGTCGGCGGGTCACGACGCCACCCTGTTCCAGTCGCTCATTGCGCCGGTCCTAGCATTCCTCGGTCTGGCGACGATCTTCGTGATGGCTCTCCGCAACATGGAGGCCGTGACCGGGCTGGCTCCGACCGGCGCGCGCATCGCGCTCGCGCTGCTTGTCGCTCTCGTCCTGGGGGGCGTCACCCTGGCGCTCTACCTGCGCCGGAAGAGCCCGGCCACGTACGCGCGCATCGGCCAGCAGGACGTCTGACTACCCCTCGCCCCTGTTCTCACAACTAACGGAACTCCATGAACAAGCCAAGTGCTCCCATGCTCGACACCAAGGTTCGTCACGAGGCCCTCGCCTACGACACCGGGTCAGTCCTTAACCAGATCAGCGGCGACTGAGCACGCACCGACACGAGAGGGGCGTGGTCTCAGCCTGACGGCTGGGACCACGCCCCTCTCCGTTCAAGCGGCCGAGTGCGCTGCCCCTCGTCGACGACGGCGACGCCGACGCCGACTGCGTCGTCCTCTTGGAGTCGTTCCTCGACGAGACGGGCCACGGGAAAGCGGATCTTGGTGTCGAACTCGCCCCGCGTGTTGAAACGCAGACGTTCGATTGAACGACACCTTCTTGATGCGTCCAATCTCTCTACCTCGACCAGGTCTCGGACATCCTTCAACCACCGACACGGTGCCTTCAATGACTGCCTCGCCGAGTGCCGGCACCTTCACTTCGATGGTGATGACGATGTTCCCCGAAGACTTAGCGAAGCGCGGGCCCGAACGACGGATGTCCGAAGACATGAAAAGTCCCTAACGATCGTTCGCACGATGGTCAATCAGCTGTGTGATTGCCCTTCCCTTTCGAGACAAAACACGCGAGACAGCCAGTCTTTGCGCTCCCCAGACAGCGCAGATGTGCGTTAGGGTGGGGCCACCTCAGCCTGATGGACGGCTGCGACGATTCGAGGATCCATGACGACTGCCCCCCAAGTCACAAGCACCGATCAGGCGTTGCTGCGGTTCCTGGTTGCGGCGAAGCCGTCGCAGTTGGAGGGCTCGGGTACTACCCGCCGCCAGATCCTCGAGACGTCGATCCGTCTGTTCGCGGAGGACGGTTACGCGGCCAGCTCCATGCGCATCATCGCCGACGCGTGCGGCATCCGGGCACCGAGCATCTACGAACACTTCGGCAGCAAGCCCGAGCTCCTGATCGCAGCGATGACGGAGGTCCTGTCCGACTTCCAGACGTTCATCCGCCAGGTCATCGACATCGACCTTCCTCACGCCGAGCAGCTCGAGCACATCATCAAGCAGCACGCGACATGGCAGGTGAAGTTCGCCGAGCGCGCTGGCGCCTGGGACTCGCTCGCCGCGGCGCACACGCTGGAGAAGCACCTGGATCCCGAGCAGGTCGAACGGTTCAACGGGTTGCGCCAACTGTATCTCGACGTCGTCACTAGCCTGGTCGCCGAGGCCTTCCCAGGCAACCACCCGGTCCTTCGCGCCCGCGCACTGATGTCCCTGTGCGACCGGACGACGTCTTGGGCCGAGGACTCCTCAGCCCCGGTCGAGCGACTGGCGGACCAGGCGTGGGTCCTTGCGCAAGCGGTTCTCACCGCCGACGTGTGACATCGGCCCCGACCCGAGATCGCCGCGTCGCACCGTCGGCTGCAGTAGCCGCGACGGTTCAGCCGAGATAGCGTCCCACTGCGGTGTCGTACGCGGAGATGACCCGCTCCAGGTCCTCGACTGTGTGCTCCGTCGACAGGAACTTGATCCCCCGAGGAGCCGCATGGACCCCCTCGGCAAGGACAAGCTCGTTGATGGCTGCGATGGGTCCGGCCTTCGACTCGGCGGCGTCGGCGTAGTTCTCCACGGGCATCTGCGGCTCCCAGAACGCCTGGAGAACTGAGCCGATCTGGTTCACCACGACAGGGATGCCGTGCTTGTCGGCCACGCGCCTCAGACCGTCTGCGAGCTGGGCGCCACGCGCCTCGAGCCGGGGGTAGAGCACCTGGGCGTTCTCGGACAGGTAATCGAGGTTCGCGATGGCCGCTGCGACGGCGAACGGCAGACCGTTGTAGGTACCACCGTGGGTGACGGGACCAGAGGTGACGCACTCCATCGCGGCTTCAGTGCCCGCAACGGCAGCCAACGGGAATCCCGCGGCGATCGCCTTGGCGAACGTGGTGAGATCCGGAGTGACTCCAAGGAGCTCCTGAGCGCCGCCGAGACCGATGCGGAACCCAGACACGACCTCGTCGAAGATGAGCAGCGCGCCGTGGCGGCGGGTCTCCGCGGCTACGTGGTCGAGGTAGCCCGGAGCGGCGTGCATCGTGCCGAAGTTGAACGGGATCGGCTCCATGATGACGGCGGCAATGTCGTCACCTCGCTCGGCCATGACCGAATCGAACTCGGCTACGTCGTTCCACGCGATGACCAGGACGTCGGTTGAGGTCGGCTGGCCGGCGATGTTGTGAACGACGGGGATCAGACCGTGTTGCTCGCCTGCGGCAGGGACCCCCGGGCTGTTGACGAAGAAGGGGTCGATCCACCCGTGGTAGTGACCTTCGAACTTCAGGATGACCCTGCGTCCAGTGGCGCCCTTCGCGATGCGAACAGCCGACTGGACCGCCTCGGAACCGGTATTGGTGAGCAGTACCTTCTCCGCAGAAGGGACGTGCTGGACGATGCGCTCGGCGAGCTCGACCTCCCCGAGGCTCTGACCGCCGAACTGGAGACCCTTGCCGAGCTGGCGAGTTGCCGCCTCGATGACTGCCTCGGGGTTGTGCCCCAGCAGCATCGGGCCCAGCGCCATGACCAGATCGACGTACTCGTTGCCGTCGACGTCGAACAGATGCGCACCCTTGCCCCGGTCGAACGCCACCGGGACTGCCCGCAGTCGCCCGCGGGAGGACATGCCACGCGGGATGACCCGTCGGGCGCGTTCCATGTGAGCGGTCGAGCCCGGCACATGAGCCAGGGCGTCAGACAGGTCGACAGGGCGCTCTCCGAAGCTCGAGATTTGCATGCACAAATCCTAACGATTGTTAGGGGTCCGGTCAACGCGTTTCATAAACCAAGACCGACCCCATCTCGCCATTTCCGCAAATGCGTCCTTGCTGTTGACGCCTAACGATCGGTAGTGTGACGCGCAGTACACTCGGCGCCTTCCGCGGCGCGAGCCTAAGGAGGCACTTCATGAACGAAGCACCCAGTGGAGTCCAGCGCGTCGCGCTAGTGACCGGCGGCGGTAGCGGCATCGGACTCTCAGCGGCTCAATTGCTGGCTCGACGGGGATACGCCGTCGTCGTCACCGGCCGCGACGAGGCCAAGCTGAAGGCAGCTGTCGGCACTCTCGACGGCAACGCCGGTTCGTACGTCACCGCGGACGTGTCCAGTTCTGCGACCGCCAAGCACCTCGTCGCCGAGGTTTACGAACGCCATGGTCGACTCGACGTCCTGGTCAGCGCTCACGGCGTCCTGGGAACGATGAAGCCATTGACCGAGCTGACCGACGCCGACGTGACGGAGGCCCTCGCCATCAACCTGGTCGGCCCCGTGGTCATGGCGGGTGCCGCTGCGCCGCTGCTGGCCGAGTCGAAGGGGTCGATCGTCAACGTCATCTCCATCAACGCGCTCCAAGCCGAGCAGGACGCCGTCCCCTACGGAGTTTCGAAGAGCGGCCTGCTCGGGTTCACTCGGTACGCCGCCGTCGAGCTCGCTGGAATCGGCGTTCGCGTGAACGCGGTCCTGCCGGGTTGGGTGCGCACGCCGATGACCGAGGAGATCTTCGGCTCGCCAGAGTTCGAGGGCCGGCCCATCAGTGCGAACCTCATGCAGCGCCCGGCCCACCCCGACGAGATCGCCCACGTCATCGGATTCCTCGCCAGCGACGAGGCAAGTTTCATGACCGGGTCGAACCTGGTCGCCGACGGCGGCCAGGTCATCAACCTGACCCCGCTCGCCCCCGTCTGAGGCCGATCGCGGGAGCGTCCGCGCGGGGGAATGGCGGCGTAGGATCGAAAGACCAACCGGGGAGGCGAACGATGTCCGATCGCTTACGGGGCCAGCGCTCGAAGAAGTCCGGGACGTTCAAGTCGTCCTGGAGCACCATGTCGGCGAGCGCGACGTGGACGATAACGGTCACCTCAGGGTACGGGGCTCCTTCGACCTGCACATGCTTGGTTGCGAGTCCTTCTTCAACCGGCTCGGGTTCGACGAGGACTACAGAGCCCACAATGGGCTCACCATCTTCAGTCTCGACGACCGGCTGACGTACGTCGACGAGGTTCGCGACGGCGAGCACGTCACGGTGCACGTGTGCGCGACGTCGGCGAGCGACTCCGTGGTGCGCGGACGGAGCGCCATCGTGAACCAGATGCGACGGGCCGTCGCGAGCGTCCTCTACTTCGTAGATGCGAGCGCGGGTCTCCATAGTCGACGTCTCGAACCGTTCGCCGACCCGTTGGCCGGCGAGTTCAGGCCGCCGTGAGACGTGGCTTCACCCGAGGCTCAGCGAAAGCAGGGAAGGGCACCGACGGCACCCCACCCTCGGCCTGTGGTCAGACCGGCATGTAGCTGTCCTCGAAGACGCGCGGGATCTGCTCTTGGAAGGAGTGGGAGTAGTCAGGCCACAACGTCGTGAGCCGGCCGTTTCGCTGGTCGATGTACCAAGTCTGACATCCGCCGGTCAACCACACGGTGGTCGCGGCCTTCTTCTCCATCTCCTCGATGAAGGCATGCTCAGCCTCACGTGCCACTTCGACGGCCGCGATGCCACGGGCTCGCATGAGATCGAGAACCCCCATGATGTGCTCGATTTGGGCCTCGAACATGTACACCTGGGAGTTGTGACCGATGCCGGTGTTCGGTCCCCCGATGAGGAACAGGTTCGGGAACCCGCTGACCGACGTGGTCTGGTAGGCCTCGGCCCCGCCGGACCAGCGCTCAGCGAGCGTACGCCCTCCGGTACCGACGATGTGGGCGGCGATAGGCGGCTCCGTCGCCTCGAACCCGGTGGCGAGGACGAGGACGTCCAACTCGTACCGACCGCCGTTCTTGCCGATGACCGCGTCTGCCTCGATGTGGGAGATGCCCTCGGCGACCAGATCGACGTTGTCGCGCATGAGCGCCGGGTAGAAGTCGCTGGACTTGAGGATGCGCTTGCAGCCGATGGCGTAGTCCGGGGTGAGCCTGGCACGCAGCTCAGGGTCAGGGACCTGCTCCTCGAGGAGGGCGAGCGCGACCTGCTCAGCCTTGGCGAGCAGCACCGGGATCGCCGCGCGCTGGGCGAATCGCTCCTCGTTCTCCCAGAACATCGATGTCCGAAGTTCCTGGAGCCTGTCCGGGTTTCGGCGATACATGCGCTTCTCCACCTCGCTGTATTGGTAGTCGCCGCGAGGCGTCACCCAGTGCGGGGTGCGCTGGAAGACGAAGAGCTTCTCCAGCTCGGGTGCGATGCGCGGCACGATCTGGATGCCCGACGCGCCCGTGCCGACGACACCGGCCCTCTTCCCTGCCAGGTCGGCCCCTGCATCCCAGCGGGCCGAGTGGAAGACGTCGCCCTTGAAGTCGCCGAGCCCTGGGATCTCAGGCAGGCGCGGCTCGGACAGGAGGCCGGCTGCGGACACCAGCACCTTGCCGCGCACCACCCCCCGACTGGTTTGGATGACCCACGTGCGGGTGTCGGCGTCCCAGGTCGCGATATCGACGTTCGCGTTGAAGCGGACGTGGGGCAGAAGGTCCTCCTCCTCCGCCGTCGCCTTGAGGTAGTCCAGGATCTCCGGCTGCTCGGAGAAGATGCTGCTCCAGTCCGGATTGAGCCGGAACGAGTACGAGTACATGTGGGACGGCTGGTCGCAGGCGGCGCCGGGGTAGGTGTTGTCGCGCCAGGTGCCGCCGACTTCGTTGGCCCGCTCGAGGATGATGAAGTCCTCGTTGCCACGTCGCTTGAGCTGGGTGCCCATCGCGAGGCCGGAGAACCCGGTACCGATGATGACGACGTCGTGGACGGTCGACCCGTCGAGGAACAAGCTGGTGTCGTTGCGCGGGTTGCTCATGCGGGCTTCCTCTCGAGTGCGGCGAGCTGGAGGACGACGTCGTCCCCGATGCGGCTTCCGCTCTTGAATGCTTCAGGCTCCCTGAGGAAGCGGTCGATCAGATGAAATAGGTGCGCGGGCCGTTCGGCGACCGAGGCGTGCCCGCCTGGAATCTCGGCGAGGGTGGACTCGGCGATGGCGCCGAACAGCTCGTAGCTGTGCTCGAGCGGGACGAGCTGGTCGCCGCGGCAGGCGATGACGAGGGTGCGGCAGGAGATCTCGACGACTCGATCGGCGATGTCCATGCGCGAGTTCATTGCCATGTGCCGGTCGGCTGACGGGCCGGCGACGTAGTCGGAGCACATTTGCAGCACCTGGGACCAAGGACGCGGACCAATGTACGGAATGGCGTTGAGGAACGCGCGCCCGTAGATGTTCATGACCATGAACTCGCGGAAGGACGTGAGATCCCGCTCGTTGTAGAGCCGGTGCCACAGGTCGAACCTCAGCCGCATCGCGTTGTCCGTCTGCGCCCACCCGTTGAGCAGGACGAGCGAGTCCACGCGGTCGGGGACGGCAGCGGCCGTGGCTGCGGCGACGCACGAACCCATCGAGTAGCCGACGAGCGTCACCGCATCGTCCGGGCATCGCTCGTCCATCACGGCAGCCACCTGCGCGACGAGGTCGTCGACCTCGAGTGGACCGTCTCCGCTGTCGCCGAGGTCGATACCGATGACCCGGCCGCGGGAGGCGAGCATCGGAAACAGGGTGAAGAAGTGCGCTTCGACCGAGCCGCCGGTGCCGTGCACCATGAGGACGACCGGTCGACCGTCGTGCTGCTCACCTGCGTCGTGGTACCCAACGACCGCGTCGCCGACCTTGACCGTGCCGGCAACCGTGCCGGGGAAAAGCTCCTGCGTCATGTGCAAACTGCCTTTCCGTCCTGCTGAATCAGAAGGTGATGACTTGGCGGATGGCGTGTCCGGCGTCGAGGCTGTCCATCGCCTCGTTCACGTCCTCGAGGGTGATGTAGGACGACACGAGCGCCTTCACGTCCAGGCGACCGGTACGCCACAGGTCCACGAACAGCGGAATGTCGCGCTCAGGGACGGCCGACCCCAAGTAGGACCCGACGATTGACTTTGCTGCAGCGGTGATGGCCAGCGGCTCTATGGACGACGTGGCGCCTGGGGCCGGCAGCCCGACTGTGACCATCGTTCCGCCGGCGCCTGTGACAGCGACCGCGGTCTCGAACGCGCGCGCATGGCCGGCAGCCTCGATGACCAGGTCAGTGGTGATGCCCTGATCGGCGGCCTCCCCCGGCGTGTACGTGTGGGTCGCGCCCAGTTCTGTGGCACGCGTAAGCTTCTCAGGCAGGTGGTCGATGGCCACGAGGCGCTCGACGCCGATCGCTTTGGCCGTGATGAGAGCAGCCATGCCGACTCCCCCTAGACCGACGACCGCGACCGATTCGTCGGGAGAGGGCCGGCGGACGTTCAGCACCGCGCCCCCGCCGGTCAGCATGGCGCAGCCGAGGATGGCTGCGACGTCGGCAGGTACGTCATCGTCAACCGCGACGACCGAGCGACGGTCGACGACGGCATAGGTGGCGAACCCGGAGACTCCGAGGTGGTGCCTGACTTGGTCCCCGGGTGCGTGCAGTCTCAGACCGCCGTCCATCAGGGTTCCGGCGCCATTCGCGGCAGACCCCCGTTCGCACGGTCGCCGCCCGTCGGTGGCGCAGCCCGCACACTCTCCGCACCTCGGTAGGAACACCATCACGACCCTCTGCCCTTGATGCAGATCCGTGACGTCGGAGCCGACGTCGTGCACGATGCCCGCAGCCTCGTGGCCGAGCAGCATCGGCAACGGGCGAGGGCGCGACCCGTTGATCACCGACAGGTCCGAGTGGCACAGGCCCGCGGCCTCTATCTCGATCAGGACCTCGTGGGGGCCGGGTGCATCAAGGGTCATCTGCTCGATTCTGAGCGGACGTGACTCCGCGTACGGCGCCGCGGTCCCAGACTCGCGCAGAACGGCACCCGTGATGGTCAGCGGGTACGTGACTGCGGTCGTTCCGTGCGTCATGCGGTGGCCTCCTTCATAGTGCAACCTAACGATCATTAGGGTACTTTGTCAACGTTCTCCCTGCCTCGGCGCCGGTTACGAAGGAGCCGTCCCCGGAGGCGAGGAACAACACACACCGCGAGACCTCATCAGGGGCAGCGCCGCGACGGAGCGGAGTCGCCCGCAGGAAGTCATCGAGCGAGTCCAGACCTAGACCCTCGAGCTCCTGGTCGAGCATCTCGGTAAACACGACGCCAGGGTGGACGCTGTTGATGCGAATGTTGTCGGGCACGCAGGTGACAGCCACGCTCTTGGTCATCAGCAGTCGGGCGTGGGCGGCGCCCATCCCGCGGGCAGCCCCGGTGACCACAGCCACCTTCCCGGCGACCCGTCCAGCCGTCCTCGTTGTCATGCGGTCGCGCGGCGCGCGGCGTCTGCGAACAGGTCGGCGTCGTCGAGTGCTGGACCGGCGACATCGAGCGCCGACCGGAAGTCCTCGCTATCTATGAGCTCAGCAATTTCGCCGAAGAAGCGCGTGCCCCACGCGGCGTAGTCGTAACCGGTCACGGGGCCGAGGACCGGTTCGGCGATGACCGACCAAGCGGCGTCCCGCGCCGCGGCGCCGAAGTACATGAGCAGGGAGCGAGCGTGATCGCACGAACGCGCCGCACCGAGGTAGGCGGTGAAGATCCTTTCAGCACCATCTCGGCCGACCTCGCCGTAGTGGACGAGCATGGCCAGGTCCGAGTACGGATTGCCCATGGCGCCGTACTCCCAGTCGACGAGCCAGGCCTTGTCCGGCTCGACGAGGTAGTTCTGCACCTGGAGGTCGTTGTGACAGAGGAGATCGGGGATGTCGAGGGAGTCGAAGATCCCCTCGACCTGGCGGAGCATTGAACATACGGCGTCGATGTCGTCAGGCAGCTCGAGGCCTTCGGTGCGCGCAACGTCGATCCACGTCTGAGTGTCCTCGAACATCGAGAAGCGACGGCCTCCGATGGGTTGGGCGTGATGCACCTTCAGGAGCGCCTCGGTGCACAGCTCCAGGATGTTGTCTTCGGCGAGGATCTCGGTCGTGAGGGTGCGGCCAGGGACGAACGCCGAAAGGCAGTGGCCTTCGGGAAGTACCGAAGCGTACAACCGCGGGGCGTAGCCGGTTGCGTAGGCGTGCCGGTGGGCGTCCAGCCCTCGGGGGCGATCGAAAAGGAAGCGATCGGTCAACTGGCCGGCAACCCGGAGAGCCATCTTTGCCTCGCCTGTCGTCACGACGAAGTTCTCATTACTTCCACCACCGTCGAGTCGCTTGACCGCCACGGCGCCGTCGAGACCCGGGGCCTCGAGCTTGGCCAGAACCTCACGCACCGCCTGGCGCGAGGCCTCACTGATGTCGTCGGCGAAGGTGAGGCGCTCCGCACTGGCTACCGGTGAATAGTTCATCTCTCATCCTCCAAGGGTTTTCCTCACTCTAACGATCGTTAGGGAGGGGGTCAACGATTCAGCGAAACGAAATGGGCCTCGAGACGCTCGCCGAACAAAGAAGCGCGCGGGCGCCGTCGTCGCACGGGCAGACGTCGCTGGCAGCGACGGTGCGGCCGAGGCGAAAGACGGGCTTGAGCTGGTTGACGGCCTCGAGCGTCACACCCGGGCCGCGGGCCGAAGGCCGGGTTGTGCCCCTCGGGTGTCGTCTAGCGACTCACGGTCTCAACACCAGCACGGAGATAGAAGTCGCCTTGCCGGCCTTGATCGCCATGGAAGCCCCCTCCCAGGGAGGGGGCAGGCTCGAGGCGCCGAGACGGTGACAGTCACGTCCGGCACGTGGTCGTCGCTCTCAGGCAGATCGAGCTCCGGCGTCCCCACAAGGCCCGCCCGCACGATCTGGACAGTGAGATCGTCGGGCCGCATGTCCTTCAGCGGACCTTTGACGGCTCGGCCGATCGGCGCGCGTGCGGTAGCAACGAATGCAGCTTCCGACATTCGGACTCTCCCTCGACGCAACTAGGCGGCCCTAGACGTCGGACCACCTGGCGCGGTGACCCGACGATGCCGACTTGCCTAGATGGCGCCACTGTCCCAGCGCGTGCGGCTGATGCCGGCAGCGATGCCCTTGTCAATAGGGATTGCGAGCCCAGACAGGACGGGGCAGTCGTCGGCGACGAGGAAATGCACCATGGCGGCGACGTGCTCTGCGTCGATGATGCCGCCGAGCGCAGCCGCGTCTCCGAGGACCTTGGCCTCCTGCGCGCCGGCCGGGAACGAGTACAGCATCGGGGTGTCGACCGTGGTCGGGCAGACGGCGTTGACCCGGATGCCACGCGGGCCGAGCTCGACTGCGGCAACCTTGGTAAGGCCGACAACCCCGAATTTCGACGTCGCGTACGACGCGTACCCGGGAATGCCGAACACGCCAGCCACCGAGGACGTGTTCACGATGGCCCCGCCGTCGCTCATGTGCTTGCCGCCATGACGCAGCCCGTTGAGGACACCGAGGGTGTTGACCTCGAGGTGCTTCATCAGGTGGTCGGGTTCGGTGTCGGCGATGGTGGCCGGATCAAGTGCGATACCAGCGTTGTTCACCAGCGCGTGGATGGAGCCGCGCCGACCGGCAATGTCGGTGAAAACCTGCTCCATGGCGACGCTGTCCGACACATCGACGCCGATGCCGAGGCCGCCGGTGGTGTCGGCGGTCTCCCTGGCCGAACCCTCGTCGAGATCAAGACCGACCACGAACGCGCCGGCTTCCGCCAGCCGGACGGCGCATGCCCGGCCTATGCCGGATCCCGCACCGGTGATTACGGCGGTCTTGTCGTCGAGCTCGAACATAGTCACTCCTCGATCTGGTCGATGATGAAGGTCGTGTCGTACGCGAGGGTCTCGTGCCGCACCTTCGTGTCGACTTCGTTGGATTTGTGATCGTGGTCACGCACCTAGCGGACATTCGATGAACCTAACAGATGTTCGGGATCTATCGCTAGAGAGCTGGTGATAAAGTCCTGAACCGGCGAAGGTGTAATGCGGATGACGCCTACCATCCGTTCGGGGATGGGGCGTTTCACACATTCAGAGTATTCATCCGACACGCTCGCGACCGTCCACTTGCGTCGAAACAAGCCAGTCCCGCCCCTGCCGCATGGTGCGACGGGGGCGGGACGATGTCAGTCGGCGACAGACGGCTTCAGATGTCGAACGCTCCAGACTCAAGGGCGGGTCCTGACTGAATCGCCCGGCTTTCGTGGAGCCTCCGCTACCGGGCCGCATCATCGGGTTGCGGATGCACTCTGCCTTGAACCGGACGGCCAGAAGATCGCGGGACACGTCGAGAACGCCGTCGACTGGTTCGACCACCGACGACTTCACGGCGAGAGCGGGTTCGCCCCGCCCGCACTAGGCCGAGACCGGCCAGGAGTCGCCCTGAGAGCGCGGCTCGCCGATAGACGGCATGGTCAGTCCAGGGTGACGTCGCCCGCGCGGGCGATGATGTCCTCGACCCAGGTACCAGAGTCGTGCCCTGCGGGCCGGCGGTCGGCATCGATCGGCGTGACACCGACGACGCCACTGATCACGGCGTTGAAGTCGGTGCCGTCGTCCTTCTCATACGGGGGGTCAGGGAAGTCGGCGGATGCGTACGGCGCAACGGTCCACTCGCCGGCGGAGACCCTGACTGGGGACACCCGCGCCTTGTAGTACCGGCGCCCCAGACGGGTGGCGCGAGCCGTGGTTTCGATCGGCTCGTGCGGCAGATTGACGTTGAGGAAGACACGCTCGAACGCGTCCGCCTCTTCGAGAGCCTCGACGAGGCGAGCCGCGTACCTGGTGAGGCGGTACTCGTGGTCGGAGTGGTTGATGAAGGGGGCCCCGCCGGCGGTGCCCTGCTGGGAGAACGCGATGGCCTTCACCCCGTGCAACGCAGCCTCGGCCGCTGCGGACACGGTCCCCGACATGTTCACGTCGTCGCCCAGGTTGATGCCGATGTTGATGCCCGACACCACGACGTCCACCTCTGGCCACAGGCTCTCGGTGAAGAGTCCGACGCGTGTGCAGTCAGCCGGGCGCCCCGAGCAGGTATATATCGCGTTGGGGTCGCCGAGTCCGGTGAGACGCTTGAGTGTGAGCTCAGGTCGGATGGTGACCGCGTGACTCGTGGCGCTGCGGTTGCCGTCGGGAGCGACGACGGTGACATGATGACCGGCCTCGATCAGCGAGTGGCGAATGGCGGAAAGTCCTGGACTGTCGAAACCGTCATCATTGGTCAGCAGAGCGTGCACTGTCTCAGCCCTCCGGGTAGAGGCTCGCCCGATCCGGGACGAGCTCGGTGGCGAACGAGAACGTGGTCGGTTCGCCGTTGACGATCCACTCGGCCGCGGTACGGCCGACGGCCGGGGCGTTGGTGAGACCGACGCCGCCGAGGCCTCCTACGGAGATGATGTTGGGTCGGTCGTGGTACGGGCCGATCTGGAACCGGCCGTCTGCGCTGACCGGGTACAGACCGGACCAGCCGCCGGCCAGACGGAGGTCGTCCCATCCCTCGAAGCGGGAGACGATCTCCTCGCCGACAGCCTCGGCGTAGTCCATGTCGACCTTCTCGTTGAAGTTCTCGGGGTCAATGGTCTCCCCCGTGTCTCGGATCTCCTGGGTGTGGAGACCTGCGAGAAGGGAACCCGGCCCCTCGGTGCGGACCCAGAGCGACTCCTGGCCGGAGCCGGGCACGTAGGTCTGGACGGCGGGGATCCGACGCTCGGGGCGGTCCTCGAACTCGACCATGCAGATCTGATGGCGCTCGTTGACGATGTTCTGACGGACCCCGAGTGCTTCCGCGACGAGTGGTCCACTGGGCCCGGCGGCGTTGACGACGATGTCGTAGGTGCCGAGGTCCGAGTTGTCGGTGCCGATCAGACGTACTTGGCTGCCGACCTGCTCGGAGTGAGCGACGGAGGTTCGGTTCCGGACCTGGGCGCCGAGCTCGACGGCACGGAGACGGAAGGCCTCACAGAGCTCGTGTCCGTCCATGTGCCCGTCTTCGGCGCCGTAGAGGCCTCCAACGAAGTCGTCGACGCGCATGCCAGGCACCAGCGCGGCGAGTCCGGCTTGATCGAGGAGCTCTCCGGGTACCCCGAGCTCGTCCTGGAGTGCTCGAGCGGCGGCGTACGCCTCCATGTGCTCTTCGGTCTTGGCAACACGGACGTACCCACGACGCACCAGTGAGAAGGAACTCCAGGTGGAGAGTCGGTCCAACTCCCTGCCCCCAAAGGCGCGGAGCTGCAACTCCTCCATCTTGTTGGTCTGGCGGTTGAATATGCCCGCCGACCGACCCGATGATCCCTCCGCCGGGTGGCGGGCCTCGAACACGACGATGTCGGTGAATCCGAGTTCGGCGGTGTACATCGCCGTGCTGAGGCCTGCGGCTCCGCCGCCAACGATGGCGATACTGGGGGTGCTGGTCATAGTGACCCCTCCTGCGTTGAAGTGTGGCTGCTTCAGGAACCGGCAGGCACGTAGATGAGTTTGTGGTTGAGGAACTCCTCGATGCCGGACGGGCCGAGCTCCCGGCCGAAGCCAGAGCGCTTGGTGCCGCCGAACGGCATCTCGGGCCCGCCGCCCTCGCGCTGGTTGATGAAGACCATGCCGGCGTCGATGCGGCTGGCGATCGCCTCAGCCTCCGCGACGTCCGTGTGGAAGACCGCCGCTCCGAGTCCGAACGGGCTCTCGTTGGCGACACGGATGGCTTCCTCGACGTCCGAGACTCGGTGGATCACCGAGACCGGGCCGAACAGCTCCTCGGAGTAGGCGCGCGCCTCACGGGGGACGTCGACGAGGATGGTCGCCTCGAAGTAGGCGCCGTCGCCGCCGGGGCGACCGCCGCCCACGATGGCCTTCGCGCCGTGCGCGATGGCGTCCTTGACCTGCTCGTGGAGCTCGACTGCGGCGGATTCGGAAGACATCGGGCCGAACGTGGACGCCTCGTCGAACGGGTCGCCGGGGTTGTGGGCCTCGAACGCTGCCTTCGACTTGGCGACGAACTCGTCATACAGCTCATCGAGGACGATGAACCGCTTGCCGGCGTTGCACGACTGCCCACCGTTGCTCATGCGGGCCTTGGTGGTGTGGACGACCGTGGCGTCCATGTCGTCGGTCGACACGATGAGGTAGGGATCCGAGCCACCGAGCTCCAGAACCACTTTGGTGAGGTGCTTTCCGGCGAGCGCGGCGACTGCAGAACCCGCGCGCTCACTACCAGTCAGGGAGACGCCGGCGATACGGGGGTCGGCGATGACGGACTCGAGCTGGTCGTGCGTGACGAACAAGTTCGTGTACACGCCGGCGGGCGCGCCAGCATCCACGAACAGCTTCTCGAGCTCGAGGGCGGACTCGGGACACTGGGACGCATGCTTGACAAGCACGACATTGCCTGCCACGACGTTCGGCGCAGCGAAACGAACGACCTGGTAGTACGGGTAGTTCCACGGCATGATGCCCAGCAGCGCGCCGGTCGCCGTCTTGCGCACGTAAGCGCGAGACCCGTCGAGCGACGGGACCGGGACGTCAGCGAGCAGAGCGACGGCGTGGTCGGCGTAGTACTCGAGAATGGCGATGCAGACGTCGAGCTCACCCTTGGCGTCGACATGGCGCTTGCCCATCTCGCGAGAGATGGTGGCGGCGAGCTCGTCCTTGCGATCCTCCATCAGGCGAGCGACGCCTCGCAGGACGTCGACACGAGCCGACAGGTCGGTGCCTCGCCACTCGCGGTAGGTCTTGTGCGCCGTCTGAATCAGCGCCTTGAGCCCATCCACAGGAACGGCGTCGTAGGTCGCTTCGACCTTGTTGTTGGCGGGGTTGGTCAGCACGAACTGAGATGCCACGGCTCTATGGCCCTTCTACTTCGGAACGGTTGGGACGCGCTGTCGACGACGAGCGCGAAGTCTGAACAAACATGACCCTATCAGTCGTTAGGGAGATGCTCAATGGATCATCGCATGCGGTCATGGGCAGCCATATCAGCTCTATGCCGGCGGCCGTCGTTGCGGCCAGGCCGCCCACCCCGACTTCGATCGGGCACCGAGAAGCCCGATGGGGTCGGCCGGATTGCCTCACCTCCCGATGAGGTCGAGCGCCGCCGTGGCGATCGCGTCGGCGCCGATGCCGTGCAGACGGTACGCATCCTCAACGCTGGACGACTGGCCGAACTCGGAGACGCCAAGACAGCGGATGCGGTCGCCTCGAGCGCCGGCCAGGAACGACAGCGTGTGCGGGTGCCCGTCCAAGGCGGTGACCAGAGGCGCGGGTCGATGGGCAGGAAAGAGCGTGTCGATGATGTTCCCGGCCCCGCCGTCGAGTCGACCGCGCTGCTGGAACGAGCGGAAGACCAGGTCAGGGCTGGTCAGGCAGATGACACCGGCGTTCACGCCCCGATCGCGAAGGCGCTCGGCCGCCGCGATGACCTCGGGCATGAGGGCACCGACGCCGACGAGGGTGACGTCGTCGGGTGCTGCGTCGTTCCCGCTGATGCGATAGCCGCCGGCGGCGACCTGCGCGCGCCTGCGCTCCAGCAGGTCGGCCTCGCCCGGCAGCTGCGAGAGTGCCGGGTCGATGGGGCGGGTGCTGAGTCGGAAGTACGAGGACGTACCTCCTTCGATGCCAACCTTCGACATCGCCTCGAGAAACGTCCACTCGAGGTCCTGCGCGAATGCAGGCTCCCATGCGATGCAGTTGGGTTGCTCGAGCCCGATGGATGGCGTGGTGATGGACTGGTGAGCGCCGCCCTCTGGTGCGAGCGTCACTCCCGACGGAGTGCCGACCAGAATGGACTGCCCTCCGGCGTAAATGCCTGTTGACCAGGGCTCCAGCGCGCGACTGACGAACGGGTCGTAGATGGTCCCGATCGGGATGAGGCGCTCGCCCCACCGGCTCCAGGTCGCACCGAGCTCGCCGAGCAGGCTGACCAGATTGACCTCGGCGATGCCGAGCTCGACGTGCTGGCCGGCCGGCGCCTCGGACCAGCGCAGGAGCCGCTCCGCATCGTCCGCGAACCAGTCGTGGCGCTCGATACTGGACCAGACACCGGTCTTGTTGATCCACCCCCCGAGATTGGTCGAGGACGCAACATCGGGGCTACAGGTGACCAGACGTGCGGCGACATCTGGGGCAGTGCGCGTCAAGTCCGACAGCAAACGGCCGAGCACCGCCTGAGTGGACATCGGCTTGCGCCATGCCTTGCCGAGCGATCGGGGGAAGACCATCGGCGGCGTCGCCGCCGTGTAGGGGCGCTCGAGCGCTGCGGCCCGCCGACGGCAAAGCTCGTGTTCAGCGGTTCCGTCAGCGAACACGGCCCACGGATCGTCGACCGAGGCGTCGCAGGTTTCAGCAAGGGACTCCATCTGCGGAGGAGTCAGCAGCGCGGAATGGTTGTTCGGGTGACCCTCGGTCGAGAGGCCGCGACCCTTGATGGTGTAGGCGAAGATGACGGTCGGCCGATCGTTCGCGACAGCGTCGTACGTGTCGAGCAGCAGCGGGAGATCGTGGCCGCCCAGATCGCGAATCGCATCGCGCAGGGTATCTCCGTCGAGCCCGGCGACGAGCGAGCGAAGTGCATCACTGCCTGTGTTCGTGACGATGCGGCGCACTGTCTCCGAGGAGTCCGCACGCAGCAGACGCTGATACTCCTCGTTCGGCATGGACTCCAAGCGGTTGCGGAGCTCGTCACCACCGGGCCGTGCGAAGATCTCGCTGATGAGGCGGCCCCACTTGAGCGTGATGACCTGCCAGCCAGCGGCGGCGAACATGCCTTGCAGACGCTCGATCTGGATGTCGGGGACTACCCGATCGAGCGACTGACGATTGAGGTCTACGACCCACAGCAGCTCGCCCATGCTGGCAACAGCCGGGTCAGCCACGGCCTCCCAGATCGCACCCTCGTCGAGCTCGGCGTCGCCGAGGAGGCTCACGAAACGACCGGCCTTCGGCGCGCTCGGGAAGTGCGAGTGGACATACCGGTGCGACATCGCTGCCCAGATGGCGGCCGTTGCGCCGATGCCGACCGAACCAGTGGAGAAGTCCACGGTGTCGGGATCCTTCAGGCGGCTCGGGTAGCTCTGGAGTCCGCCCTTCTCACGCAGGGTCGTCAAGTACTTCCGGTCCAGGTCACCGAGCAGGTAGTTGATGGCGTGCAGGACCGGCGAGGCGTGCGGCTTCACCGACACGCGGTCTTCGGCTGTGAGCTCGTGGAACCACAGCGAGACCATGATGTCGACCATCGACGCCGAGGACGCCTGGTGCCCGCCGACCTTGACTCCACTCCCGTTGGGGCGACCATTGTTCGCCGCGTCGACGATGGCTGCAGAGACCCAGAGCACTCGGCGGGAGATCTCGCGAAGAGTGTCGACCGTCTCAGGCGTCACGGCGTCGTCGACGGAAGCGGTCAGGTCGGTCGTCGTCATGTCGGATCCTCACTGTGTGGCGAATGGCGCCGACTCGCCGTGGCGCCATTCCTGACCACGGCGCCGGTGTGCGGCACCGCCATAACCCTAACGTACGTTAGGTATTTTGGGAACCAGCCAGCCCAAGTAGGGTCCTACAGGTCGTCCTCGTCGAACTTGGGCGCGAGACCGTGGGCGTACTGAATAGCGTCGTTGCTCGCGCCTGCGGCGATCATGGACCATGACCCGGGTCATGCCGATGATGTCGGCCTCCAGGGACGCATCTGCGCCGAGGCCGGAGCCGTCCACCTGACAGGTGGTCGCCACCACGGGAGTTGAGTCCATCGGCGCTGGCCAGATCGCTCGTTTGCCGGTAGGTTCACCCCGAACGTTTGTTAGGAGCGAGTAAGTCTCAATGAAGGGTCAGACCGACGTGGACCGTGGACTCGTCCGATCGCCGTGCCGACGGTCCGGCGGAGACGCCGTCCCCGCCGCCAGCATCCCTAAGCGTCGCGGCGACTCGGCGGAGGGCATCACCGGCCGCCGCGTTCAACACCACTCCTCGTCCGCCGAGATCGACCGCACACACCGGCACGACCTGAAACTCTCCGCGGCCGACACCAGCCTGGCGTTCAGGCGCGTCGCCGAAGCCCACATCCCGAGAGGCCATTGCTCGTGACCAGCGCCCTGGAATCCCTCAACGCATCTCGCGGCGTCCACGTCGACGGTTCGTGGCGGCGCGGCGGCGCGGGCCTGTTTGACGTCGAGGACCCAGCCGATCGTTCGTTCTCCGCCCAGGTCGCTGATGGCGACGTCCGCGACGCTACTGCCGCAGTCGACGCCGCGGCGGCGTACTCGGCCTGGCGCTCGACGGCACCGCGGCAGCGCGCCGACAACCTGCGCCGGACCTTCGATCTCATGCATCGCGACATGGCCCAGCTCGCCGAGCTCATCACCCGCGAGAACAGGAAGTCACTCCCTTACGCTAAGGCCGAGGTCGGATACGCAGCCGAGTTCTTCCGCTGGTTCCCCGAGGAAGCCGTTCGCCCCCAGGGCGACTACGGGCCGTCGCCGGCGGGCACCACTCGGACCATCGTGACCCACCGGCCCGCCGGGGTAGCCGTACCCCTCAGACACATGTCTTGAATGCGTCAATCGAGTCTTGTACCGATCGAGCACGTTGGTCTTCCACCGGGTCGTGTGTGAGCGACCGGTCACGGCCGCTTCGTTACGAAAAGAGGTTGTAGTTCATGGTTCAGCGTCAGTTCCCGAATCCGCGCGAGGTGTTCGACCTCCTGAAGTTCAGGAGGCCGGTCCTGAACAGCAAGCGGCGTCGACTCGAGTCGGCTCTGACCATTGCCGACCTTCGACGCATCGCTGCGCGCCGTACGCCACGCGCCGCTTTCGACTACACCGACGGGGCGGCCGAAGGGGAGATTTCGCTCGCCCGTGCGCGCCAGGCGTTCGAGGACGTTGAGTTCAACCCCCGCGTGCTCCGCACAATGCAAGACGTCGACACCACCTCGATCATCCTAGGTGCGCCTTCGCGCCTTCCTCTGGCGATCGCTCCCACTGGGTTCACCCGGCTCATGCAGACAGAAGGTGAGATCGCAGGCGCAGGCGCAGCAGCAGCCGCAGGCATCCCATTCACCCTCTCAACGTTGGGCACGACCTCTATCGAAGATGTTCAGGCAGCCAACCCGAACGGGCGAAACTGGTTCCAGCTGTACGTGATGCGTGACCGTGAGATCTCCTACGAGCTGACCCGTCGAGCGGCAGCCGCAGGGTTCGACACTCTCCATTTCACAGTCGACACCCCGGTCGGCGGTGCTCGGCTCCGCGACAAGCGCAACGGCTTCTCGATCCCGCCCCAGATCACCTTGGGAACGATGCTGAATGCGCTCGTCCGCCCGTGGTGGTGGTGGGACTTCCTGACCACACCGAAGCTGGAGTTCGCGTCCCTGACTACTACAGGAGGCACAGTCGGAGAGCTCATCGACGCCGCCATGGACCCGACCATCTCGTACGCGGACCTGGACATCATCCGCGACCTGTGGCCAGGGAAGATCGTGGTCAAGGGAGTCCAGAGCGTCGACGATGCAAAGCATCTGACCAGTCTGGGCGTCGACGGCCTCGTCTTGTCCAACCACGGCGGACGACAGCTCGATCGCGCGCCGGTCCCGTTCCATCTCTTGCCAGAGGTGGTTCGCGAGGTGGGCGGTGACGTCGAGATCGGCATCGACACCGGCATCATGTCCGGCGCAGACATCGTCGCCGCCGTCGCACTCGGAGCAAACTTCACCATGATCGGCCGCGCCTACCTCTACGGGCTGATGGCTGGTGGACGCGAAGGCGTCGATCGAACGATCGAGATCCTCGAGGACGAGATGACACGAACGATGAAGCTGCTCGGCGCCTCAACCATCTCGGAGCTGGAGCCTGGTCACGTCACGCAACTGCAGCGTCTGATGGCCCGCCCAACGAGATAGCCGTCGTCGACTGCGCGAATCGTGACGGGCCCGACGCGGCCTCGCCTCGAGCACGATGGCACTGCAGGGTCGGCGACGGCCCAGCCGATGCACACGTTTCCCGGAACTGCATCGGCCGTTTCAAGAGCGCGTCCTGTCCGAAGCCTGCGCGTCGCGGTGGCGTATCGGGCGGCACTCCCATCACGTGATCGCTCCGGGCAGTCCCGCGTCAAATGAGCCGTCGAAAGGCAGCGTCGGCTGGCCAGACCCGCTCGCGCAGGCTCCGTACGATCGGTAGGAACTTGTTCGATCAAACCTCTCCTCGGCGCAAGAGAGCCCTATTGCCAGTGAGGAGAAAATGAGATTGACTCAGCCTAACACTCGTAAGTTTACGGCGACAGGATTCGGATATGACTTCGGACCAGCACATTGCAATGATCGGTTGCGGAAACATCGGCGCGGCGCTGGCACGCTGCTGGCGTGACAGCGGGCGCCACGTAACGGTCTGGAACCGGACGCGCTCGAAGGTGGAGACGATCGGCGGCGATGGCATCTCCATCGCGGACTCCGTCCAGGCCGCTGTTGACGCAGCGCCTGTCATCATAGTCAGCGTCTCCACCTACGCAGACGCCGAGGAGGCACTCCGCGGTGTCACCATCGACGGAAAGACCGTGATCAACCTGACCACGGGAACTCCTACGTCTGCCACGACGCTGGACGCCGACCTTCGTGCTCGCGGCGCGCGGTACGCCGATGGTGCACTGATCGCCTATCCCCAGTTCATCGGCACCGATTCGGCCCAGATCATGCTCGCTGGTCCCTCGAGCCTCTGGGAGGCCCATTCCGACCTTCTCCTGACGGCCGCCGGCGGGTCTCGCCATGTCGGGCAGAGCGTCACCTCGGCCAACGTGCTCGACGTAGCGGTCGTCGGCGCGTTCTACACGTCGGCGATTACCGCGTTCATCGAGAGTTCGGCGTACGTCTCCGATCACGGCATCGAGCCATCCGTCCTCATCGACACGGTCACCCCGCTCCTGTCGATCCTTGCACCAACGATCGAGGGCCTCGCTGCCGCCGTCGCCACCGGTGACTTCACCACGGACCAGGCGACCCTCTCTGTGTATGACGACGCCGCCACCGCCTGGGTAGCGGCAATCCGCGAACACGGACACCGTGCGGCCATGCTTGGGACTGCGTCCGAGCTCCTTGCCTCTGCCCGATCCGCCGGCCACGGCAACCTCAGCATCGGTGCAACGGCTCACCTCGCGAAGGTGTGATCCCGGACGCCACCAAAAACGGCGCAGCCTTGGAATGGGTAGCGTGGGACACGACGGCTCCTTCGGTGGCGGAGCGGTTCCTAGACGGCTCCACTCCACACCGGGGGCCTTCGTCCATCTGTGTCTCAATCGCGTCGTCACACGATCTCAACCAACGCGACTGGCCATCACGCCTAGCACGCCGCCCAACGGCTCACACGAGCCGGCCCTGCAGGTCGCCGCAGACCCATAGCGCACTACCAGGGGGCAAGGAGTGGCCCGATCCATCAGCCCGATCCCTCAGGTGACTGATCATTGGGTGCGCCGCGTTTGCGGTCAGGTGGATCCGCATCCGCGTCGCCGAAAGCGACCTCGGCAGAAACGCCCCACGCCACGGCCATCGCGACCATCGCCTCGATCGGTTCTCCACGGTCTTCGTCGACGACCGACTCACCGTCTCGCACCTTCTCTCCTCTCCCGCCAACACCGTCGGCCTGGGTGAAGCCATACGTGCGTCCGTCCGGGCCTCGGAAGTGGCGGTACGCGACTGTGTCCGTACGGACGATGTCCCCGAGGAGTACGCCGCCGGCATCAACGACCGCCGCGGACGCTTCGTCGATGTCGTCTACGAAGAAGCCGAATGCGATCCCTCCGTTGAGCCCGTGTTCCGGCACATGGACGGGCGCCAACAGCTCGAGACTCGAACCGTCGGGAGCCCGGAAAGCCGTGAATCCCTCGACCTCCCAAGCGGGGTCGGAGTCGAGCAGCCGGGCAAAGAACGCTCTCATCGGCGCGAAGGTGCTCTCATCGGCGAGCACGGCGTGCCAGCCGATTCCCTGGATCTTCATGTCTTCTCCTGCGTCTGCGGTGACTCGGAGACCTTTGACAGATCAAGTTCGACCATGCCAATTGATTCCTCTACGAGACAATATCTCTCATCTGTAGGTCAAATGACCTGAGCGCCGATCTGTCTCACGGAACGGGAGACACTGCGCACAGATTGAATCCCCACATCAAGAGAGAACTTGACACCCATCCTTGACGTCGCTCGCTCCGGTGACTACGGTCACACGAACGGAGACAATTTGTCCTACCAACAAGACGTGACGCCGAGTGGGCACTGATGCCCCGGTCGAAGGTCGTGCATTCAAGAAGGATCGCGATGACCGCCGCTGGCCACCCTCACTCGTCAAGCCTGCACCGCCCCTCATGACCGATGATGCGAGGAGACCTTGGAATGAACGCTCACTTCGACGCTACCGAGGCACTGCGACCACTGAAGAGCAGCCCGAAGTCAACCACGGCCGACGCGTACGCGGACGTACTAGCCCGATGCCCTGTCAGCCGGGTGCGTATCGACGGCTCTGATGTCGACTGGTGGGGTGCACTGGGGCATGCCGAACTGCAGGGGGTTCTTCGCGACTTCAGGTCGATGAGTAGCACAGTGGCGACCGAAGCGGATGGGACGACCCCAGCGATCTTCCCCCTGTTCGCCGACCCGCCGCTGCATACCGGCTACCGCAAGCTCCTCAACCCAAACTTCCCTGTTGAGGTCGTTGGGCGCCTCGAGGCCGGCAACAGGGCCATCGCCGTCGAGATGATCGACGACATGATCGGTCGGGGCCGGGCCGACTTTGCCAAGGGTTACACCTCTCGGTTTCCCACTCGAGTCCTGTGCCGTTTCCTCGGTGTTCCGGACGAGGACTGGCCCGTCCACCACGAGTTCGTGATGGCGACTGGCGAGCAGGTGGGCTTCGCGGTCAGCGGCCAGGACGACGAGCAGGCGTTTGTCGACGCGATGTTCAAGGTCCTGCCCTACGTCCAGAAGGTCATTGACGACCACCGGGCGAACCCGCGCGAGGACATCGTCAGCAGCTTCGTCTCCGGAGAGATCAAGGGTCGCTCCCTGACAGACATGGAGATCAGCAAGCTCATCATCGCCATGATGCTGGCGGGACATGGCACCACCACCGCGGCCTTGTCCAACACAGTGCTGCGGCTCGCGCTCGACCAGGATCTCCAAGACCGCTTGCGCGCCGAGCCGCACCGGATCCCCGACGCCCTCGAAGAGAGCCTGCGCCTCGACACGCCTCAGCAGACCCTGAGCCGGAAGTGCATCAGGGACACCGTCATCGGAGACCAGGCCATCTCCGCCGGTGAGTACGTCCTCACGAGCTACGGGTCAGCGAACGTCGACCCAAGGAAGTTTCCGGATCCCGGGAAGTTCGATCTCGACCGCCAGGACAAGAGCCACATGTCGTTCGGGTTCGGGCTGCATGCGTGTCTCGGCCAGCACTTCGCCCGAATGAACATGCGCCTTACGCTCGAGGAACTGCTCGCTCGCACATCCTCGTTCGCGGTCGCTGGAGACGTTGTTCGTCGGAGCTTCCCCGTACTTTCGGTCGACGAGATGCCACTGGAGTTTCGCCCCGCAGACGGGCCGAGCATCTCCTGAGACTTGGCCCGGGTTACGAACAGTGGGTCGCACCCAATGAGGGTCTTGCTGCCCGTACCTCCGAGACCGGAGACCTGCCAACCGTCCTATCGATCTCCAGGCCCGTGATTGGCTGAGACACCCACCCCGGAGGTGCTGGTTGACAAGAGATTCATTGCCCAGAAAGTGGCGATCCCGCTCCGGTCGACTGCACCAGCCGTTGTGCCTACGGACATTCCGGGGTGGGTTAAGTCGGCCGAACGCTCAATCGGGCCGCGAACAGGCGAGGACTTGGAACCGCAATCAGGCGTACAGATGAAAGCCGCGGCCGCTCTTTCGACCGAGCAGGCCGGCGTCGACCATGCGGGCGAGCAGTGGCGGGGCTGCGTACAAGGGTTCCTTGAACTCCTCATAGAGTGACTCGGCGACAGCCCTGACTGTGTCGAGGCCGATCAGGTCGGCCAGCGCGAGCGGTCCCTGTGGGTGTGCGGCTCCGAGAACGAGGCCGTTGTCGATGTCCTCAGCAGAGGCGAATCCGGATTCGAACATCCGAATCGCCGAGAGGATGAACGGGATCAACAGGGAGTTGACGACGAAGCCGGCGCGATCCTGGCAGTCGATAGCAGTCTTGCCGAGGTCGTCCTGGACAAAGGCGCGGGCACGCTCGGTGATGGCTTCGTCGGTCATCAGCGACGGTACGAGCTCGACCAGATTGAGCACGGGGACAGGGTTGAAGAAGTGCACGCCGAGGACGTGCGTCGGGCGCTTCGTCGCGACCGCGAGCTTCATGATCGGGATCGAGGACGTGTTGGACGCAAGGATTGCGTCCGGGCTCTTGACGATCTCGTCGAGGTGGCGAAATAGATAAGTCTTGGCCTGTTCCTCCTCGACGATCGCCTCGATGACGAGGTCCCGGTCGGCGAGCGCCGCGAGGTCCTGGACCACCCGGATCCTCGCGAGCACCGCGTCCGCAGCCGCGACCCTTCCTCGGCTCTCGGCTCGCTTGAGCGAGTCCTCCAGCCTCTGGCGGGCGGCTTCAACCGCGGGGGGCGATGACTCGACGACGATGACGTCCTTGCCAGCGCGAGCGTTGACCTCTGCAATGCCCGACCCCATCAGGCCGCCTCCGACCACACCAACTCGCCGAATGTCGCTCATACTCTCGCTCCTTCTCGCGTCCGCACAGCATTGACCGCCGGCATTACAGGTCCAGCACGAGCTTGGCCCCACGGCACCGAGAGACGCAGATCATCATGCGATCTCCCGCCTTGCGCTCCGCATCAGAAAGCACGGAGTCACGGTGGTCGATGTCGCCGACGAGGACCGTCGTCTCACACGATCCACAGGTGCCCTCGGCGCAGGAGCTGATCACGTCAGCTCCTGCGTCCTCCAAGACGGACAGCAGAGTCTGCTCGGCTGGAACCTGCAGAACAGTCCCGCTCTGCGCCAGCTCAACCTCGAATTCTCGGTCGGCATCAGAAGCTAGCTCGAGGTCGCTGCGAGCGCTGAACCGTTCGACCCTGAGCGCCCCGTCTGGCCAGTGGGCAACTCGCTCCTCCACCGCGTCGAGCAAGGGCGCCGGGCCGCAGCAGTAGATGAGCGTCCCAGGCGCAGGGTCCGCGAGCAGCCGATCGAGATCGAGCAGGCCGACCTCGGACTGCGGAGCGATCTCGATCCGGTCACCGAGACCAGCGAGCTCATCGGCGAAAGCCATCGATTCACGTGTTCGCCCACCGTAAACGACCCTGAACTCGACGCCAGCCGCGCGAGCAGACGCGATCATCGGGAGAATCGGAGTGATTCCGATACCCCCGCCGATAAATAGGTAGCGTGAAGCTGGACTGAGCGGGAAGTGGTTCCGCGGCCCGCGAGTGGTAACCAGGTCGCCCTCCCCCAGTCGTTCGTGAATCCATCGCGATCCACCTCGCCCGTCGGGCTCCAGCAGCACCCCGACTCTCCATGCAGATCTGTCCCCCGGGTCACCGCAGAGAGAGTACTGACGCACGTTCCCATCAGGCAGCACCATGTCGATATGGGCTCCAGGAGCCCAGACCGGGAGTTCCCCGCCATCCGCGTCCGTGAGCTCCAGGGCGACAACGTCGTCAGCCGCCGCCCACTTCCGTACCACACGTACGGTCCGCTCCTCGCGCGTCGCCAGCTCCACACCATCCACCTCGAGCATGGTCATTCCACACCTCCTGTGCCAGACGCCTGGGTCGCGAGCGGCATCTGGAGGACCGACAGCACAGGGTAGCTACGACGCCGGACCTCTCCATCGATACGCAGGCTCGTCGTACGCCCCAGCAGTTCCTCGATGAGAATCCTGAGGTCCAGCCGCGCCAAGTGCTGACCCAGGCAAGCGTGAAGGCCGAAGCCGAAGGACATGTGGCTCTTGTCCTCCCGGTCGATGTCGAACTTATCCGGGTCTGAGTAGTGGCCCGGGTCGACATTGGCGGACCCGTAGTTGACAAGCACGTTCTCACCGGCGCCGATCGTCACATCGCCAAGCTGGGTGTCGGCGAGACACTTACGCGAGAGCGCCTGCTGGGGCGCATCGATCCGCAGGCACTCCTCGATGGCGTCGGGGATGCGGTGCGGTTCGTTACGCAGACGCTCCTGGAGTTCGGCGTCCCGGGCGATACGCAGGACGGTGTTGCCGAGTGCGGCCGTCGTCGTCGCGTGCCCGGCGAGCATCATGGCGATGATGAGCTTGGTGATCTCGAAATCTTCCAGTCGGCGGCCAGCGACCTCGCCCCTGATGAAGCTGTTGACGATGTCGTCGCGCGGCCTCTCGCGGTGGTCGGCGATCACCTTCTGGATATAGGGGATGATGTCGCCGAACGGCTTCTCCAGACCCCGCTCGAAGCCTTCGGTATCCGGGTCTGCCAGACCGTTCGTCAAACGGTCGACCGCCATGACGAACTCGTGATGGACCGGCCAGTCCGAGTCGGGCACGCCGAGGAAGAGGCAGAGGACGCGGGTCGGATATGGGAAGGCGATCGCAGATGAGAAGTCCACAGTCCCTTCCGCGACGACCGCTTCTACCATCTCGATCGCGATCTTGCGGAGCTCGGGCTCCAGACGCCCCACCACCTCGGGCGGGAAGTTGGGGTTCAGGAGCTTGCGGAAACCCGTGTGCAACGGCGGGTCGGCGAACAGCGGAATGATGGCCGGCGTGCCGTCCTGCTCCGTCGTGACGGTGCTGCTCATCTCCTTGAAGTTGCGGAGCGTGGTCTTGAGCTCCTCATACCCGAGCGCAGCCCACCAATCCGCAGACGAGCCCTCGACTTTGACTCGGGATACCGGACACTTGGACAGCACCTCCGGATATACGTCGGCAGGGCTGATCGTCGGATCGGTGTCGAGACGACGCATCGCCTCCGTTGCATTCCAGCGGGTTGTCATCGCATCCTCCAGCGCGTGTAGCTCCACTCGCACATGAGCATCCTCCTGGGACTCGCCCGGACCAGTGTCGTAACCAGTGTGCGGCACCGTCTCTTCAGACGGACATGATGTCCTCTATGCGTGACGATACTCACAGGCATCCGCGGGCGTCAAGAGTTAGGGAACGCCACTCACCAAAGCGGCGGCCCAGCCCACCCGACGGACCCACACGGGCCGTTGTATCCAGCCGGCCCGACCCACCGCAGCAGCGCAGAACGCAAAGTACCAACGACCGAACTGAACACCATTGCCACAATAAGTCTGTGATGCTAGACATCTCATCCATGTCACAAGACTTGTCTCAAAGTTCAGTCGAGCAGGCAGCGACCCATTGGCGCATCATCGGCCCCGGGCTCGTCGCCGCTGCCACAGGAGTCGGTGCCGCAGACCTGATCGCCACGCTGATCGCGGGAAGCAAGTTCGGCTATCTGCTGCTGTGGTGCGTGGTCGTCGGATGCATCATGAAGCTGGTACTGGTTGAAGGTGTCGGTCGGTACAGCCTCGTCAGCGGTCAGACGATCTTCGACGGCTGGGCGAGTCTCGGCCGTTGGACCAGCTGGTATTTCGCCCCGTTCATCGTCATCTGGGGATTCATGTGCGCCAGCGCTGTCATGGCGGGTAGCGGGCTTGCCCTCCACGCACTGCTCCCTCAGTTGTCGACTGCAACCTGGGGCGTGATCTCAGGCCTCGTCGGGCTGGCGTTCGTGTTCTCAGGCCGGTACGGCTTTTTCGAGAAGTTCTGTGCCGCGATGGTCGCCGTGATGTTCGTGACCATGATCTACGCCGCCGCACTCACCGTGCCGAACCTGCCCGAACTGACGAACGGCCTGGTCCCACGGATACCCGACGACGGTCTCATCAACGTGCTTTCGTTGGCCGGAGGCCTCGGCGGAACGGTCATCCTGGTCGCCTATGGAAACTGGATCAGGGAGAAGGGCTGGCACACGCCGGCGCACATGCGATTGATGCGTTTGGACAACACGGTGGCGTACGTGATGACTGGAATATTCGTGGTCTCTACTCTCATCGTCGGCGCCGAACTGCTCTACTCTGCCGGGCTCGCCATCGATGACGGGGACCGCGGGATGGTCGATCTCGCTGCGGTGCTGAGCGAGCGGTACGGAACGTTCGCCGGCACCATCTTCCTCATCGGCTTCTGGGCGACGGCGATGTCAACGCTGGTCGGCGCCTGGAACGGGGTCTCGCTCATGTTTGCGGACTTCGTTGGACAGCTTCGCGGGCTCACCAGCGAAGACCCGGAGCGGGGTTCCAGCGGTACGACCTACAAGATGTACGTGCTCTGGATGACGTTTCCTCCGATGCTGCCGCTGTTCGTGGGCAAGCCCGTCTGGTTGATTCTCGCCTTCAGCGTCCTGAGCGCATTCTTCATGCCATTCCTGTCGATCACGCTCATGCTTCTACTGAACAGCGAACGAGTGCCACGCGAGTGGCGAAACGGTTTCATACGAAACCTGCTGATGGGGGTGGCTGTCCTCGCGTTCGTCGCACTTGCAGTTGACCAGCTGACGAACACCATCGGCGGCGGCTGAGCCACCACCGAACGCGGCCAGGCGAGCAGCCACCCACGTCAGCTTGCGAGTTCTGTGCCCCTGGTCTCGGGCGTGAACGGTGCGACGATCAGGCCGAGGATGTAGATGAGACCGATTGTCGTCGCAGCGACGCCGTACCCGCCGAGGGCCGAGATGATCGCTCCAGCGAGCAGCGGTCCGAGGAAAGCAACGAAGCGAGCCGCATTGAAGACGAAGGCCGCACCCGTCGCACGCAGGTGCGTCGGGTAGAGCTCGGGCAGCCAGACTGGCATCCAGGTGTACTGGCCAAGCGTGAAGAAACCGTTGATGACCAGCACGACGACGACCAGGCGCAGGTCATGGGTCCACAGGAACAGAACGGGCGTAAGGATGAGCGACGCAGCAAAGTAGACCATCGTCGCGGGCCTGCGGCCCCAACGATCAGCGATGAACCCGAAGCAGATATAGCCGGCGATTCCGCCGAGGTTGTAGATCATCCCGGCCGTACTCGCCCACACGGTCGCATCTGCACCGGACTTGTCAGCGACCCCGCCGACATAAGCGGGGATCCAGGTCGAGATTCCCCACCAGGCGAGTGTGGTGGTGAGCGACATGAGAGAGCCCAGGACCGTACGCCTCCTGAGCTCAGGGTCAGCGAAGATCTGCCGCAGGGTCAGCCGGATGTAGGAGTTCTCCTCCCGAGTCAGGGTCTCGCGTCGAGACCGACGAAGCGACCGCCGCCGAGCAGCGGCCGCCTCCCATTGCTCGGACTCGGGAACGCTGCGGCGGAGCCAGAGCGCGAAGAACGCGGGCAGCACGCCGATCAAGAACATCATCCGCCAAGCCTCGGGACCGGTCGACCCGATGAAGTACCAGCAGGCGGAAGCGATGAAGAAGCCGAGGCCCAGGCCACACTGCATGAGGCCGGCAGCCTTGGCACGTGCATGGCTCGGCCAGATCTCGGCGACCAGAGACGCACCGGTTCCCCATTCGGAACCGAGCGCGAGCCCGGTCAAGAAGCGAAGCACGAGGAACGAGGTGAGGTCCCAGGAGAGCGCCGTCAGCCCAGTGAAGGCCGCATAGAGAACGATCGCGAGCAGCAGCGTGCGCCGCCGACCAAAGTAGTCGGCGACAACCCCGCCGACGATGCCACCGATCCCCCACCCAAGAAGCGTCACGGCGATCGTGGCACCGCTGAGAAAGGCGACCGACGGCTGAGAGGCGTCGGGCTCCAACGTCGCGAGCACGGATCCCACGGTCAAGATCAACGCGTATGTCTCGAAACCGTCGAACAGCCAACCAAGGTTTGCGGCGAACAGCGAGCGCCATTGTCTGCGCGTCACCCCCGCACGCCACGATGGCCGTTCAATGCTCTCGCTCTTCATCGCCGCCTCCAACACAGTCCCGTATATAGGACATGCACTCTCTCTATTTGGACAGCACTGCACCGTAGTCGTCCTTGCACTCCACAGCAAGACCCCCACGCAAGGGCAGCGCGGCCCCACACCGTGTCGCGTCAAGCCAGGCAAAGAGGCCGCTACGCCAATCGGAGGGCTGTTGCGAGCCGACGCGATCGACTACCTCTTGACGTCCAGTGACGTCTGTCACTAGTCTCACATAGCATACATTCGGTCCTCGATACAGAACGTCGACCACGTACGACGAAGGGTGCAGCATGACACTGACCAGTCAGAGAGCGGCGGCCACCGACCGCCTCGTCGACCACGAGAAGGGGCTCATCAGTCGGGCGATCTTCACTGACCCCGAGATCTACAAGCTCGAGCAGGAGAGGATCTTCGCGCGCGCCTGGTTGTTCATGTGTCATGAGAGCCAGATCCCCAAACCGGGCGACTTCTTCCAGACCTACCTGGGCGAAGCCAAGGTTCTCGTCACGCGGACCAAGGCCGGCGATGTGGGTGTGCTGATCAACACCTGCATGCATCGTGGGAACACTGTGTGCAAGGCCGACTCAGGCAACGCCTCCTCGTTCATGTGCTCCTATCACGGGTGGACGTACAACCTCGAGGGAAAGCTCGTTGGGGTCCCCGGGCAGAAGGAGTTGTACGCAGGGGGGATCGACAAGAATGCGTTCAGCCTCAGAACGGCCGCTCGCGTCGAGTCCTACCGCGGATTCGTCTTCGCCACCCTGGACCCTGAAGCACCGGACCTCGAGGAGTATCTCGGCGCGCAAGGTCGATACATCATCGACACCTTCGCAAACCTGGGGGACATGGCCGTCACTCCGGGCATCATCAAGCATCGCATGAAGTGCAACTGGAAGGTCCCAGTCGAGAACGACCAGGACTACTACCACCCCGGTATCACGCACGCGTCGTACCTCGACGCACTGGGGTCGTCCTTCGAGGAAGCCAACAATGCCTTCTGGGGGAACGCCGGCAAGGTCATCCTCGGAGAGTACGGACACGTCGCCGACACCCAGCCTGGCTACGACCACTCAACGATCTTCCCGCACATGACGCTGCTCACCACGTCCCTCAACATCCTGGAGATCCGGCACCCGAAGGGGCCGATGGAGACCGAGAACTGGTACTTCTGCTTCTACGACAAGAACGCCTCGGAGGAAGCGCGTCAAGCAGCTCGCATGACCCAGCTCCGAAGAGTTGGCCCGGCCGGCCTGGTCGAGCAGGACGATGGCGAGAACTTCGAGCTGAGCACGAGTGGCTCCGGCATTGCGGCAGTACGCGACGCGCGGCTCAACTACGCCCAAGGACTGCATGCCGGCGAGGTCGTCTTCGATCCCGACCTCGGATTCCCCGTACTGCAGTCGCCGTACACGACCGAGGCGTACGCGCGCTGGTCTCGACGTGCCTGGGTGGACTGGATCGAAGCCGAGGACTGGACGGCCCTGAAGCGCAATCACGCCAAGTTCGGCGAGGAGTGAACCCACGATGACAGCGAACAGCAACGCCACGGCGGCCTGGGACATCAATGCCAGTCTCGACAAGAGCGGTGCCTCGACGGCTCAGGAAGACCATGCCGATCTCCCGGACCTCGGCATGGTCCCTGGGACCGGCGCCCTGGACGGGAAGTTCCTCTTGCTCCCCGAGGAGCAGTACGAGCTCGAGCAGTTCTACTACGCCGAGGCTGCCCTGCTCGACGCCCAACGATTCACCCAGTGGGCAGAGCTCTTCACGGACGACTGCGTCTACTGGATGCCGATCCGGCAAACCAGGCTCACCGGACAGCTCGACGCCGAGTTCACCGACCGCAGCAACATGGAGATGGCCTTCTACGACGACGACAAGTCCGTCCTCCGTCTGCGCGCGCACAAGCTCGAGAGTGCCTATGCCTGGGGCGAGAACCCTCCGTCCCGGACGAGGCGCTCCTTCACCAACATCCGAGCGCTGTCTCGCGACGGTGACGAACTGTCGACGAGTCTCAACTTCACGTTCTTCCGGGGCTCCTACGATCGAGAAGAGGACTGGTGGGTAGGCAAGCGGGACGACGTCCTGCGGCGAGTCGACGGACGCTGGCAGATCGCTCGAAGAAGCATCTTCCTCGACCAGACGGTGATCTTGTCCCGGAACCTGAGCCACATGTTCTAGACAAGATGCCCGGGCCGGTGGCACCGGCCGAAGGCGGTGCACCTGTTCGACAAGACGATGGCCTCCGGTTGTGACTAGTTCCAGGTCACAACCGGAGGCCCGCTGGCTTTTGAGCTGGTGCCGCCATGACCAAGGCCCCGCCGGCCGGCATCATGCACCGTCGACGGGGCCTTGCTGTCTTACGCCGCAACGGCCCGAAGATCGCTGCTCTCATCACGGAGCTGTGCGGCGTCGACTTTCGCACCAGCTGCAATGTGTGGGGTCGTACGCTTGACGTCACGAGGACGGTTGACGGCGACGGCGGCGCGGAGGACGCCGTCTCGGAGGAAAAACGCGCTGAACGACCTGGACTCGAGGTCGCCGCGGTACACGACGTTGTCGCAACCACCTGGGAGGCCAGCCATCTGCACGGAGAGGTCGTACTGGTCGGACCAGAACCAAGGCACCTCGCGGAACGGCTCCTTCTTGCCGACCATGGCCCGGGCCGCGGCCGCGCCTTGGTTCTGGGCGTTCTGCCACTGCTCCAAACGGACGCGCTCGCCGAGGAGTTCATTGGGGTGGTTGGTCACATCCCCTGCAGCGAAGATCGCAGGGTTGGAGGTGCGACAGTACTCGTCGACGACGACTCCGTTGTCGACCGCGAGCCCCGCCTGCTCTGCGAGCTCAACAGCCGGGATGATTCCGATACCCACCACGACGAGTGCAGCATCGATCCGCTGACCGGTCGTCGTGATCACATGCGTTACCTCGCTGCCACCTTCGATCGACGCGACTGACGTCTCGGTGAGGACGATGACTCCCTCTTCACGGTGGACCCGTGTGAGCGCCGCTCCGATCTCGGCACCGAGAATCCGAGCCAACGGCGTTGGCCCGTTCTCGAGAAGGGTGACCTCGCAACCGGCGAGACGTGCACTAGCTGCTACCTCTGCCCCGATGAATCCACCACCGATCACGACGACACCCACGCCCGGACGCAGCTGCTCGCGAATCCGCAGCGAGTCCTCAATGGTTCGCAGATAGGCAACGCCGTCGAGGTGAGCTCCTGGCACTTCGAGCTTCCTCACCCGTCCGCCGGTTGTGAGGAGCACCTTGTCCGCACTCAGCCTCACTCCTGAGGCGAGCTCGAGCTCCGCATCGGCGGCGCGCAGACTTGTCACCGGGGATCCGAGATGGAGATCTACACCCAGCTCCCCCCACCCCGCTTCCGACATCAGAAAGGATCGCTCCGGTTCGCACTGCCGCAGCAGCACCTCCTTGGAGAGCATCGGGCGTTCGTACGGCGGGTGGGCCTCGGCCCCGATGAGCCGGATGCCACCCTCATAACCATTCGCACGCAGAGCCTGCGCGGCACGCCCGCCTGCGAGATTGGCCCCCACGATGGCGATCGTCTTGGGAACGGCAACCATGCCTACTGCCCTTCTTCGGCTGGGCCGACGACGATCTCGTCTCCGTCGACCCGCACTGCGTACACCTGGACCGGTTCGTCCGCCGGGACCTCGTGCGGGCTCCCGTCGACAAGGCTGAACCGACTGTCATGGAGGGGGCATTCGACCTCCAGGTCATCGGGGTAGAACTCACCCCCGGACAGCCGGGTTGCGAAGTGCGAGCAGATGTCGTTCATCGCGTAGTACTTGTCCTCGACCCGCGCCAAGCAGATCTTGACCTGGCCGGCATCGACGCCGATCATCTCGCCGTCAGGCAAGTCGCCAACAGCTGCGACCTTCGTCCACTGATCTAGGGACATTCCCTACTCCCTTTCTGTTACCGATCTCGCGACCGCTGCGCAGCCGCTGCCTCGAGATCGAAGAAGTTCCATCTTGTTGGGGCGATTACGTCGCCCTCCACCTCATCTGACGCCGAACATGTCAGTCACGCAGCACGTCCAAACCGGACAGATGACGGGCTGCGAGCAACCGGGCGGTTGGGTTCTCGACCAATGACATGTGCCGCGTCTTGTACAACACGAGGTACGTGGAACCCGCGATGCTTTCATGGATCGTCTGAGCCATCCGCGGCGGAGTCGCATAGTCGTCCTCACCGACCAGGACGAGCGTGGGCGCCTTGATCTCCCCGAGCCGGCCCAGGTCGCTGTAGGCACCGAGGGCGCGGCAAGCCGCCGCATGGGCCTCAGAGTCCGTGTCGACGAAGATCTTCGAGATCCGCTCGACCTCGGCTGGATCCTGTTCGATGAATCCGGTGGAGAACCAGCGCTCCACCTGGAAACGGAGCTGCTTGGCGCGAGGAACTGCGACAGCCCTCTCGGCTCGCTCCGACCACGCCTCCGTCTTCTGCGGACCATAGTCAGCGGTGGTGTCAGCGAGTACGAGCCGCCCGACGAGCTCGGGGCTTCGTATGGCGGTCGCCACTGCCGTGCAACCACCCATCGAAAGGGCCACGAGATGGGCAGGACCGGAGTCGAGGTGCTGAATGAGGGCAGCCACGTCGTCGGCCAGGTCTGGAACGGTGAACTGAGTGCCGTCCCATGTCGAGGCACCATGCCCTCGAGCATCAGGTGCTACCACACGGAAGGACGGGGTCAGCTCGTCGATCAGGCGTCGCCACAACTCGCCCGTTGCTGCCAGCGGGTGCAGCAGCACAACCAGCGGTCCGGCACCCTCGTCGAGGTAGTGGTACGTCCCCCAAGGACGGTCGAGTTTAGGCATCAGGTTGTCTCCCCTGCTCGGGCAGCCGCCTCGCGAACCGCCTTCATGATCTCCGGATAGGTCGCACACCGGCAGATGTTGCCCTCGAGGTGATCAGCGATCTCCTCATCAGTTGGCGACGGGTTCTCCCGGAGCAACTCTTTGGTCATCAGGACGAAGCCGGGAATGCAGTAGCCGCACTGCATGGCGCCGTTGTCGACGTAGGAGGACACCACTGGGTCGTTCTCCGGGAGGCCGTCAGCCGTGACGACCTTCTTGCCGTCATAGCGGCGAGCATTCGCCATGCAGGACGACACGCTGTGCCCTTCAACGAGCACCGTACAGGCGCCGCACGCGCCGACGCCGCATCCCTCCCGAGCGCTCGTGACTCCCACTTGCTGACGCAGAGCGTCGAGAAGCACTGTGTTGTCCGCGACCCGCACCCGGTGGCTGGTGCCGTTGACATCGAGCGAGATCTCCGTGCTCATCGTGCCTCCCGGGCATCGAGGTGGTGAAGGACGCGTTCGGGCGTCAGCGGCAACTGGGTCACGCGAACGTCGCAGGCGTCGCGAAGCGCGTTCGCGTAGGCCGGCGCGATCGGAAGGATCCCGGTCTCCCCCACGCCCTTGGCACCGAAAGGACCGTCTCGGTGCGCGCTCTCCACGATGATCGGCGTCAGCCGATCAGGCACGTCCTTGATCGACGGCAGCTGGTAGTCGAGCAGGGTCGCGTTGATCATCTGGCCGTTGTCCAGCACCAGCTGATCGAACAGTGTGTGCCCCAGGCCCATGATCGCCGAGCCGGTGAGCTGCTGTTCCACCAAGGCAGGGTTGATCGCCTTTCCGACATCTCCTGCGACCGCCAGATGATGGGTGTGAATGCGACCGGTTCGGGTGTCCACCGCGATACGCACCGCAACTGCGCCGGCGAACCAGTGCTCGGTCACCTTCTCCGAGCGACCGGTGCCCTTGTCGTAGGGGTGCCACCAGCTGGTGAAGTTCTCCGCGGTGGTCACAGTCGCTCCCCGAGCGCCGTACTTGGTGCGTACGACATCCGGGACGGTCAACGTCTTGTCCGTCGGTACGTGCCTGATCCCGTCGGCACCGAGCTGCAGCTCGTCGGCCGCGACCTCGAGCTGCTCGGCGGCGAAGCCCAGGAGCTTCGTCCGCATGGCCTCCGCGACCAGGCGCACGGCATTTCCCGTGTGATAGGTAGAACGACTGCCAGCTGTGATCGTGTCGTACGGGGTCGCGTCGGTGTCGGCGGGAACGACATGGACTCTCCGGCTGTCGATCCGGAGCACCTCTCCGACGATCTGAGCCATGATCGTGTCGCTACCTTGGCCCATGTCGACGGTGCTGATCAGCAGCGTCGCCGACCCGTCCTGGTTCAGGTTCAGGGTCGCGTTCGCGATCGTCGGCGTGAGAACAGCCTTGATGCCGACCGCGATGCCCTTGCCGTGAATCCAGCGCCCATCGCCGCTCGGGGTGGGGTCGTCCCAGCCGATCGCGTCGGCGACCGAGTCGATCGAGGTGACGAAGTCAGCACTGTGCATGGGGGTGCCGACTGAGGCGACATCACCCTCCCGCAGCAGGTGGCGGCGGCGGAACCGATACGGATCCTCGCCAAGCTCTCTGGCCAGCTCATCGATCAGCGTCTCGTGGGACCACGTGATCTGAGGGACGCCGAAACCGCGGAACGGACCGGCGGACACCTTGTTCGTGTAGATGCACCGTGACACAACATCGACGCTTCGTACGTTGTAGGGCCCGGCGGCGATCAGCCCGGACTTTGCCGCGATACGGGGACCAACATCGGCAAACGCGCCGGTGTCGTAGCGGACGTCGGAGGTGACGGCCACGATGTCGCCGTTGGCATCGGCCGACATCGAGGCGACCACCTCGCAACCGTGCCGCGTGGTCAGGAGGAACGCCTCTTCGCGCGTCACGTCGAAACGGACGGGCTTGCCGGTCGACCATGCCAGCGCCGCGGTCAGCGGCTCGAGCCGGTCGTACATCTTCGACCCGAAGCTTCCTCCCAGTGGACGCGTGGTGATCCGCACCTGCGACAGCGGGATCGCCAAGAGGTCCGAGATGGTCTGACGGCAGTACGACGGCGTCTGGGTCGTGCTGAGCATCTCGAGACGTCCGCCCTCGACCCAGGCTGTGGTCGAGGGGAGCTCGATCGGCACATGGTGCGTGGGCGGCGCCCAAGTGGTGGCTGACACCGTCGTAGTGGCGGCGTCTGCTTCCATTGCCACGTCCCCGAGGACCTGCCGGTACTCATAGGCGATGTTGGTGTCACGAACTCCGCCGAGGTGCGCGAGGTCTGCGAACACCGAGCTCGGCCTCAGCTCGTCATGGACGAACGCGCTCCCCTCGAGCGCGGCCCGCACGTCGTGGACCGCGGGGAGCTCCTCATACTCGACGGCGATCAGATCTGCTGCCGCTTGGGCGACAGCGCGGTCGGATGCCAGGACCGCCGCGACAGGCTCGCCGACGTACCTGGTCTTGTCGACGGCCAGGCACGGTTGGTCGGCAAAGGCCGGGCCGGTGTAGATGCGGTCGCCGAACAGCTCGTGCAGGTCACGCCCGGTCACGACGCTGAAGACGCCGCTGACGGCCGCAGCCTCATCGGTATCGACGGAAAGGATCCGGGCGTGCGGCATGGTGCTGCGGTGCACGGCGGCGTGCAGAGTCCCCCGGGGCGGCGTCTCGTCCCCGGTGTACCGAATGGTGCCGCGAACGCGGCCAAGAGCATCGAACCGCCGTCTCCGCTGACCGACCCCCTGAACCTCCGGCGGCGCAGCGCTCCGAGCAACCTGTGTGTCGGGGTGATCCACAATGTCAGTCACGATTGATCTCCTTCAGGACCGTGCGTACGGCCTCTTCGACCGCCACCCGCCCGAGCGTTGCCTTGTAGCTCGCACTTCCACGTACGTCCGCGATCGGGTCCATGGCGGAGTCGGCGATCTCGATCGCGGCCTCGACCGTTTCTTGGTCGTTCATGTCGGGCGTCATGTCGAAGGCCACATAGCGGGTGGTCGGTGCAAGCGCGCCGAGACCGATCCTGATCTCGACGAAGTCGTCCTCTGGGACCGCGAGCACAGCCGCGGTGGCACAGGGCCAGTCGTTCTCGCTCAGGCTGCTCAGCTTGGCGTAGTGCCCGACCGAACCCGGCGGCTCGTGCGGAATGAGCAGCGCGGTGATGATCTCGTCGGGCTGGAGGTCGGTGACCTGGAAGTCGACGAAGAACTCCCTGACCGACACCTCACGCGTTCCCTCGACGGAGGAGAGCTCCAAGGTCGCATCGAGGACCGCTAGCGCCGTGGGCGGGTCGAGCCTGTAGTCACCGTGGGCGACATTGCCACCGACGCTCGCCGTGTTCCTCACCCGCGGGTTTGCGACCTTGCCGTAGGTCTGGGCGACCAACGGTGCGAGCCGCCTCACGTCCTCGCTCGTCTCCATGTGCCGCAGGCTGACGAGAGAACCGACGCGGAACCCGCCGTCAGTGAGGACCACGTCATTCAGACCAGGAACTCCAGAGATGTCCAGGAAGTCCTCGGTGAACAAGATCCCCTGCTTGAGGAGGATCTGAATGGCGGTGCCTCCTCCGTAGACCATCGCGTCGTCGAGCTCGGAGAGCAGCGTTGTCGCTTCCTCCAGGCTGCCGGGCCGGTGAAAGCGAGTCATCGGCGGGCTCGCGCGCGGCCGCCGGCAATCACGCCGTAGGCGAAAGCTGCAGCGACCGCCAGCCCGAGGACAAGCAGGTCCTGCGACGAACGCGGTGCCACGGGCACCGGGGTGAGACTGATCTGCCCGGACTGGTCGACCTGACCCGGTACGTCGTTCCCGACACCAATCGCGACGGCACCATTCGCCCGCGTCCGAGCGGCTGCCCGGCCGCTCTTACCCGATGCTCGCGTCGGCACCGGCTTGCCCGCGCACACCGCGGCCAGGGCCTCGGCGAACTGCGCCTCCACCTCAGCGGTGCGACGGCGGATGACGGCCTCGCCAAGCCGGCCGAGCTTGCCCCACATCGCCATCTCCATCTCGTAAGAGACCTGAGAGTTGGCGTTGTCGCCGTCGGTGTCGACCGGCGAGACCGTCAGGAGAGCGTCGAGCTTGACGGTGCTGCCGAGTCGACGGTCTTCCCCCTTCAGCACTGCCTTGATCATCGCCGGCTTCGCGGTGTCCTCGGGGATGTCCCGTTCAGTGATCTCGGCGATGAACGTCGCCTTGAACTTCACGTGGGCGACTTCGTTCACGAGGCTTCCGCGATAGGTGTTGTCATCGACCTGCTTGACCTCCTCGCAGCCCGGGAGACACACCTGCATGATCGCTGGATCAAGGAAGGAGTTGAGCACCTTGTCCGGCGAACCAGGCACGAGAAAGGAAGACGCAAGTTTCATAAGTGACCACCATAGGAGAATTCGTGTCTTGTATCGAGGACATGATGCTAACATCGCCGACACCGAAGCGAAACCCCCAAGGCACAGACCTGCGCCCCGAATCAGGAGTTGACATGACCGCGAAAATCCCCCTGAGCACGGCGGATCTCTGCGACGAGCACGGCAACGAGATCGACGTCTGCGACACACAGCTCCGGCAGTACGGCGGTCGGCGCACCTTCTCAGGGGCCGTAGTGACACTGCTTTGCTACGAGGACAACTTGTTGCTCAAGCAGGTCATCTCAGAGCCGGGCGAGGGCCGGGTGATCGTCGTCGACACAACCGGATCGGTGCGAGTGGCGATGCTGGGCGACAACATGGCAATGCGAGCAGCAAGCAATGGCTGGGCAGGGATCGTGATCAACGGCGCCGTCCGCGATGCGGCGCCTCTCGGCACCCTGCCCCTCGGGATCAAGGCGCGGGGAACCAACCCGCGACGAAGTCTCAAAGAGGGTCGAGGTCAGCGCGACGTTCCCGTCTCCTTCGGCGGATGCATCTTCCTGCCCGGATCGACACTTGTCAGCGACGACGACGGCATCGTCGTACTACGTTCATGACAATGTCGCGCGAACACACAGTCCGCTCGGTCATCGTCCAGACAGGACGCGCCCTCGCTCCGGCACCGCACCGCCGATCCGCGCCGTAATCCGGTCCGCTGCATCGCGAATCGCCGCACCGACGCGGTCAAGGTTGTCCTCATCCAGCTCGCTCGAGAACGTGATCGTCATCAGGGCCAGCTTCGGCTGCCCGTTCGGACCGAACACGGTCGCCGAAGCACCGCTGTGCGCCACGTTGAACTGGCGAATGCTCGAGCCATACCCGCGAGACCGAACCTGTTCGAACACATCCTTCAGCTCGTCGGCATCCGTTACCGTGAACTCGGTGAAGCGCTCGACGAGACGCCTCCGTGCAAGGTCGCGGAAATCCTCGAACGGGCGATACGCCCAGAAGGCCTGCATGAGCCCGGGCGCCGAGAAGGGGAAACGGTCACCGACGTCGACCGTGACCCGAACCCCGCGGCCCGGGTCACCAACCGCAACGACGGTATAGCTGCCCGATCCATCCTCCTGGCAGGCAAAGACGACCACCCCGAGTCGCCGACATAGCTGCTCGACCTCCTCCTTGGCGACAGCATGAATGCCCTCGTCGCCAAGACCGGACAGCGTCGACAGTCCCGGCCCGAGCGTCCATCCCGACCGTTTGCCGAGGTTGTTGACCCAGCCAGCCTGCTGCAGCGTGGCAAGAATGTTGTAACAGGTCGACCGGTTGAGCCCGAGCTCGTCCACGAGCGTGCCAGCCGACACAGGCTGAGGGGCGGCGGCCGCAAGGCGCTCGACCAACCGGACAGCGGCACTCACCGCGGGTACCTCGTTCACCATCAGTAGGCCTCCTCGTCTCCGAACTGGCCGATTGCCGCGGCCGGAAGACTTCAGTGTCCTCGACACAGGACATCTAGTGCAACTGGAAACGCCGTTACCTAAGCCCCTTGACGCCCCCTATCCCCCAATCTAGTATTCATGACAGGACATTGTGTCCTGTTCTTTGGACAATAGATCAGAAGGAAGGCCGACGATGATCTTTCACGTCTCGATTCCCGCGGACAACACGCAACTCGTCGCAGAGGTGATCGCCGAGATCTGGGGAGGTGAGGCTTTCGAGTTTCCGCCGTGGCCCGGCGCCTGGGTGGCGATCGCCGGCGACGAGAATGGCACGACCTGCGAGGTCTATCCGCGTTCTCAGACGATGGCGCCCGGGAAGGGCGACGAGGACCCGGTGTGGCCCAAGCCGGATGAGTCCCCGTCCAAGTACGTCGCCTTCCACTTCGCGACCTCGACGGAGAAGTCGCAGGAGGAGATCATGGCGATCGCACGACGCCACGGGTGGCGCACTGTGTCGTGCCCTCGAGGTGAGTTCTTCGACGTCATCGAGGTGTGGGTCGAGAACCGCCTCCATGTCGAAGTGCTGACGCCTGCGATGCAGGAGGACTACCGCAAGAACGTGAACATGGAGATGTGGGCGTGGACGAAGAAGCCCAAGGAGAACATCGCGTGAGCGTCTCTCCCGACCTGTCGACGCCCACGCTTTCGCTGGCCGAACGGGACCGTCGCTGGGGTCTGCTGCGTGATCTGATGCGTCGCAACGAGGTCGAGGCTCTCCTCGTCCCCCCTGCTCCGGTGCGATATCCAGCCGACACCTACCTGACCAACGATCTGCCGGGATCTGCCGTGATACTCCCGCTCGAAGGCGAGCCCGTCGCCATCCAGCGCGGTGCCTCATTGGCGGGATCGTGGCTGCAGGCGCAGGAGCTCGGAGAGGGTACCTGGATCCAGGACATGCGATTCGGGCCTCGCGCGCCGGCCATGGTGCGGGTCCTGGAGGAGCTCGGACTCACCAAGTCCCGCATCGGAACGATCGGCATCCTCAGCGGTCCCAACCTGCTCCCCTATGGCTGGACGCCGCAGCCGATGTGGGCCTACCTCCAGGCCGAGCTGCCGCAGGCGACATTCGTCGACGTCCTCGACGAGTTCACGGCCGTCTGGCTGGTGAAGAGCGACGAAGAGCTCGCACTGTTCCGTTTCGTCTCTGAGTTGGCCGAACGGGCCTGCCAGGTCATGTTGGACGTGACCAAGCCGGGTGTCAGCGAGATCGACGTCTACGCCGCGATCCTGCACGAGTTCCACCGCCACGGCGCCGGGATGGCCCACGACCTGTTCCTCCACTCCGGGCCCGACAACCTCAGCTGGGACGCACCGCGCTGGCTCCACCGTGCACAGCCGGCACGCGTGATCCAGAACGGTGACATGGTGCTGTCCGAGATGATGCCGGCGGTCGGCGGCATCGAGGCGCAGGTGCAGATGTGCGTGGCGGTCGGCGATGTCGCACCTGAGTTCCACCGCGCGGCCGAGGTGGCGCGCGAGTCCTATGAGCGGGGCCTGGAGGCGATCCGTCCCGGCGTGAAGTTCGGCGAGGTCGCCGATGCCATGGCCGAGCCGCTCGAGAGGGCCGGAGCGTGGCACATCACGCCGCTGATCCACAGCCTTACTCCTCTGACCATGGTCGGCCGCGTCACGCGAGGCACCGACCGCAGCATCACCGACCGCTTCAAGCAGGTCGTTGAGCTTCCCGGCACCGACCTCGATGTGGTCCTCGAGCCCGGTATGACCTTCCAGCTCGAGCCCGACGCAGTCTTCGGCCGTCGACAGGTGAACATCGGCGGCAACGTCATCGTCACCGCCGACGGTCATGAGGAGCTCAACACCCTGCCCACCCGACTGCGCCTCGCCGCTTCCTGAGAAGCGTCGCGTGCCGGTTCCACCAAGACAGCCAGCACGCCTGACGCCTGCCCGGCGTACGTGTGCAGCATCTGAACCACACCTGAGGAGTCATGCCTTCCATGAACGAGCTCGAGTATGAGGTCGCCGAACATGTAGCGACCATCCGGCTCAACCGACCAGAGAAGCGCAACGCGTTCACGTTCGAGATGGTCGATGCCTGGGCCGACCGGCTTCTCGAGGCGCAGGCGGATCCGCTGGTGCGCGCCATCGTGGTCACCGGAGCAGGCAAAGGTTTCTGCTCCGGTATCGACTTGTCTTGGGTGGCCGAGCACGAGCAGAAGCCGTTGGAGTTCAAGCAGGCGCTCACCGACCACATCCACCGGGTGCCGCTGGCCCTGGAGAACGTGGACAAGCCCGTCATCGCCGCCATCAACGGCGACGCCATGGGCGCAGGGCTCGACATGGCACTGATGTGCGACCTGCGGCTGATCTCGGACAACGCCCGGCTGGCAATGTCGTACGTCAAGGTCGGACTGGTCCCTGGGGACGGTGGCTGCTGGCTCCTCCCCCGGCTGGTCGGGATGCCGAAGGCCCTAGAACTGCTGTGGACCGGTGACATGGTCGCTGCCGACCAGGCCGCCGAGATCGGCTTGGTGAACAGCGTCCACGACTCCAAAGGGCTCATGGACGCCACCTACGCGTTGGCGCGCCGTATCGCCGCCGCGCCGCCCGTGGCTGTGCGGATGATCAAACGTACGGCGTATCAGTCCCAGCGGCTGGACCTTCGGACAAGCCTGGATCTGATCTCTTCGCATATGGGTGTGGTCCGTTCCACCTCAGACTCGGTCGAGGCCTACCGCGCCTTCTCCGAGAAGCGCGTCGGGGAGTTCGTCGGCCGATGACCGCTCTCGAGGGACTCCGTGTCGCGGACTTCTCCCGGATCCTCGCCGGCCCGCTCACGACCATGCTGCTCGGCGACCTCGGAGCCGAGGTGGTCAAGGTCGAGCGCCCCGGAGGTGGTGACGACACCCGAGCCTGGGGACCTCCGTACGCACCGGGCGGCGGAGCGACGTACTTCCTGTCGGTGAACCGCAACAAGAACAGCGTCGTCCTCGACCTGGCAACCGACGAGGGCCGCCGGCAGGCTCAGGACCTCGCGGTGAAGAGCGGGATCGTCGTGGAGAACTTTCGGCCCGGGGTGATGGACCGCCTCGGCCTCGGATACGAGCAGCTCGTGTCGCTGAGGCCTGACATGATCTACTGCTCGATCAGTGCATTCGGGTCGGGCGACGGCGCGTCGTTGCCCGGTTACGACCTGATCGTCCAGGCTGTCGGTGGCCTGATGAGCGTCACCGGAGCACCAGAGCAGGAACCTCAAAAGGTCGGGGTCGCGCTGATCGACGTCATCACCGGGCTCTACGCCGCCCTCGGGGTGGTGGCTGCCGTGCGCCACCGCGAACGAACCGGCGAGGGTCAGCGAATCGAGGTCGACCTGCTCAGCTGCGCCCTGGCCGCTCTGTCCAATCAGGGATCCGCCTACACCGCCGGCGGGGTCGTGCCGCAACGGATGGGAAACCAGCATCCGTCGATCGCGCCGTACGAGACCCTGCCGACCGCCGGCGGCGAGCTCGCAGTCGCGGTCGGCAACGACCGTCAGTTCCGGTCGATGAGCACAGTGGTCGGCGTGCCCGACCTGGCAGACGATCCGCGCTTCTCGTCCAATGCGAGCCGAGTTCACCACCGAGAAGCGTTGCGAGTCGCGTTGAGCACGCAGCTGGCCTCAGCACCGGCAGCAGAATGGTCACGACTGCTCAACGAGGCTGGGGTTCCCGCTGGCCCGGTCAACGACGTCGCGGCCGCCTTCGAGTTCGCCAGGTCGCTCGGCCTGAACCCGACCGTCGAGATCGGCGGCACCGAGCTCACGCGCAACCCCCTTCGCATGGAGCGGACACCGGTGACGTATCGGCTGCCGCCACCACCGTGGTCGGACGACGTCTCGACCGGAACTGAACCAGAGACACCTGACGAGCGCGCGAGCGCACCGCAAAGGAGACCAGCATGAATGTGAAGACGACCGACCCTGTGGCCGCACGTTCCGTCACCGCAGGCAAGGTGAGCCGCAGCCCCTTCGGGCCATCGGACGAGATCGGCATGCTCAACCTCATGACCGACGAGTCTCGCGCCGCGGCATGGGCGGCCGCCGATCCGACGACGATCTACGACCTGTCCGTCGACTACCACGTGGGAATGCCGTCGTGGGACGGACTCGGCGACCCGACGTACCAGATCTGGATGTCTCACACACCGCACGGCAGCGTCAACGAGAACGTCCTCGGCATCGGGGCAGAGCAGAACCAGCATGTCACCTACTCGGGCGACTGCATCTCCATGTACACCCACACCGGGACCCATCTCGACTCGCTGAACCACTTCGGCCTCGACGGGATGGTGTGGAACGAAGTAAGTGCGGACCAAAGCCTGGGTAGCCGTCACTGGCTGAAGAACGGCGCCGAGCAGCTGCCGCCGGTCATCGCGCGCGGCGTACTTCTCGACGTTGCCGCAGCAGCCGGTGTCGATGTGCTTCCCGACTCGCAGGTCGTCTCCGCTGACGACCTCTCCGCGGTGATCGAACGCCAGGGCACCGAGATCCGCGAAGGCGACGTCGTCCTCATCCGCACCGGCCGCATGCGGCTGTGGAACGACAACAAGCGCTATCTGCACAACGAGGCGGGCCTAGACAGGGGCGCTGCGGCGCTCCTGGCCGAGGCGGGCGCCATGATCATCGGAGCAGACAACGTCGCGCTTGAGGTCATGCCCAGCACTGACCCGAACAACTGGCACCCCGTCCACACCTACCTGCTCGGCGAATGCGGAATTCCGATCATGGAGAACGCGAACCTCGAGGAGATCTCCGAGGCTCAGCTGTGGGAGTTCGTCATGGTGGGCGCCGGCCTGCGTCTACGCGGGGCGACAGCGTCGCCTATGCGTCCGCTGGCGTTCCCGATCCGCGCGGGAGCGCTGGCCTGAGAGGCGCTCCGCGAAGGACAATGTAGCGATGGACATGGGCGAGACGAGGGGGCTACGCCCCGAGATCGAGACGGCCTGGCACCGCGCTCAACTAGCGGGCCTTGATCCTGGCATGGAGGTCCGCGAGTCGGTGATGTCCGACGTCGATCGTCGTAGTCGACTCGCTCTGGCGGCCGAGCCAGTACTCGATCGAATGGCCCAAGACCTCTCAGACACGCGATTCAGCGTCCTGCTTGCCGACAAGGGATCGGTCATAGTCGACCGGCGCTACGGGGTGCGAAGCCTCACCGGTGCGTTGGATCGGGTCATGGCCGTTCCTGGCAGTCGCTACGTCGAGTCGGTTTCCGGAACCAACGCTCTGGCGACCGCCTTTGAGCTCCGTGCTCCGATCTCCGTGAGCGGTTCAGAACACTTCCTGGAGGCCCTGCACCAGTTCTCATGTTTTGGTGCCCCCATCGTGCACCCGGCGACGCGGCGCCTCGAAGGCGTCCTCGACGTCACCGGCCACGTCGAGGACGCCACTCGGCTCCTGGGACCATTCTTGATGCGGGCGGTCCGCGACATCGAGCAGCACCTGCTCGAAGGGTCGCGAGTCGCCGAGCAGAAGATGCTGGCCGCCTTCCAGATCCGCGCCGCCAACCGGCCGAACCCGGTGGTCGTCCTGAGCGATGACGTTTTCCTGGCAAACCGTCACGCGATCGACCTCCTCGGCACAGCGGACCATGCTCGCCTACGGGAGATGGCCATCGATGCACCGCGGAGCCGGACCGTGAGATCTGCCATCAGGCTCGCTGGCGGCATGGAAACCACGGTGCACTTCGAACGGGTCCAAGGAAGCCCCGGTGGGGTGATCTTCGACTTCGAACCGCTGGTTCCTCGTCCGCCCGTTCCTCGGTCCACCGCAGGTGCCAAGAGCTCGCCGCGCCGGATCGGCGCGATCGCCCCAGGCGATGTCGTCGTGATCCACGGCGAGCCCGGGACAGGACGTACGACAGCCGGGCTCGAAGCTCTGGGGGCTGATGCCCAGGTGGTCTCTGCTGCTGACGAGATCGAGGTCGGAGCGGCTCGTTGGTTGCTTCGGGCACGACGTGCTCTCGAGTCCGGTGGGCCGGTTCTGTTCGACGACGCGGACCTCCTGACGCCCGCAGCAGCAGGGCTGCTCGGCAAACTGCTCGACGCTCACGCCGGCGCCACTGTGGCCTTGGTCGCTTCGTCCGACCTGGTCCCCGCAGGAGAAAGCGCCATCTCGAACCAGCACGCGGCGTTGCTCGCCAGAGCATCGAAACGCCGAGAGGTCCTACCGCTCAGACAGCGCATGGAGGAGTTCCCGGATCTCGTCGCGTCGCTCCTCGTCGGCCTACCGGCAGGTGTCGGACGGAAGCTCACCCCCACCGCCATGCACATCCTGAAGTCAGTGTCGTGGCCGGGAAACCTCCGGGAGCTTCGCAGAGTCTTGATGGAAGCCACGTCAGCGCGCACCACTGGAGACATCACGGGCGCCGACTTGCCCGCGGCGTACCGGACCGGTCCCCGTCGTCGACATCTCGGTCTCCTCGAGCAGGCCGAGCACGACACGATCGTGGCGGTCCTGGCCGAGGAGGGCGGCAACAAGACCAAGGCGGCCGAGCGGCTCGGCATCGGGCGCAACACGCTGTACGAGCGCATCAGGCGTCTCGGTATCCAGACGTAGACCGTTCGTGAGGTCGGGAAGGGCGCGCCCCCTGGATCCACCGTCCCGAATCCGAACAGTTAGTGACGCTCGTCACGATGCATGGTCGGGGTGACCGATCCCTCAGACCCAAGGAGCGTCACCGATGACCACCCAAGCCGAACGCCGGGCCACGACCACCTTCGACAGCGACTACGTCTCGACGATCAACGGCCGACCCGCCACCTCGGACACGACGGCTCCGGCATTCAACCCGGCTACCGGCGAGGTCATCGCTCAGGTGCCGGTCATGAGCAAGGGCCAGCTCGACGAGGCGGTCGCTGCCGCGCGTGCCGCCTTCCCAGGCTGGGCCGCGACGCCGATCGAGGAGCGTCAGCGCATCGTCAGCGCGATCGGTGACCGGCTGGAGGAGCACGCCGAGGAGTTCATGGCGCTGCTGACCCGCGAGCAGGGCAAGCCGCGCGCCGGCGCGGAGTGGGAAGTCTTCGGCTCCGTTGCATGGTTCCGCGAGATCGCTAAGCAGTCACTGCCCGATGAGACGCTCCTCGACTCCGCGGAGCGTTCAGCCGTCACCCGATACACCCCGGTCGGCGTCGTCGGCGCCATCGTCCCGTGGAACTTCCCGATCCTTCTCTCGGTGTGGAAGATCGCGCCCGCTCTGGTCGCAGGGTGCACCATCGTCGTGAAGCCGTCGCCGTTCACGCCACTGTGCGACCTGAAGCTGGTCGAGCTCGTCCAGGACCTCGTCCCGCCCGGCGTGCTCAGTGCGGTCGCGGGTGACGACGACCTCGGCAAGTGGATGACCTCCCACCCCGACATCAACAAGATCGCCTTCACCGGGAGCACCGACACGGGCCGGCACGTGATGAGCTCCGCCTCCGGGACGCTCAAGCGGCTCACCCTCGAGCTCGGTGGCAACGACCCGGCCATCGTGCTCCCCGACGTCGACCCGGCCAGAGTCGCTCCCCAGCTCTTCTGGGCTGCCTTCCAGAACAACGCACAGTTCTGCAACGCCGCCAAGCGGCTCTACATCCACGAGGACGTCTACGACGCCGTCCGCGATGCTCTGGTCGCCTACGCGAAGACGATCAAGGTCGGCAACGGTGCCGACGCCGACACCGGCCTCGGACCGATCCAGAACGAACCGCAGTTCAAGAAGGTGCAGGAGTTCTTCGCCGACTCTCACGCCCAAGGCCACGCCTTTGCCCTCGGTGGTGAGATCGACACCGAGGGTGCCGGCTGGTTCGTCCCGGTCACCCTGGTCGACAACCCGCCCGAGGACTCCCGGCTGGTGGTGGAGGAGCCGTTCGGTCCCATCCTTCCCCTCCTGAAGTGGACCGACGAGGACGACGTCATCGCTCGCGCCAACGACACCATCTACGGGCTCGGAGCCTCCGTTTGGGGCAAGGACCTCGACGCACTCCAGCGGATCGCGCGACAGATCGACGCCGGCACCGTCTGGCTCAACGAGGTGCATCAGTACACGCCTTACCAGGTCTTCGGCGGTCACAAGCAGTCCGGCATCGGCGCCGAGAACTCCTTGCATGGCTTGGCCGAGTACACCAACTGGCAGTCCATCACCCTGAACAAGGATGCCGAAGCGGTCTGAGCGACCGAGTCGACGGCGAATCCACACAACGACCGGACCGGGCGGCTGGCTATCCACGACGCCCGGTCCGGAGCATCCACCGAGAGGACCCAGTATTCCGATGAGCATCGACACCGAGTCCGGGACCAAGAGCCGCCCCGACATGGTCGGCCCCGGTGACATCCTGCGGCTCAGCGCACAACGCTTTGGCGACAAGACGGCCCTGATCACCGCCGGCGGCACGTTCACCTACGCCGACCTGGACGACCTCGCTGCCCGCGCAGCCACCGGGCTGCGAGCCAACGGCGTCGAGCCAGGACAGGTGGTCTCCCTCTACGGCCCCAACACGTGGCAGTGGATCGTCGCGTACCACGCCGCCCTACGCGCGGGAGCCGTCGTCAACCCCGTCAACGTGATGCTCACCCCACCCGAGATGGCCTTCGTCGTCCGCGACTGCGGGGCTGTGGCGGTACTGACGTCCGCTGACCAGTTCGAAGCGATCCGCGCGATCGCAGACGAGGACAACGCGGTCGGCCTCGTCCTTGCCCTCGACAGTGAGGACGAGCGCGGCTTCGCAACGCTTTTCGACCATGAGCCGCTCGTCGATCCGGCGCCGGTGACGCCGGAGTCGATGTCGACCATCGGCTACACGTCCGGCACCACCGGGCACCCCAAGGGGGCAATGCAGTCTCAACAGGCGGTACTCCTCAACTGTTCGCTGACCGCGACGATGCATGGTCGTACCGAGAACGACGTCGTCGTCACCGCCCTTCCGGCGCCCCATGTCTACGGCAACGTCGCCATCAACGGCACCTTCCTCGTAGGCGGAACTGTCGTCCTGATGGAGCGATTTGTCGCCGAGGAAGGTCTCGCACTCATCACCAAGTACCGGGCGACGATGTTCGAGGGCGTACCCGCGATGTACTCGATGCTGCTGTCCTCCGAAGCGCTCGCCGACGCCGACCTGAGTGCGCTGCGGGTGTGCACGGTGGGCGGCCAGACAATCTCGATCAGCACCATCAACGCGTGGCAGAAGCGCTCCGGTGCCCCGCTTCTCGAGCTCTGGGGGATGACAGAGATATCCGGCCTCGGCACTACCCATGCCGTCCACTCGCCTCGGGTCCCCGGTTCGATCGGAGTATCGCTTCCCGGCGTCCAGGTACGTGTCGCCGACCTCGAAAACGTGAGTGTCGACGCTGCCCCTGGCACCCCCGGCGAGCTCATGGTCCGTGGACCGATCGTGATGATGGGCTATTTCGGCAACGATGCCGAGACGGCCAAGACGATCGAGGCCGACGGCTGGCTTCACACCGGCGACATCGCCACCGTCGACGAGAACGGGTACTTCTTCGTCGTCGACCGTCGCAAGGACCTCATCATCACCGGCGGCTACAACGTCTACCCGGCCGAAATCGAGCGTGTCCTCAGCGCACATCCCGCAGTCTCGATGGTCGCGGTCGGCCCCGTACCCGACGACGTCAAAGGCGAGCTGGCCTGTGCGTACGTCGTGCTGCGTGCCGGTACGAGCCCGAGCGAGGCCGAGCTCATCGAGTTCACCCGCGACAAGCTCGCTGCTTACAAGCGACCCCGGACCGTTCGCTTTGTCTCGGCGCTTCCGACCACGTCGACGGGAAAGATCATGCGCCGCAAGCTTTCAGAGGCTGCTCCACCCGCCTGATCAGCGGCGTCATCGAGCCCATCAGTAGCTGTCCGTCACCACCACTTCCCGCCCTACCGAACCAAGAGGATGAGACGTCATGACAACTCAAACCACCACCGCCGCGGTCCTACGAGAGCAGGGAGGCGCGCTCTCCCTCGAGACCGTCGATGTCGCCCGACCTGGTAAGGGTGAAGTGCTCGTGCGGATGGTCGGTGTCGGCATCTGCCATACCGACCTCGGTGTCATCGCAGCTCCGGCCGAGGGGCAGCTGCCCATTGTCCTCGGTCACGAGGGTTCGGGCATCGTCGAGGCCGTGGGTGACGGCGTCAGCACGGTGAAGGTGGGAGACCGCGTCGCACTGTCCTATGCGTCGTGCGGACGCTGCGACATCTGCGAACGCGGGCTGCCGATGCACTGTCGCGAGTTCATCGGCCGCAACCTCGTCGGGGCGCGCGTCGACGGCACCTCTCCCCTCTCCGTCGACGGCGAACCAGTCCTGGGCGCGTGGTTCGGGCAGTCCTCTTGGTCCGGGCTGTCCATCACCAACGAGCGCAACTGTGTCGTCGTCGGCGACGACGTGCCCCTGGAGCTGCTTGGTCCACTCGGATGTGGCATCCAGACCGGCGCCGGCGCCGTGCTCAACACCCTTGCGCCCGAACAGGGCTCCTCCATCGCAGTCTTTGCGGTCGGCTCGGTCGGCCTCGCCGCCGTCCTCGCTGCACAGGCGGCGGATTGCGGAACGATCATCGCCGTAGACATCGACGACGCACGGCTCGAACGCGCCCGCGAGCTCGGCGCCACCCACACCGTCAACTCAGCGCAGGTCGACGCTGCCCAAGCGATCGTCGAGATCACCGATGGTCTCGGCGCACAGTACAGCGTGGACTGCATCGGACTTCCTGACGCGGTCCGCGCCGCTATCGAGTGTCTCCAGACACCGGGTGTCTGCGCCTCGGTCGGGTTCCAGGGACTTCCGAACGAGATCGCAATCGACCAGGGCCACCTGCTCTTCGGTCGAACCCTGATCGGGGTGATCGAGGGCGACGCCGTCCCGCAGGAGTTCGTACCGCGCATGCTGGACCTCTATCGCCAGGGCCGGTTCCCGTTCGACGACCTCATCACCCCCTACCCGTTCACGTCGATCAACGAGGCCCTCGACGACGTCCATCACGGCAAGGTGACCAAGGCCGTCCTCACGTTCGAGTAGCTGACGGAGCCGGCGGGAGGCACTACGCCCGACCGACGTGATGCTCCTTCCACGGATCTGGTCCGCGGAAGAAGCATCACCTCAGCTATGAGCACGAGTTGCAGGACTTACCGCCGTTCGCCTTCTCGCAGCTGACGAAGGACGCGTTCGCGGCGGTCTATCTCGTCGAGCATCACGAAGGCGGCCTTCTCGAGGCCGTCCGACGCGTTGAACGTGTCGCCGTCAACCAGAGTGCTCACGTGAGGAATACTGACTGACTCGAGGGCCGGGATCGCCTTCACCGCCAACAGAACTGGGCGTAGTGCCTGGGTAGCACGGGTGCCGGCAGAGACTCCGCCGTAGCTGACGAACCCGACAGCTTTGTCGCGCCATTCCAGGTACAAGTAGTCGATGGCGTTCTTTGTCGCAGCGTTGAAGCTGTGGTTGTACTCAGGGACGACGAACACGACAGAGTCGGAGCTGTCGATGATCGCGCTCCACCGTTTGGTGTGGTCATTCTGATACTCGCGCAAGGCGGGGTGTTCCGGCTCGTCCAGGATGGGCAGGGAGAGATCGGCCAGGTCGACGAGGTCGACGTCGAATGCCTCGTGCTTCTGGGCCAGGGCGGCGAACCAGGCACCGACCGGCGCGCCGGCTCGACGTGGTCTCGTGCTGCAGACGACAACGGTGAGTCGTGGCTTGGACATGTGCGGTAGCCCTTCCTGGCGATGTCGGACTAGATGAAGAGATCGAGTTCGAGGTCGGACTCTGCGGTGCCGGGAACCGCCGCATAGCCCGAGAGGTCGGTCTCACCGCTACACCGAAGGACGTCGGAGTCGATGTGGCAGTGCCCCGTTTCGAGACCTGGTTTCGCCTCGAGGATCACCGCGGCTGCGTCGGCCATGATCTGCGGGCTGCGCGCGGCCCTCATGCCTTCGTCACCTCCCACGATGTTCTGCACCGCGGCGGTTGCGATGAGGGTCTCGGGCCAAAGACAGTTGGCAGCCAGAGATCCCCGATACTGCTCGGCAAGACCGAGCGTGAGCATGGTCATCGCGTACTTGGTCAGGGTGTAGGGAGCGTGCGTGGCCAGCCACCGCCGCGCAACGTTGAGCGGCGGGGACAAGGTCAGCACGTGTGCGTGCTCTGAGTTGAGCAGGTGAGGCAGTGCCTCGGTGACGAGTGAGAAGGTGCCTCGCACGTTGACGTCGAGCATCAGGTCGAAGCGCTTGGGGTCGAGGTCACCCCAGCCGGAAAGGTTGATCGCCGAGGCGTTGTTGACCACGATGTCGATCCCGCCGAATCTCGTTACGCATTCAGAGACGGCACGTGACACCGCTGCCCGGTCCCGGACGTCCCCAACGACGGCGAGCGCCTGGCCCCCAGCGGCCTCGATCTCCGCTGCGGCAGTGTGCACCGTACCGGGCAATCTGGGGTTCGGCGTATCAGTCTTGGCCAGCAGAGCGATGTTGGCGCCTTCACGCGCGAGGCGTAGTGCGATCGAGAGGCCGATGCCTCGACTTCCACCTGAGATGAGAGCGGTGCGACCAGTCAACGATGAATTCGTCACTGCAGTTCCTGCCTGTAGATGTGGTTCGGTCTTGGACCCGAGGAGCTCGGCGACGTGCAACGTCGAGACCTCGGCGACGTCGTCCAGCCGGACCGGCAGCTCATGCCGTCGGATCACACGACGTCGTCGGCTCGAGAAACGTACGGCGAGCAGCAGATGCGTCTCCGCGATCACCCCCGGCACCTCGTAGTGCCCCTTCTAGAGCGGCCTCCATGACGAGATCACCCGGTCGAGCGTGTCCGCACCAGCTGGGTCTCGAGGCGCTCGAGGGAGTCTTCCTGGACTCCGGCGTAGAGCTCGAACGGTTCGGCCACTGCAGCTCCGAGGGCGTGTTCGAGCGAGGCCTTCGCTTCAGATGCGGAGTATGACTTCTGCTCCGTGCCCCCGAGGTTCGACTGAAAGATGCCCGCGGCGCTCACTGGAAGGAAGTCCTCGTAGATGATCGGGCTCGCCTCGACGACTCCTTGGGCGATGAGCGATTCCAGGTCCGAGAGGTCGGCCCCCCTCGGGACCTCGTCGACGACGAGTCGGTAGTTGAAGTAGCCGAGCTCTTCGCGCCGCAAGACGGTCAGATCGTCCGGGAACCGACTGAATACTGCTTCGAGGTGCTCTTCGAAATCGCGCGCTTGCGCGCCCTTGGTTCCGCGGGCTTCTGCGAGCAGCTCTTCGTACAGGGCGCGGCCCTTGGGAGTCAGGGCAAGGCCGCGCTGCTCGATCTCGCCGAATCGGGCAGCGTGGGTCCCCATGACACCGTCATCGCCGCCATGGAACTTGATGCGCTCCTCGAGCGCCTTGAAACTGGTCTGCCGCAGCAAGATCGGGTGCTCGCGCCGCGGTGGCCCCTCGATGACATCCTTTGCGTCGATCCCCCGGGCGAGCATCTCCGCCTGAACTGCGTCGATGTCGAGGGTCCGCGGAGTCAGGTGATTGATGTGCGGACCTCGGAAACACGCGACATCAGCGACGAGGCGGTGAACGTCGTTGAGCTTCTTGTAAGTGCCAGCATCAACGACGGTGTCGCCGTGCCAACGGAACGTCTCCAAGACCTCGGTCACGAACTCCGCTGCAGCATCCTCTTCGAGCCCGCCGTCGCGTTCGTACTGCTCTGTGAGCTCAAGGGTGCGATCGGTGAAGATTCGGCGCTGGGACAGCAGTCGCGATGCCTCGTTCCTCAACTCCGCATCATCGATCAGCTCCAACCTCAACAACGAGGTGAAAACCCGGAACGGGTTGCGGTTGAGGCCGGCCAGATCCACGGGCCGGAAGGCCGTCGAATGCACGGGGACGCCCGCGACCGAAAGGTCGTAATAGCCGACAGGGTGCATTCCCATCACGGCGAACATCCGACGAAGCGTCGCGAGCTCTTCGCCCGTTCCCACCCTGATGGCACCGTGTCGCTCTTGGCCGAGGCGCTCGTACTCGCCCCGTCGCCTCAGGTCTGCTTCCATCTCGGCGTCGGCGGAAAGGACCCTCGCATTGACGCCATCGACGATGTCCAGCAGGTCCCCGTACAGCGGCACCTCGGTGCGATACATCTTCGACATCGCCATGAAGAACGCGGTGCGGATCTCGTGCTCTGACGTGAAGCCGGGGATGGTCATGACGGGGGTCCTTTCGTACGACGCTCGGCGCAGACGGAGAGATAGGAAGGCGCCACCATCGACACCTGACCCGCATTGCGGACCAATTGGTTCGTATTATGGCACAATATGACCGGCCTCTATGGCTGTCAACACCCCAAGCCTCACCCAATCGACCACACCAACGAACACACGAGGGACAGATGCCATGAAGCCCATTTCCGTCGACGGCAGACCGACCCTGCTTCGCTGGCCGCGAGATGAAGCCGCTCACCTCGACTTCCCCTGGGAGGTCTGGTGGGTCACCGCGGAAGTCGAGTCAGTCGCCGGCCGCCGGTTCGCGGCTCACTTCATGGCTTCGCACACCGCTGGCCGCATGATGCGCATCCACGTGTCGTTGCGGGAGATGGACGACGGACCCCTGTTGTCACGGCACCTCAAGTCCGCGTCGGCCGTGGCGGGAATTGCGACGGATCGCCTCTCATTGCGCGCCCCGCTGGGTAGCTTCTACGGGTCCTTCGCGGACGGGTATCGGGTGGCTGGCGACCTAGAGGGTTCCGGCGGGTTCGACCTCGCGCTTGACCCTGCCTCTCCTGTGCTGCTCAACGGCGGAGCGGGTTCGTTCTTGCTTGGAGAGGCCGTCACAACGCAGTACTCCGTGCCAGGTCTCCGCGTCAGCGGGAAGATCCTCATCGGGCGGGAGTCCCACCAGGTCGAGGGCTCCGCGTGGTACGACCGCCAATGGATACGGCACGGCCGCTTCAGTGACACGGGCGGCGCGTTTGCTTGGTTCGGGGTCGTCCTCACAGATGGGCGAGCGGTCAGCCTCTGGGACACCAGTGTTCGGCCTGGCGGCGGCTCCACCTGGGCAACTGTGCTTCAACCGGACGGCACGCACATTGTGACCACAGCAGAGACCGAGGTTATCGGCGGGGAGGCGATCTCGTCTGAATCGGGTCAGACAATCCCTCACGGCTGGGTCCTGTCGATGCCTGGAATCGACGCTCGGCTTCAGGTCCGTCACCGGCTCGCTCAAGAATCGAGTCGTACGTTCTACACCGGCGTCTTGGAGGTGACGGGAACCGTCGCTGGAGACTCGGTTCAGGGTAGGGGGTTCTGCGACCTCGTCGGCTGACGAACCCAGGCCCAGCTGGCCGCTCACTGCGGCCGTGACGCGTTCACAGGCCATCACGAGGCGACGCGTCGGGGAGGGGTCGGGCTGCCACGCGAAGCGACTGCCCCAACCCGCTACCCCGCCAGATAGACCAGGAAGCTCCGCCGGAGCTCACGTGGACACCGCCGCACCCCAGCCGCCGATCAGCTTTCCCAAGGGGTGACGACAAAGTTCGACCATCCTCCGTTGCGCTCCTCGATCGTCGCAATCGCGTCGTTCACGCCTTCCAACGAGAACTTGGCATGCTCGAACAGGTCGAGGTTCACCAGCCCTGACGCAGCCAGATCAGCCATCTCCTGTCCCTGCTCGGGCGTGAACCACATGTTGCCCACGTAGGTCTGGTCAAAGTTCATGACGGCCAGTGGGCTGAGCGCGACCTCCTCGATGACACCACCGACGTTCACGTGGGTTCCTCCACGAGAGAGTGCCGCAGCTGCGGCCAGGAAGGCCTTGGCGGGACTGCCGGTGGATAGCGCATCGATCACCACATCGGCGCCGGCACCATCGGTCACGGACCGCGCCCAGTCCGCGATCGACTGATCACTGTCGACAGTCGAGTGGACATGAATACGGTCAGGTGCGAGCGCCTTGATCTTCTCGAGGCGCTCGACATTCCTACCTACACCCAGAATCCGCGGCGCGCCCAGAGCGAGCGCGAACAGCGCTATACCAACGCCGAGCGTGCCCGAGATCCCATTGATCAACACGCTGGTGGTCATGTCCACGTTGGCTCGCCGAAGTGCGGCATACCCTGTGCCGAGGTAGCCCCAACGTGCGGCCGTCTCGAAGCTCAGGGAGTCCGGCAGCCGCACCAAGCTGTACGGCGGGGCTGTCATGTACTCGGCAAAGCCCCCGTGGGGGTAGTCACCCATGGACTCCGGAGACTTGGCCCCGGACCCCAGGTAGCCGTTGAGCGCCATGTGCTCGCAGGCCATGACGTGCCCCTTCCGGCATTGCGCGCAGTTGGTGCAGTAGCGCGCGGGGTTGACGTAGACCCGATCACCCACCTCGAACCCGTGCACCAGTGATCCCTTCTCGACGATCACGCCCGCTACATCGAGCCCGTACACCGCAGGAAGATCGAGCAGGTGAAGACCGACGGGAGGAGGAGTGTGGATCACATTGGTCATGTTGGGAACGACCCCGCACGCTCGGACCTCAATGAGGACATCCGATGGTCGGACCGTGGGTTTGTCGATGAGGTCCACCGTCATCGGCTTCTGGCGTTCATGGAGGCGGGCGGCCCGCATCTGCTCAGTCAACTCAATCTCCTCATCTCTGCATCCGTGGTTTGGCTGCGGCAAGTGCAACGTCGACCGGCCGTCAGCGAGGTCACTGGTACGGGGGTGAACCCATATCCGGGAGATGCTCGAAGCGATTGCCCAGTCGACGAAGACCATCCGTCGGTCCTTATAGCGGACCAGTCGGTCCGCATTAAAGAACACTATGTGCCGGGAATGTGACTGTCAACACATTCCACTCAGATCTTGAGTTCCGATGGCGACGGCGACGAGTCGTCTGCCCCCAACCCCTTGCAACGAACCTCACAGGCGCGGTTTTGTGTCGCTGACGCTTGCGCCAAACCATGCAACTGGACCGATCGATGCCATACTGGTCTGCATCGTGGACCGATCGGTTACAGAAGGGGGCGCCGCGTGCGCAGTGTGCGAACGACGTTCAAGATCCTTGAGGCAGTGGCTGAGAATCAGCCGATCGGACTGAGCGAACTCTCGCGCCGACTCGAGCTCCCCAAGAGCACGGTGCAACGCAGCTTGGCCACGTTGTCAGATCTCGGTTGGATCCGTACGGACCGCAAGGACTCCGGGCGCTGGACGCTTGGAGACCGCGTACGCACGCTGAGCGACAGCGTCGACGATCTCGGTCGCCTTCGCGAAGCCGCACTGGGTGCCCTTCAGCGGCTGAACAACGAGACGCTGGAGACCATCCACCTCGCGGTCGTCGAAGGCAGCACCATGCGGCTGGTCGAGCGTCAAGACAGCAAGCACCCACTTCGGCTGGTCAAGCCGATCGGCACCCGCAGCCCGCTTCATGCCAGCTCTACCGGTAAGGCCGCACTCGCCTTGCTCCCCCAGACCGAGATCGACGCCTACATCGCCGATGGGCTGTCCGCCGAGACCATCCACACGCTGACCGACCCGCAGAAGCTTCTCGAGGATCTCGAGCAGGTCCGAGAGCGCGGATACGCCCTGGCAGACGAGGAACTCACCGACGGAATTCGGTCGATAGCAGCCGCCATCACGCCAGAGGACCGCCCCGTGGCGTCCATCAGCATCTCCGGGCCCGTCAACCGCCTGGGACCAGACCTGATCGAGTCCTACGGCCGTCTGGTTCAGGAGGCGGCCGAGGAAGCCGCCAAGAATCTTCGATCGTGACACCCACGGGCGATATCCACACACGTGGGCGTCACTGACGTCCTGTTGCGCCTGACTAGGCCTGTAGGGCGCAACCTTCGGTCAGAAGCCGCGCGATCTCGCCCTCGGAGTAGCCGGCAGCGGCAAGGACCTCAACGGTGTGCTCACCAAGGACGGGCGGGTGGTGGCGGATGGGGAGGAACCGACCATCCGTCCAGATCGGACCTCGCAGGAGTCGGCTTTCTCGCTCGCCTTGAGCGACGGTCTGAACCATCTCGAGAGCCTGGACCTGTGCGTCTCCGAAGACCTGGTCCATCGTATAGATGGGCCCACTCGGCACTCCTGCCGCCCGCAGCTCTTTGAGCCACGCATGAATCGAGCGCTTACCAAACAGGTCATTCAGTTCGGCGGCGAGTGCGTCTCGATTCGCAGTTCTGAGAGCCGGGGTGAGGTACTCCGGACGCATTGACAGATCAGGGGCGCCGAGGATGTCGCACAGCACACGCCACTGGGCGTCGGTCCCTACCGCCACGTTCATGCTGCCATCCGCCGCTTGAAACGTTCCATATGGAGAGATGATCGGATGGTCGTTGCCCTGCGCTTCAGGCACCTCTCCCACGGAGAGATAGCGCTGCGCCTGAAACGACATCAGGACGAGCGCGCTCTCGAGAAGCGACGTGTTGATGCGCACGGCCCGCTGGTTCCGGCTGCGGCCGACCAGTGATGCCACGATGCCCAGAGCTGAGAACATCCCAGCCACCATGTCCGAGATCGGCACGCCGACTCGCATCGGTGTCTGATCCCCGGCGCCCGTGACCGACATCAGCCCGGACATGCCCTGGGCGATCTGGTCAAGCCCGGCATCCCGTCGCATCGGGCCGATCTCGCCGAATCCTGAGATGCTGGAGATGACGAGGTCGGGCCGCGTGGACTTGAGGGTCTCCAGGTCCAGATCGAGCTTGGCCAAGACGCCTGGACGGAAGTTCTCTACCAAGACGTCCGCGTCCGCCACCAGTCGCCCCAGGATCGCCTTGGACTCTGGCCGGCGCATGTCGAGGGCGATGGATCGCTTATTTCGATTGGTGCTCAGGTAGTAGAGCGAGGCATCGTCGTCGCCATAGGGCGGCCAGATGCGTGTGACGTCTCCACCAGGAAGCCCTTCTACCTTGATGACCTCCGCACCCAGATCGCCGAGCAGGGCTGTGCAGAAAGGCCCGGCGAGCGCTCGAGTCAGGTCTACGACCTTGATTCCAGCAAGCGGGAGGCGGTCAAAGTGTTGGTCGATCACGGAAGGGCATCCTCATTGACTGGGTCTGTTCTGAAAGCGATGACAGGGACAGTTCTCAGGCGCTGTGCGCAACAGCTAGTACGCACTCACGGCGGCCGGGGAATCCGCGAGCTTCCGCAGGAGTGCACGAGTCCTCGCGACGGTGTGCCAGTCGCCCTGCGCGACTTCGGCGACGAACTGCTCCAGGGGGATGTCGAGTCGGTCCGTGCACTCGTCCACCAAGCCGGCGTGGTGAGCCTGGTCTCCACTGAGGGTGGCGGCGGTGCACATGAAGTGTGCTGCTCGACTCGGGCCAAGGAGCTGGATCAGCCGATCCATCGAGGCTTCGTCGTACACGATCCCGTGGCGCACCGCCGGCACACGGAAGAAGGACTCCGGCGTAGCGAATCGCAGGTCACAGGCCAGGGCGATGCTGCATCCGCCTCCGACGCAAGCCCCGTCGATGACGGCCACACTTGGGGCCGGGAAGCTCGCGATCGCGCTGAGCGCTCGGACGGCCAGTTCGCGGTACTGAATCGACACCTCGCCGGTAGAGGTCTTCACCGCCGAAAGGTCTGCGCCGGCACAGAAGACGCCACCACTTCCCTGGATGGCCAGCACGCGTACGTGCTGCAAGGCCGCCGCCTCGGCAAGGAGGTCGACGATCGCCTCCCACATCTCGGCGGTGACTGCGTTCCGCTTTTCGGGGCGGCGTAACTCGAGCACAGCCAGGCCGGCATCGACGGTCAAGTGCACGTGTTCGGTGACTGTTTTTGCCACAAGCTTGGCCTTTCACTCCATGACATTCCCCGCCAACAACCGGACGACCCGGTGAGTTGAACCGCTATGCGGTCCACACGGTTCATATAGAGGGACGATATCCGGGTTCATGAGCGGCTGTCAATCGATGCGGCCCGCGCGAAACCGCGCGAGACAGGCCGCCAACAGTCGGCGTCAGGCCTCGCGCTCAGCGCCGACGAGGACGACTGCCAGCAGGGCCGGCTTGTCCGCCTTGTTTCGCCAGGCGTGCCGCGCACCCAGCTGGACCACGACGTCGTGCTCCTTGAGAAGCACCTCCTGCTGGTCGTCCACCTCGAGGTGGATCTCCCCGTCGAGGACGATGATGTAGTCGATCGAGTCGGTCCGATGCATACCGGGACTGTCCGGCTCTTGAGCGGCTGCCATCTCGGGGTGGAGGCGTACGAACTCTTCTCCCGCCGCCGCGGCATCGAAGTCGTCACGCAGAGCCCAGGAGTCCGGCGGGATCTGGAGGAGGACCAGGCGGGTCTCCCCCGCCTTCGGGATCATCGGCGTGTCTGTGTCGACCGTGTCGGCGACACCATTCGTCAGAATTCGCGGCCTCGCAGGCTCAGCCCAGGCAAAGGACGACGCCATCCCGCGCATCGCCTCGAAGATGTGCGTCCGAGGCGGAACACCGTCGCTCAGAACGACAGCCTTGCCCTCTTTGTGACCAGTGACTACTCGACGGATCATGACAACCCACTTTCTCGGACGAGCCGGCTCGCTTGGCCGACAGATTTGGAGAGTTTTTGAACTGCCCACAGACACATAGCGGGATCGCGATAGCGGGCACTGTCCCAGGAGCGCTGATGCGCTTCAGTGAACCACCATGCGGACCATATGGTTCACATACAGGGACGCTACGAGCGAATGTGGAACGTGTCAAGGGTCACATCGACTCGGATGCGACACGGCGGCGATGGAAGGATTGGCGCAGGCGCGCTTGGCACCACCGGCAGTCACCAGTGGTATCGATGCACCTTTCGCGTGCCGTTCGGCGTGCTCACATCCGCCGAAGAAACTGCCGGAGCTCGCCCGTGAACGCTTCAGGCTCTTCGACAGGGGTCATATGTCCAGCGTCCGCGAGGGACGTGAACGCCGCGCCAGGGATCCGGTTGAACAACTCCGACGCCGGAAGGCGGCATTGCTGGTCCAGGGCACCTACCAAGACATGAGTAGGAACCTTGATGTCCTCCACGGGCCGCTCGCTGATCGGCGCCCGCCCCGCGAGCACACCACGCAGCACGCTCGAGATACGCGAAGGGTCGCAACCGAGCATCATCGTTTCCATGTGGGAGCGGCAATCGGCGCTGCGGTTCACGTAGTCCACGAACGTCGGAGACACGAGAAAGTCCTCAACGGCCGCGCTGAACTCGCCGTTGTCGATGCGGTCCGCGACGCGATGCATCGACGCTCGATGTTCTTCCACGTCAACAGAACCCCCACCGACGTCTGCCAGGAACAATCCGGCGACGAGCCGCGGATATCGGGCGGCGACATTGAGGGCCACGCCGCCGCCCATCGAGAACCCCACGAGCACAGCCGATGAGATTCCCAGCCTCTCCAACAACGAGGCAGTCAGGTCGGCGAAACCGTCCTCGGTGAACGGGTAGTCCGTCGTCAGAGCCCGTGACTCCCCATGCCCAGGAAAGTCCAGGGTCAGGGTCCGGGTCGTGCTGGCGAGCTCGGCAACCTGGTGACGCCACATGTCTGAGCTGCACAGGAAACCGTGCAGCAGGACAACCGGAGTCTCACCCCGTCCCTGATCGCTTACAGCGATATCAGCGCCGGACAGCTGGATCTTCTTCATTCGCAACGCTCCTGAACTCCGTTCTGGTCGCCCTACGCCTCGGCGTAGCGAGCACGAGTGGCTGCCCCGGCGCGAGTCGCTGCTTCAAGGTCGATGACCTCAGCCCATGCGCCTGTGCGAGAAACATCGATGGACTGTTGACGGCGTAGCTCCAGTCGAGCGATCTGGTTGCGATGGACCTCGTCTGGGCCGTCAGCCAGGCGGAGATAGCGGGCAGTCACATAGGCAGCCGCAAGTCCGTAGTCATTGGTCACCCCAGCGCCGCCGAACGCTTGCAACGCCCAGTCGATGACGCGCGTCGCCATGTTGGGAGCGACCACCTTGATCAACGCGATCTCCGACCGCGCGACCTTGTTGCCGAATCGGTCCATGGCCCAGGCGGCCTTGAGGGTGAGCAGGCGTGCCTGCTCGATCATCATCCGAGACTCGGCGATGCGTTCTAGGGTCACCGTCTGCGCGGACAACGGCTGTCCAAACGGCGCCCTCAGCTCTACTCGCCTGCACAGTCTTTCCAGCATCCGCTCGGCGAGACCGATCAGACGCATGCAGTGATGGATGCGGCCGGGACCGAGACGCCCTTGTGCGATCTCGAACCCTCGGCCCTCACCCAGCAGGATGTTGGTAGCAGGTACTCGCACGTCCGTGAACTGGACCTCCGATGCCTTGTCGAGAGTTCCGACGTACCCGAAGATCGGCAAGGGTCGAATGACGTCGACACCGGGGGTGTCCGCCGGCACGAGGATCATGGACTGCTGCGCGTGGCGATCCGGGGAGTCCGGTGCTGACTTGCCCATCACGATCATGACGCGGCACCGTGGATCGGTTGCGTTCGTCGTGAACCACTTGCGGCCGTTGATGACGTACTCATCGCCGTCGCGGACGATCGAGGTCTCGATATTGGTCGCGTCGCTGGATGCGACAGACGGCTCGGTCATCGCAAACGCGGACCTGATCTCGCCATCGAGCAGAGGCTCCAGCCAGCGCGCCTTCTGCTCTTCAGTGCCAAAACGGGCAAGCACCTCCATGTTCCCGGTGTCTGGCGCTGCGCAGTTGAAGACCTCCGGAGCCATCAGGGAGCGGCCCATGATCTCGCAGAGTGGCGCGTAGCCCAGATTGTCGAGTCCGCTTCCTCCCTGGCTCTGTGGCAGAAACAGGTTCCACAGTCCTGACGCGCGAGCCCTCGGCTTCAGCTCGTCGATGATCGCAGCATGCCCGTACGGTCCGGCCGCCTCCGCTTGCTCGAAATGGATCGCCTCGTTCGGGTAGATGTGTTCAGCCATGAAGTCTTCTAGCCGCTTCTGCAGCTCGACGACGTGGGGCGCGTATTCGAAGTCCATGATGTCCTCTGCTCGGGAGATGCAGGCATACGCCGCATAATCGCGTCCACGATCGGGAATGCCGTCTCGCCCGGCGCCGCCTGTGTCGCCAGCGCATCGGACTTTTTCGGCTACTGGCTCGTGACCGCACTTTCCTTCTCCGACTGAACGACTTTCGCGCCAGTGGCGAGGATGTGGTGGAGGGCAGCGCGCAGCTCGGCAGCCGGGGACTCAGAACGATCAGCAGCACGCCATCCGATCACCCGGTCAGGACGCACCAGCAACGCCCCACGGTCACTGACCTCCCGCAACCGGGCCCAATCACCGACCACGTCGTCATACTCACACCGATAACCCACGCTGTAGACCGGGAGCTCCACACCCAACTCCTCACTCACCTCCGCCGCCGCCTCAGCCCACGGCTCTCCCCCAATACCCACGATCAGACAGAACCGCCCGTGACCGGCCAGATCGAGAGTCGAGATCTGACGCCGCTCGTGCTCGATCCACGCATGCGGCAGATAGCCACCCGGATGAGTCGTCGGGTGGTAATACAGCAACGGGTCCCGCGTGTACTCCGGGAATGGAGTGCCATCATCGACCACCGCACCCGAGGTGTACCGATGACCCAACTCCACACCCTGCGCATTCGAGCGGTAGTTGTGGAGGAACAGAGCATCACGAAGACGCTCACGCCTCTCCTCAGCTCCGTCCTCGTCGGACGTCAGCTGGTTCAGCGACGCCCAACCCTCCGCCGTGGACTGGTCCCGACGCAGGCCCAGAGCTTCGATGGTGGGGACTTGGTTCATCAGGTTTGTGATGGCCCGCTCGACGATGTCGGCACCGACAGGCTGGCGCTCCTGTTCGTAGCTGTCGAGCAGGTCCTCCGCGGCGCGCCCTGAGGTGACGAACGCCAACTTCCAAGCGAGGTTCCAGGCGTCCTGGATGCAGGTGTTGCTTCCGAGACCGCCCGAGGGAGGGTGGCGATGGGCAGCGTCCCCGGCGATGAACGCACGACCATGGCGGTAGGTCGTGGCCACGAGCTGGTTGACCTCCCACTTGCTGATGCCCTTCACCCGAACGGCAAGCTCGTCGTCACCGACGAGGGTGCGCACGGCGAAGGTGATCGCTTCGTCGGAGGTGTCGGGGTCCCCTGTTGACGGGTCGTATTCACGCACCAGCATCCAGTCGTCCCATGGGCGTACGCAGACGAACGTGCCTGACCCGACCGGTGAGTCGCTACCAGGCTGCATCAGCGTGTAGATGACGCCCGGCCGGTGAGCTGTGTATTGCGTGAGGTCGGTCTCGATCCACGCGTTGACCATGTGTCGTAGGCCGGCTTGGCCCTCGAACTCGAAACCGAACTGCTCCGCGACGCGCGACCGCCCTCCGTCTGCACCGACCACGTACCGCGCATGCACCTCGTACTGCTCGCCGGTGTCGACATCACGGCATCGGGCCACCACACCGTTTTCAGTTTCGGCGACCTCGAGCAACTCGTTGGAGAACCGGACATCCGCACCTCGTTTCCGCGCGGCGTCGAGGAGTACAGGCTCGAGAACGTGCTGCGGTGCGTTCAACGGCGGACACGGGCTCGAGGCGTGGTAGTCCGCTGTCCGGTGTCCCGTCCCGTACGCCTGGTAGCGGTACAGTTCTCGACCCGCGAAGCTGGTGGCGAGGACGTTGTGATTCATCTGCGAGAGGGGGACCGCGACCTCCTTGACCGCCTCCTCGAGCCCCAGGTCCCGAAGCACTTCAACCGCGCGCTGGTTGGTGATGTGAGCGCGAGGCTGGGGTGCCGTGCCGGGGTGCTTGGCGATCGTCAATGCGTTGACTCGGTGGTCCGCAAGTGCGACCGAAAGAATCAGACCAGTTACTCCAGCACCCACGACCAGAACATGGACTTCAATGATCTTCACTAGCTGTTCCTTAGTTGTCCGTTGCACCGGCGAGTCGGCTTGAGGCGAACGATTCGGTCGTCTTGCCGAGACCTCTGGCGAGGATGTGGTGGAGGGCAGCGCGCAGCTCGGCAGCCGGGGACTCAGAACGATCAGCAGCACGCCATCCGATCACCCGGTCAGGACGCACCAGCAACGCCCCACGGTCACTGACCTCCCGCAACCGGGCCCAATCACCGACCACGTCGTCATACTCACACCGATAACCCACGCTGTAGACCGGGAGCTCCACACCCAACTCCTCACTCACCTCCGCCGCCGCCTCAGCCCACGGCTCTCCCCCAATACCCACGATCAGACAGAACCGCCCGTGACCGGCCAGATCGAGAGTCGAGATCTGACGCCGCTCGTGCTCGATCCACGCATGCGGCAGATAGCCACCCGGATGAGTCGTCGGGTGGTAATACAGCAACGGGTCCCGCGTGTACTCCGGGAATGGAGTGCCATCATCGACCACCGCACCCGAGGTGTACCGATGACCCAACTCCACGCCCAAGGCGTTTGATCGATACTGCTGGAGAGACATCGCCTCGGTGAGTTGGCGACGTCGATCTTCGGCACCGTCGTCGTCCGACGCCAGCTCGTCCAGCGCCGCCCAACCCTCCTCGACCGACTGCCCCGGGCGCAGACCGAGCGCGTCGATCATCGGCATCTGGTTGTGCATGCCGATGATCGCTCGTTCGACCACGTCATGACCGACCGGCTGGCGCTCGTCGTGATAGCTGTCCAGGAGCTCGTCGCCCGCGCGCCCAGAAAGCACGAGGGCGAGCTTCCAGGCGAGGTTCCACGAGTCTTGGATAGAGGTGTTCGCCCCCAGCCCTCCGACAGGGGGATGCCGGTGCGCAGCATCTCCGGCAAGGAACACGCGCCCACGTCGATAGCGCGTCGCGACGATCTGGTTCACCTGCCATTTGCTGGTCGACTTGACCTTGACCTCCAGGTCAGGGTCGCCGACCATGCTGCGGACGTAGTCGATAACCGCCTCGTCGGACAGGTCGGGCTCCCCGCCGGTCGGGTCGTACTGGAACGACATCACCCATTCGCCCCACTTGCGGATGCAGAGCGCCATGCCGCTGCCCACGTAGGAGTAGCCGCCCGGTTGGATCATCACGTAGATGGCTGCCGGTCGGTGTTCGGTGTACTTGGAGAGGTCGGCTTCGATCCAGAGGTTGGTCATGTGCCGAAGCCCTGCCTCACCCTCGAAAGGAAAGTCGAGCTCGGTGGCGACTCGCGAACGGGCACCGTCTGCGCCGATCGCGTACTTGGCTCGGATTTCGTACTCTTCACCAGAGTTGAGGTCACGAACGACCGCTCGCACCGAGTCCGTGGACTGATCTATCGTCAGCAGCTCGTTGGAGAACCGCACATCAGCACCGAAGTCGAGCGCGGTCTCCAGGAGGATCGGTTCGAACAGGTGCTGCGGGGCGTCGTAGCCGACGCAGGGGCTCGCGGCGGCATAGTCGGCCATGCGATCACCGTTGCCATAGGTGCGGTATCGGAACAGTTCACGGCCGGCGAACGTCGTAGCCATGACGCTGTACCCCATCTCCGGCAGCCGGATGCCGACATCATTCCAGCGTTCTTCGATGCCAAGGTCGCGAAGGACCTCCGCTGTGCGCTGATTGGTGATGGTGGCTCGAGGCTCTGGCGCGGTAGATGGATGGCGGGTGACAGTGATGCTCTCGACGCCGTGCCGCGCAAGAAGCGCCGTGGCGGCAAGGCCTGCAGGTCCGGCGCCGACGATCAGAACATCGGTCTCAACTGTTCGCACTTGGTCCCCTGCTCTCTGTTGCCACGTATGTGCGAGTCGGTCACCCCAAGCCTTGGTCCGTATTACGGTCCGACCGGCTCACATAGAGGGACGTTACCGGGATCATATGTGACTGTCAACACATACCTCGGAGCCTGCGGCGGGGTGCACTGAGAGGCGCGCTTCTGCGGTCGAGCGGAGGCGCGGCGCCACCGAGGTGCATCACGCCTCGCGCGCATGTTGGTACCAGCGGCGTACAGCAGGCCGACGGAACCTCGGCCGCCGCAGGCATCCGTCAGAACGGACCGGCTTTTGCGCGAATGACACCGGGCGCTCGCGCAGAGACACTTGCCGACGCCAGTGCAATGGCGTGCGCCCTTGCTCGGAGACCCCGCAGCACGCCGAGCCGTCGGCGACGGAATCGTGTCAACAGACCGGCGGGGTACTCATCCAGACGATCGCGCCACGCGAGCGCACCGAGCACAAGAAGTCGTCTGGGCCATAGAAGCCGCCTCAACGGCTTCGAATCTTGATCAGGACAGCTGGTCACCGACGACGCGAGCCATCAACGTGCCCAGACGAGCAGCGCTGACCTCGACCCGATCGCCGGGCTTGAGAAAGCGATCCAATGGGAGCGTGCCGTCGGCGGCAGGACGAGTCGAGTCGACCGCTGTGCCGGCGCCGGTGCCTCCGCCGAGGAGGTCTCCGGGCAGCAGAGTGAGATCCTCCGACATCTGCTCGAGCAGTTCCCCGTACGTATGGATCATGTCGCCGGAGTTGAACTTCTGTCGCAGGTCGCCGTTGACCCTGGTTTCAACACTGCAGTCGAGCGGATCCACCTCACCCACGGATATCCAGGGTCCGAGCGATGTGGATCCATCGAAGATCTTATGGGCGTAGAAGGGTCGCTTGCTCTCCGCAAGCGTTCGCCCTCGAACCGACCAGTCGATGACGAGGGTCGTGCCCCAGACGTGGTCCCGCCAGTCTTCCGCCGCGATCCGTTTGCCACCACGCGCCAAGACGATGGCTACTTCGCCCTCGTAGTCGAAGTAGCCATCAGATCCTCTGGGAACAGTCACTTCGGATCCCGGACCGACCGGCGGTGAAACGACCCAGAATCCTCCCGCTGGACCACGTCGTGTTCGCTCTCGAATCTCCGCTGCCGTGACGTCCTGGCCGTGGTTGACCAGTGCAGCGGCCACGTGGTCCGGGTTGTTGCTGCCGGCAAAGGCCAAGCGGCGGCCGGGAAACGGCGCGTGAAGGTGCGCGTTCTCCAGCTCGACATGCAGGTCCGGGCGATCCGATCCCTCGAATCTCTCCAGGAGCTCCCCGACCATGTCGAGCCCTCTTTCGCCGGATTCGATAAGCGTCAAGAGGGAGGCGAAGACCCCTCGGCACGCCGGATCACTGTCAGCTGCTTTGCCCAGATCAAGGATGCGATGATCCTGAATGGCTCCCAGACGACGCTGGTCTCCGTAGACGACGATCCGCATCAGGCGAGCGCCTCCGGGTCGTGGAACACGAAGCCGCCCGCGACAGAGAGGTCGTGCAGCTCCGCCGGCGTGGCCCCCTCCGCCATCCGCCGGCGGACTTCCGCCATGGCTCGTTCGTGGCCCGCCGGGGAGTTCAGCGTCACGAACTGCGTGGAACGGTCCTGTTTGTTGAGAAAGCCGTGCGTGCAATTTCGGGGGCAGAATGCAAAGCCACCAGCCTGGAGGTCAACGCTCTCCGTCGCGCACACCATGCTCAGCACGCCGCCGGTGATGAAGAAGAACTCCTCTTCGGTTGGCTGGTGGTGCGGGGGCGCTCCCATGCCGGGCGGTCCGGACAGGAGATTGACCATAGCGGTGCCTCCGGTGACGTCTCCGTTGATCAACTCCTTCCGTCGCGTGACACCCTCGGTCTCGGCGTCGTACTCGTCCGGGGTCGAGATGATCAGCCTGGGGACCGGGGGCCGTGCAAGGAAAGCAGCTCGCAGGCGTTCCAGATCGCCGTGTCCGGTGAACTGAAAGTCGAGTGGTTCGAGGTCAGTGTTCGTGAGGCCGTCATTGGGGAGAACTTCGTCGTCGAAGCGAATGCCATGCGCCGCAAGTGCCGTGTTGATCGTCTCACCGTCACCGTCGGCCGCCTCGCGGATTTGGATCTCGCGTGCGGCCGCGAACGCTCGATCGCTGCCGGCCGGCGAGTGCACAACGGCGAGCGTCACCGGCTTGCCCGAGGAGTTGCGGAAACTCTGCCGCGTCAGCGGCGGCGAGTAGGCGAGAGCGTGCTTTCCGGCCTTCTCGACCGTCGACCCGATGCCGACTTCGACCTCACCGTCGACGACCAAGACATAACTATGCGCGTCCTCATGGTAGTGGGCAGCTAGTTCGGCCCCAGGCTCGAGGACGACGGAGTGGTATGCGAATCTCCCTGCACTCTGCTCCCCACGAACGAGGGTGCGGACATCCAGCCCACCCCAGGAGTTGTCGACGCCCTCGTCACGGCTCGTCGCGAGCACAGGGACGGCTGTCAACAGGGACCATCGCTGGCGGAGTGCTACGAGGTCAGAAACCTTCGCGATCTCCGCCTCGATTGGCGGACGCGCCTCGGCGATGGACGAATCGACCCGCCGGTTCTCCACGTCGGTGAATATGCTCACTGCATCCTCCTGGCGGCCCATGGTCCGTCGAGCATCGATACTCCCTCATCGAGAGGGACCTCAGTGCGGACCGTTCGGTTCACAATGCGGAACACTAATTTGGCTGCAGCTGGCGTGTCAACGGCCAAACAGATGCTGGTCGATGCTTGACGCGAGCAGGGGCGCGTACCCGACGACCAGGTCGTACGGGCCTGCCGGCTCGACCCCCTCGCGGCGCCGCAAGCGCGACGCGTGACCCCATCGCGGCCGGCCCCACTCGGTTGCCCGCGGACCTCCAGTGAGCCACCCACCCGGAGGCCCTCAGCCGTCGGATGCCAGGGCTTTGTGAGTCGACTCCAGGATTCGTTCCGACAGCTCCGTGCCGGCCGTGGCCCGGGCAAGCAGGATCGCTCCGACCAGGCTGGCGACCACCGGAAGACCGTCGTCGCCATCCGCCGCCATCCACTCGGCGAACCTCTCGACCCCCACCGCATAGGTCGCGCGCACACCACCGGCCGCAGGCTCGCGCGCCACGTCGCCCGCGAATCCGGCGGTCGGACAGCCTGTGCCGGGCTCGTCCCGGTGTTCGGCCGACAGGTAGAAGTCGACGAGAGCGCGCCGCGAGGCGTCGTGATCCTCGTGCATGGAGTCGAACCCCGCCAGCAGGCGATCGAGGTCACCGAACGCGACCTCGATCGCCTCCGCGACGAGGGCGTCCTTGGAGGAGAACTGCTTGTAGAAGCCGCCGGTGGTCAGCCCGATAGAGCTCATCAGCTCGGCGACGCTGATGCCGTTTGCTCCGCGCTCCCGGAAGAGCTGGGACGCCGCCGCGACGGCGCGCCTACGATTCTCGGTCGCTTGGGCTTGGGAGACGCGGCTCATCACTCACCTCGAATTAGATGACAACTCACATCTATCCTACCTGGCCCTCGCCCCGAACCCGATCATCCACGGACCCCTGACAGCAGGAAGGGCTGGACTCTTCTTAGATTATCTGCGTAATCTAAGGACAGCTGGCGAACCGCTGGCGCCCTTCTCCGACAGACCCGAAATGAGATCTCCCATGACCACGCAGAACCCGAACGCCCTTGTCACCGGCGCATCCACCGGCCTCGGCGCCGCCTACGCAAACCGCCTGGCCCGCCGCGGCTACGACCTCGTGTTGGTCGCCCGGAACGCCGCACGACTGGAGGCGTTGGCCTCGGACATCCGCGCGCACACGGGCCGCACAGTGGACGTCATCGCTGCCGACCTCACCGACGCCGATCAGATCTCCGTGGTCGAGGAGCGCCTGCGCACCGACGAGAGCATCGAGGTCCTGATCAACAACGCCGGCGGTTCACTGTTCACGCCGCTGGCCACGTCCGATGCAGCGGCATCCGAGGCGCTGATCAACCTCAACGTGACCTCGCTGACTCGGCTGACCACCGCGATCCTGCCGGGCCTGACCGCTCGCGGTCGCGGAACCGTCGTCAACATCTCCTCTGCGCTGGCTCTCAACGTGCTGCCCGTCAGCGCCGTCTACAGCGGGACCAAGGCATACGTACTGACCTTCACCCAGGCGCTGCAGCAGGAGCTGGCCGAGAGCCCCGTCACTGTGCAGGCCGTGCTCCCGGGTGCGGTCCGTACGGAGTTCTGGGACGGCTCCGGCCTCGATCTCGCGGCATTCCCCGACGAGTGGGTCATGAGCGCCGATGACGCCGTCGACGCTGCACTCGCGGGCCTGGACGCCGGCGAGCCAGTCACCATCCCGTCGCTACCGGAGATCGGCGACTGGGAGTCGTTCGAGAAGGCACGCCAGACGCTCATCCCCAGCCTGTCGCTGCAGGTTCCCGCCGACCGCTACCGCGCCTGATCGCGCCGGGAAGACATCGTCATGGGAATCAGTCAAGAAGCAGAGCAGTTCGCCGACGCCTTGGGAAGCGCGACAGCGAAGACAGCGACACCCGGTCTCGAGATGTCGGTCATCCGGGACGTCATCGACGCCTCCTTCCAACGGATGTCGACCGAACCCGAAGGCGTGACCTACGCAGAGGTCGACGCCGGCGGCGTCTCAGCACTCTGGTGCATCCCGGAGGACGCCGAGCCGGGCCGGGCGCTGCTGCACTTCCACAACGGTGGCTCGGTCATCGCCTCCATGTACTCGGAGCGCAAGGCCGCCGGACATCTGGCCAAGGCAGCGGGCGTACGTACCCTCATCGTGGACTTCCGGCTGGCACCGGAGAACCCCTACCCCGCCCAGCTCGACGATGCCGAGACCGCCTACCGGTGGCTTCTCTCGCAGGGCTACGCACCACGCACTATCGCCACCACCGGACACTCCATCGGCGGCACCCTGGCCGTGTTGCTACCCCTGCGCCTGCTCGCGAACGGCGAGGAGACACCGGCCGCTGTGGTCAGCATGTCGCCGTGGTGTGACCTCACGATCCAGAACGAGACGATCGAGACCAACGCCTCCACCGACAGAGCACTCTCGAGGGACGCACTCGAGCTGTTCCGAGCCGCATGGTTGCAGGATCCCGACCTGAGTCCCGCTGACCCGAAGATCAACCTCCTGGCCGCGGACCTCACTGGCCTTCCCCCGACTGGCCTCTACTACGGCGAGTACGAAGTCCTCGCCGGCGAGGACTCAGAGTTCGGCCGTCGACTGGCCGAGCACGGCGTCACATCCGAAGCCCATTGCCTACCGGGCGGACAGCACTCCTACATCCTCGGTGCCGGACGGGTCCCCGAGGTCGACGAGTCGATCCAGCACATGGGCCAATGGCTCCGCCGGCACCTGGGCGACCGAGCAGGCTAGCGATCGAGCCTGTGCTCGGAGGGTGTACGCCCGAATCGCTCACGGAAGGCGGCGTTGAACGCAGTGACTGATCCGAAACCGCTCGCGTACGCGACGGCAGTCACCGTGCGACGCCGCCAACCGGGATGGGTCAGACGTTGCGCGGCCAGGTCGAGCCGAGCCTCGCGGATCAACGCGGCCGGCGAACTGCCCTCCCGGCTCAGTCGCTCCTGAAGCGTACGCAGCGAGAGACCCAACTCCCGCGACAACGCTCCCGGGCCGTACGCCGGATCCGCACAGCTGTGGCGCACCAACGCACGGACCTGCTCCGTGAGCCGGTAGGTGCGGCCAGCCTCACCACGGGCGATGAGCTCGAACGCCAGCTCAGCGGCGGTCACGAAAGAGCCCCCGTCAAGGGCCTGTGCCTGCTCGGCGACCTCGGCGACCATGGCCGCGAAGATTGCGCCCGCGCCTTCACTCGTATTCCAGAGCCGAGCACCTTCGGGCGGTCTCGCTTCCGGCCAGGCCGTGCCCGGCACCGACAGGATGAAGGCACGAGTGTGCTCGTCATGGCTCAGCGCGAACGACCGGGTCATGGACACGAGCGCGGCAGCGCCAGGTCGGACCTGCGAGCGACGTCCGGCTGCCTCGACGACGACCTGGCCCGAGGTCGGCATCACAACGCGCAGACTGTCCTCCCCATCACGGTCGACGTCAACGGACCGGCGCTCGTAACCGATCGCATCGGAGGAGAAGACGACCAGCTGCACACCGCCTGCGCGCTGCACCCGCGTCTCGCCGTGGAAGTCATCGGAATCGGCGAAAGCGAAGTGCAGGGTCCCGTGGTTGGCGGTGACGTGCTCACGCCAGAAATCGACCCGCCGATCACGAGGCACCGCGTCAGCCCTTGTCGCGGCGATCAGGTAGTCCAGCCCTGCCTCGACCACGGTCGTCACCTCCTGCGCAGATCCGTCGATGGCCCGCGCGAATCCGCAAGACCCACAAAGCCCGCGTGACTACCGTCACAGCATATGCGGTCGCCGGCCGCACGAGAACGAACGGAGTCGGTCCCCATGGAATACGCCGAGATCAATGGCAGGCGCATCGCATACGAGCTTGCCGGCCCGCAGGAAGGCGAGGTCGTCCTGCTGAGCCACTCGCTCTTCTTCGACCACACCATGTTCGACCCGCTGGCCGAACTGCTGCACGACGCGGGCTATCGAACCCTGGCCTACGACCACCCAGGCCAGGGCGCCAGCTCCCGAGTCACGCTTGCCGAACTGTCGATGGACGCGCTCACCGAAGCCGTCGCCGCCTTGGTGCGCACCCTCGACCTCGGCCAGGTGCACGCGGTCGGCAACTCCATGGGCGGCTTCATCACGCTGCGGCTCGCGGCCCGCCACCCCGACTTGCTACTTACAGCAACGGCGATGGGAGCCTCCGCGGAGGAGGAGTACCAGCTCGCTGAGTTCGGCCCCCTCGCGGAGGCACTGGGCCAGGACGGCGCCGCCGCGGCCAACGTCGAGACGCTGCTCTACATCATGTTCGGCGACACCAGTCTTGCCAACGGCGGCGACGTCGTCGACCACTGGCGCTCGTACATGTCCGCCTTGGACACCTCGATCGGCGCGGCCGCCTATCAGGTGATCCACCGCGGCCGCATCTACGAGGAGCTCCAAGGCGTGAGCATCCCGGTGCTCGCGATCGCCGGCGACGAGGACCACGCATACCCTCAGCCCATCTCGGGCAGCAACATCGCCGCGGCTACGCTGGGGCGCCATGAAACCGTCTCGCCCGCCGGGCACTCGGTCGCACTGGAGCAGCCCCAAGTCGTGGCTGAGCTCCTCATCAAGCACTTCACGAGCTGACGGATTCGGAGGATCACGAGCACCTGGAGCCCGTTGCTGGGCAGGTACGCGCGTCGTCCTCGGCCGACGGGTGCACGGACACGTCGTCCGTGCGTCCGTCCCCCGTCGTACGCCGCTCAGCGCCCGCTTTGGGCGACGCTCTCGACGAGGGCTTGCAGGAAATGGTCCGCCGAGGACTCGGGGAACACCAATGGCGGGCGGATCTTCAGCACGTTGTCATACGTTCCCGACGCACTGATCAGGATCTGTTTCTCGCGCATCAGGTTGACGACCCGACTGGTCCGGGCCGGATCCGGAAAGTCGCCATCACCGACCAGCTCGACCGCCAGGAAGAGCCCGGCAGCCCGGACCTCGGCGACACCGCTCTCGCCCGCCAGGCGATCCGCCAGCTCGATGGCCATCCGTCGGCCGAGTGCGTCGGCGTGCTCCAGCAGCCTTCGGTCCTCGATCTCGTCGAGCACCGCGTTCGCGGCCGCAATGCTGACGGGGTTGCCGCCGAAGGTGTTGAAGTAGCGGACCTGCGATCCGAAGGCCTCGAAGTGCGCAGCGCGACCGACGACGCCGGCGATCGGGATGCCGTTACCCATGGGCTTGCCCAGCACGACCAGGTCGGGGTCGATCCCGTGCCGCTCGAACCCCCACCAGTGAGAACCGGTGCGCCCAAACCCGCTCTGCACCTCGTCGGCGATGTAGAGCGCGCCGTGGGCCCGCGCTCGCTCGCGCACGGCTGCCAGGACCGCGGCGTCGGGCAGCTGCAGGCCGTCGCTGGACAGGACCGAGTCGATCAGCACCGCCGCGACCCGGTGACCGCGCGCCTCGAGCTCCGCCACGGCGGCGTCCGTACGCCGGGCGAACTCGTCCGGACCGGTGGTCCCGTCGCGGACGGAGTCGGGGGCATCGATGAGGGCAACGTGGTCAGGGATGGAGTTGTTCGGCCCAAAGCTCGGCGACACCTCCGCGGCCGCGGTCGTCACGCCGTGGTAAGCGTGCCGGGTCACAATGACGCCAGACCTCCCAGTGACGGCCCTCGCGACCCTCAACGCCAGGTCGACCGCCTCGCTGCCGGTACAGGTGAAGATCACCTGGTCCAACGGAGACGGGAAGAGTGCGGTCAGCCACTCGGCGTACGCCACCACCTCGTCGGTCAGATAGCGCGTGTGGGTGTTCAGCCGACCGAGTTGCTCGTGCACGGCGTCGCGCACCCGCTTGTTCGAGTGCCCGACGACGGGCACGTTGTTGTAGGCATCGAGATATTCCCGTCCCGCGTCGTCGACCAGCGTGACCCCGTGTGCGCTGACCACGTGCAGCGGACGGTCGTAGAAGAGGCGGTACGCCGCCCCCATCGCGGCACTCCGTCGGCGCACGAGGTCGCGGTCGGCAGAGTTCAACGCGCTCTCCCGCTGGGGGTCGAAGCTGTTCACCATCAACATGCGATCCGTCATGCGACTATCTTCAGGCATACATTGCTCATCAATCAAGGCCACTGTCTGAACTATTTGCCATTATTGCTGACCACTTCGTAGGATGACATCGTGGTGAAGATGCGTGAGGACGTCACAGACCTGACCCCCGAGACCGTTCGCGCCCTCCTGTACCAGGCGTGGGGGCTGGTACCGGACCGGCTCGACGTGATGAGCGGCGAGATCGCGACCGTGTGCCGCGTCCGGGTCGGGGGTGAGCTCCTGGCCGTCAAGTCGCTGCCGGGGACTCCCGACGACGGCGCCCTGGTGAACTGGCAGACCGAGGCCGTCGCCGCCCTTGCCGCGGCTGGGCTGCCGGTCCCCGGGGTACTGCCGACCGTGGACGGAGCGCTGGTCCACGAGTCGGTCGAGTCGGGTCGGCAGGTGTTCACGACCGTATCCGCCTGGCTTCCCGACCCGCCGCTCGCCACCGTCGACGTCGACCAGGACCTCCTCAGGGCGGTCGGCGTCATGACCGGCCGCGTCAGCGCGACCCTGGCCACGTTCCCCGCTCCCCCGGTGCCCGCCCAGCACGAGTGGGAGCTCTTGCGGACGGCCGACACGATCCGCGCCGTCCTGGACCGGGTCGTCGACCCGCACGTCGCCAGCCTGGCCTCCCTGGTCGCGGCTCGGCACGACACGATCGTCCGCTCCGCCCTCGGCGAGCTCCCACACTCGGTCGTGCACCACGACCTGCACGATGACAACCTGCTCGTCGGCCGCACCCCGACCGGCGGCCGCGGCATCACCGGCATCCTCGACTTCGGCGACATGGTCGTCGGCCCCCGCATCGCTGAGTACGTCGTCGCCGCGGCGTACGTGTCCCGCCACACCGCCGACCCCGTGTCGTCGATCCTCGAGGTCGCGCGGGGATGGCACGGCGAGCAGCCTCTCAGCGCCGCGGAGCGGAGGGTGTTGCTGACCGGCGTCCAGTCACGGTTGGCGCTCAACGCGGCGGTGTGGTCCGCGCGCTCCGCCGGCCCCCGCGGGTCCTATGCTTCGTCCCGGTCGGCCGGGACGGTCGAGGCCTTGGAGAGACTGCTCGCAGTCGATCCGGCATCGTTCGAGTCACGGCTCCGCAGCATCTGCCCCGAGTGACGTAGGCCCGACCCCAAGGAGATCCGATGAGCACGACGTCACCATCCCGCACCAACGAGGTCGTCGACCTGCTGCGCATCGCGATCCTCGACGGCACCTTCCTGCCCGGGACGGCGCTGCGCGAGGTCGCGCTGGCCGAACGCTACGTCGTCTCGCGGCGGACCGTCCGCGAGGCACTGCTAGCCCTCAACGAACAGGGGCTGGTCGTGCACCGGCACCACACGGGAGCGGTCGTCCGCACACTCGACGCTGACGACATCCGTGACCTCTACCGGGTCCGGCGCCTGTTGGAGTGCGAGGGGGTGCGCCACGCGCTGACCTGCGAGCCGGACCTCAGGACCGCCGTCGGCACGGCGCTCGAGCGACTGGAGACGGCTGTGCGGAGGGGTGGGATCAACACCGTCGAGCTGGCCGAGGCGGACGCCGCCTTCCACGGCGCCATCATTGCCCTCAGCGGAAGCCGGCGTCTCGACGACTTCTACGCACACATCGGCACGCAGATGACCCACGCCATCACGGTGATACAGCGTCACGACGAGAGCAACGACATCCCACCGGAGTCGACCATCGCCGAGCACCGGGAGATCGCCGAGGCACTGCACTCGGGCGACCTGCTGCTGGCGCAACGGCTGATCCTCCATCACATCGATCGGTACGAGTCCCTCCTACTGTCCGCAGTCCCCCGAGATGCCGGTCCATGGGACCACCTTGCGCCTGGATCCCGATCCATCTCCGCAGGATGATGCCCCATCCCCGCACAGACCACCGACGGCGGATTCGGACCTCGTGCGATCGATGATTCTCAGAATGGTGGCTGCAGGCGACGCGCCGACGTCCGCGACACTTAGCTCACCCACCGGCCAGGGTGGAAAGGGGGCTTCCCTCTCGTCGCAGTTGACGCCTTCAGTCCGTCCGCGGTGCTGGCGTCACTTGCTGAAGATGAGGAACCCGTCCTGCGGATCTTCCTCCAGCATCTCCTTGGTCGCCTCGTAATCCTGGGGGTTGATCCACGGCGCCGCCCCGGTCTGCCGCGGGAAACGATCGAGCGCTCGCTGGAAGTAGCCAGAGTTGACGTCCGCGATGAACGGAAGCTGTGGAAGGTTCGTGCACGCCGGGTCAAGGGTAGGGGTGACCTTGGTGGCGTTGAGGTCGTCCATGCGCTGCAGGACGCCTACCCAGAATCGGTTGACGAGCTCCAAACGCAGAGTCCAGGACGAGTTGAGGAAGCCGAAGGCGAAGAAGAGATTGGGCACACCCGAGTAACCCAGTCCCTTGTAGGTATACCGCTGGGAGAAGTCGACCTTCTCGCCATCCACGAAGTAGTCGGCCTCTCCACCCACCGCGAGGTTGAGACCAGTCGCCTTCACGATGATGTCGGCGTCGACGAAAGTTCCGTCAGACATCCGGATACCTGCCGGTTCCAGCGTGTCGATGGCCCCCGTAACGATCTCAGCCGTTCCGTCTGTGATTGCCTCGAACAAGTCCCCGTTCGGAACGAAGCACACCCGCTGGTCCCAGGGAGCATAGGAAGGCGTGAAGTGGCGCTCACGAATCTCCCGGCCGACCAGCGCGTCGATAGCGTCGAAAAGCATCTGCTTGTACGACTCGGGGTCACGACGAGCAAGTTGGAACTTCTCCTGCTGACCGGCGAGATTGCGGAGCCGGATCCTCTTGAAGGCCTCCTCCGCGCCGAGCTCCGCACGCAGCGCGTTGAGTTCTTCGTCCTCGTCGGGCTCCGTCGCGAGGTAGGTGGGCGAGCGCTGCACCATCGTGACCAGCTCGGCCTGACCCGCCATGCTCGGCACGAGAGTCACCGCCGTCGCTCCGGAACCGATGACCGCAACGCGCTTCCCGGCGTAGGCCAGGTCCTCGGGCCACTGTTGGGGGTGAACCATCACGCCAGCAAAGGAATCCTCGCCGGGCAACTCGGGGTTGAAGCCTCCGCGATAGCTGTAATAGCCGGACCCGGAGTAGAGGAAATTGCAGGTGAGGCTGCGCACGCCTTCCGCGGTCTCGAGCTCTAGGGTCCAGCGGTTCTTCTCCGAGTCGAACGCGGCGCTGCGCATCTTGGTGCCCAGCCGCAGGTGCGGAGCGAGACCGTGCTCGTCGAGTGTCTCACCGAGGTACTCCTTGATCGCTGGGCCCGACGCGATCGCTTTGGCCGCCGTCCAGGGCTTGAAGCCAAAGCCAAGGGTGAACATGTCGCTGTCAGAGCGGATTCCCGGGTAGCGGAAGAGGTCCCAGGTCCCTCCGATGTCGTCCCTCATGTCGATCATCACGAACGACTTGCATGGGCACGACCGCTTTAGCTCGACCGCTGCGCCGATCCCGGAGATGCCAGCCCCGACGATGACGACGTCGAAGTGTTCGGGGGTGGAGTTGCTCATGTGAATGGTTCTCCTTCTGCGGGTCGGGACCGTGGAACGGCCGACTCACGGACGAATGTCAGAGTTGGTTTGGCCCGCGACGGCGGCGCCAGGCACGTCGTAGGTATAGAAGCCACGTCCGGTCTTGCGGCCCAGCAGTCCCGCACTCACCATGCGGGCGAGCAGCGGAGGCGATGCGTAGAGCGGCTCCTTGAACTCCTCATAGAGCGACGCGGCGACTGCCTTGACCGTGTCGAGGCCGATGAGGTCGGCGAGAGCGAGAGGTCCCTGCGGGTGAGCCGCACCACGGACGAGACCTTGGTCGATGTCCGCCGCGCTGGCGAAACCAGATTCGACCATCCGAATTGCTGACAGCACGAATGGAATCAGCAGGCTGTTGACAACGAACCCGGCGCGGTCCTGACAGTCGATGGCGTGTTTGCCGAGGGCGTCCTCGACGAATGACCTCGAGCGCATCACCGTGACAGGGTCAGTGAGCAGGCTGGGGACGAGTTCCACGAGAGAGAGGACCGGCACCGGATTGAAGAAGTGGATCCCCATCACGTGGGTGGGCCGGTTCGTTGCGACGGCAAGCTTCATGATCGGGATCGAGGAGGTGTTGGACGCGAGAATCGAGTCCTGCGACTCGACGATCCCGTCCAAGGCCGCGAAGAGCTTCAGCTTCGCACTCTCGTCCTCGGCGATGGCCTCGACCACCAGGTCCCGGTCCGCGAGGTTGCCGAGGTCAGTGGTGATTCGGACACGGTTCATGACCGGTTCCACCGAATCGATCCGCCCCTTGGCGGCAGCGCGCTCGAGGGATGCCCGGAGTCGCCGCTCCCCTGCCATCGCGGCGGTACGCGACGACTCCGCGACGACGACGTCCAGGCCTGCGCGAGCACTGACCTCGGCGATACCTGCACCCATGAGGCCGCAACCGACCACACCTACATGCATCTGACTCACCCGCCGCCCCCGATCAGCCCTGAATCCGACTGCTGTGACCGGCCCAGGCCTGCTCGCGCAGCGCGAACTTCTGAATCTTCCCCGTAGAGGTCTTAGGGAGGTCTTCGACGATCTCGACCTCTCGAGGCGCCTTGTAGTGGGCGATCTTGGAGCGTACGTGATCGATAAGCTCCGACTCCGTGACGCTTGCGCCGGCACGCACCAGCACGAAGCCCTTGGGACGCTCTCCCCACTTGTCGTCCGGGATACCCACGACCGCCGCTTCGAGGATCGCCGGGTGGCTGACCAAGGCCTGCTCGACCTCGACCGTGGAGATGTTCTCTCCGCCGGAGATAACGACGTCCTTCGCCCGGTCCCGCAGCTCGACGTAGCCGTCTGGATGCATGACGCCCAGATCGCCGGAGTGGAACCAGCCACCGCGGAACGCCTCTGCCGTGCCCTCCTCGTCTCGGTAGTAGCCCGCCATGACGTTGTTGCCACGCATGACTATCTCGCCCATAGTGGCGCCATCTGCAGGGACGTCGTTCATCTGGTCGTCGACCACACGCAGGGCCTCGGCCTGGATCATCCCGACACCCTGTCGCGCCTGCAGCCGGAAGCGCTCGGCCTCTTCGACCCTCGACCAGCCGGGCTGCATCTCGCATACCGCGTAAGGGCCATAGGTCTCAGTCAGGCCGTAGACATGGATGAGCTCAAAGCCCATCTCCGTCATCTGGCTGATCACCGTGGGACTGGGCGGCGCACCAGCCGTGGTGACAGTCACAGGCCGAGTGAGAGAGGCTGCTTCCGGCGCAGTCATCATCGTGGTGAGGACTGTCGGCGCCGCATTGAGGTGAGTGACGCCTTGGTAACGGATCGCGTTCCAGATTGCTTCGCCCCGCACCTCAGGCAAGCACACATGCTGCCCCCCAATGGCGGTAATCGCCCACGGCGTGCACCATCCGTTGCAGTGGAACATCGGCAGAGTCCACAGATAGACCGACTCGGTCGTGTGACGGCTGTGGAGCAACTCTCCCAGGGCGTTGAGATACGCGCCGCGGTGGGTGTACACGACGCCCTTCGGCCTGCCGGTGGTGCCGGAGGTGTAGTTGAGTGCGATTGGTCGCTGCTCATCCTCAACTGACCATGCCAACTCGGGGGTGTCGATACCGCGCTGGAGCAGCTCGTCCCATGAGGCGAAGCCCTGCAGATTCCCACGAGACGCCACCAACTCAGGTACGGACTCGATTACCCGCTCATTCATCTCCGCAACGGCCCGAGTTGCAAGGTCAGAGAAACGGGGGTCGACGAGTACCAGGCGGGCTCCGGAGTGCTCAAGGATGTAAGCGACTTCGGCCGCTGACAAGCGAGTGTTGATAGCCACTAGGACTGCCTCAGCCAGTGGGACCGCGAAATGGGCGATGAGCATTTCCGTCACGTTCGGCATCAGGACGGCCACCCGGTCCCCAGCCGAGATACCAGAGCCACGGATCGCCTTGGCCACCGCCTGCGCCCGAGAACGGAAGTCGGCGTATGACAGGCTTGCGCCTTCGTCGAGGATCGCAGGCTTGTCAGCCCAGACGGTCCCCGCACGCTCTAGGAAGGCTAACGGCGTCAGCTGGGTGTCATTCACGATTGTCATTGGGAATCCGATCGGTCAGAGGGTATAGCTCAGTCGGCAGGCGACTGATCAGGAAGATTCGACGCCGAGCAATGCGCGAGCGATGGCTTGAGCGTCAGCGGTGGGCAAAGCCTGGAGCACGACGGACAGGTCACTGAGCGTCTGGCCAAGTCCGGCATACGTCCGGCCCGAGGCGATGGTCGCGGCCGAGACCAGGCGCAGCGTGGCGTGATCGAGCGTCGCAACTTGATCCGCGGCGCCTTTATCCCCGAGGTGCCTGGTTGCGGCGACTGACCCATTACGAATCTCGCGCACGTCGACCCCCTACTTGGTTGATCGACTTGAGCATTACCCACGCCCTGGTGCGTGACAGAGGTCGCCCGAGCCACAGGCGGCACGTGTCGGTCATACCCGGCCCGGGATTCGACCGATCTCCTCGTACTCCGCGGAGTTCAGGATGTCCATCGGGTCGGTCATCTGGCCGTCCTTCTCCACGAAACCGAGGAAGCTTTCGCCAGACTCCCAACCAAGGAGGCGCTGCACGTCCTCGGGGAAAGACTTGACCTTCTCCAGCGGGATCGAGAGGTACTGGTTCTCCTCCTGGCGGAGAAAGGCGAGGTCGAAAGCCATGGTGAGGCCAGTTCTCGGGCCATCAGATGTGTTGTTTCCACCACCGTGGTAGGTCGACCCAATCCAGATCAGCGCGGAACCTGCCTTCATCTCCGTGGAGACGGCTTCGGACACCTTAGGGGCACGGTCGTCGTCCCACTTGTGGCTGCCAGGGATGACCTGCGTGCCGCCGTTCTCGTGGGTGAAGTCCGTGATGGCGACCATGATCTGGACACGCGCCTCGCGGCCGTAGTCGGGATGACGCCACATCCACACGGTGTCATCGCGGTGCAACACCTGTGCACCCTGCCCGGGCTGGATGTGAATCGCTTGAGTGGTGCCGATCTGGATCTGCGGGGTGATCTCAGTCCGCTCCTCCCCGAAGAACACGTGTAGCGGCTTCTGGAGGATCGCCCGAGCAGCCCCCTGGTAGATGGGGTTCGTCGCGACGTCGATCATGTGCTCGCTGCGCGCAAAGAGCGCACCTGCGCGACGGGTCTTGGTGCCGGCGAACTCGGCGTCGACTCCCTCGGGGACGCTGTTGATAGCCAACTCGATATCGCGCTGGAGGCCTTCGAGGACGTTCCCCCCGAAGAGGTCTTCGACAATGACACCTCCGTCCCGCTCGATGATCGCGACGACATCGTCGACGCTGGCAGTGTTGGGAAGGGTGGTCAGACCGACCATGGTCATGCCTTTCATGTCGTAGTTGATATCCAGGGATTTGAAAGCTTCAGGAACGTTGGATCGAGGTGCTGGTGACCTGCGAGAGGAAGCCCAGCTCGCCGCAGCCAGCCGCCTCGGCGATCTCGAGGTTGTGCATGTGCGCTGTCATCAGCGAGGCCCGCTGACCGACCCCGAGCATCGTGTGACGCCACTGGCGAATGGCTGCCAGGTAGACAGACAACGTGGCTTCCACCGTCGTGAACTCGTCGCCCTCCAGCTTCTTGGCCATGCCGAGAGCCTCCTCCTTGAGAAAGTCGAGCCAATAGTCCAAGGCGATCTCCGGGCGGGAAGGGTCGATGCCGCTGGCACGCAGGAACGAGAACGCCTCACACAAGGCTCCGAGGGCGACACTGTGGAAGGTGCCAGCGAGCGCCGCGTCCAAGACGTTGGCCGCGCCCGGTTCGGTGCCAACGAATGCACTCCGGCCGGCAACCGCCTTGATGGCTTTATTGTGGTCGGACCAGACCTGCGCGTCGCCGGAGCAGTTGATGAGCGCCGCTTCGGTCGCAATGTCGCTGGGGTAGCACTCGATCGCACCGTCGAGGTAGCGCGCTCCGGCCGAAGCCGTAGCCTCAGCCAGCTCGACGGCTTCCTCCGGTAGGCCCGTCATCAGGTTGATGACGTCCTTGCCCGCAAGAAGTCCCTCATGGCCTCTCAGGGCGTCTTCGGCTGCGGCGCGATCCAAGAGCAGCAGGATGACGGCGTCACCCGCCCGGAGCGCCTGGTCCACGGTGGCGCAAAGAACAATGCCCTCCTTCGCGAGCGGAGCCGCCCGCCCCGGAGTCCGGTTCCACGCCGAGACTTCGTAACCGGCCTGCACCAGGGCACGCGCGACCGCAGCTCCCATGAGACCGGTTCCCAGAACTGTGTACCGCACGACACTCCACTCCTTTGGGCATATGACTTGGGCATTTGCTCAAGTTCATTGACCGTATTCCGAGAAGTCACCGAGCGTCAAGCAATTCGGGTGACATTTCTCGCAATCTGACATTGGCATGTCCTGCCTGCGGCGAATGCGAGCAGTCCCCACACCTTCGGTGCGGGGACTGCCGGGCTGCGCCTGGAGCGTGGCCAATCAGGATGCTGTGCCGATCAGTCGGCCGCGGGCATGTCCAAGACCACGCGCAGGGTGTCTGGATGCTTCAAGAGCTCGAACCCGCGCTGGATCTCGTCGAAGGCCAGGCGGTGGCTGATCATCCCGTCGAGGTCCAGCCGGCGCTGGCCGTAGAGGGCAGAGAGCTGGGCGACATCGACGACGAACCGGCTCGATCCGATGAACGCTCCTTGGAGTCGCTTCTCAGTGAAATAGAGCTGAGAGGCCGGCACCTGGATAGGGGTGCTGTCAGGGACCATGCCCAGAACAGTGCATGTTCCCCCAGGCGCCAATGCCTGCATGGCAGCCTCTACCGTCTCCCTGCGCCCTACCGCTTCGAAGGAGAAGTCGACGCCATTCGGCACCAGCTTCCGGAGTTCGTCTTGAAGGGCGGAGCCACTCGTCAAGATATCTGTCGCCCCGAACCGGGCAGCTGCCCGAAGCTTGGCCTCCGCCAGATCGATGGCGATGATCCTCGAGGCTCCCGCCAATCGGGCACCCTGAACCGCGGCCAAGCCGATCCCGCCACACCCGATCACCGCGACCGTATCCCCCACCCGAACGTCGGCACTGCGAACGACGGCGCCCACGCCGGTCAGCACCGCACAGCCGAACAGCGCCGCAACAGGCAGAGGCAGCTCGCGATCGAGCCTCGCGACACCGTTCTCATGGATCACCAGCATCTCAGCGAACGCTCCGACACCACCCATGACCCCGACGGCCTCGCCCGCGTCGTTCACCAGGCTGGGACGCGGACGCTGCCGTAGCCGTGCACGTTCCTCGCAAAGCGAGAGCCTGCCCGTCACGCAGTACATGCAGGTGCCGCAGAACATGGTGAGACTCGTGACCACATGGTCACCGACGGAGACGCGCGAAACGTTTTCGCCGATCGACTCAACCACGCCAGCTGCCTCGTGGCCGAGCACCTCGGGAAGATCCGTTTGGTGCGTGCCGTCGATGTAGTGCAGGTCGCTGTGACACAACCCGACGTGATGCGGTCTGATCCGCACCTCGTTCGGGCCGGGCTCATCAACGTGGAGCGTCTCGATGTCAAGTGCACCCACGCGGTTGAGCACCGCAGCGCGCACGGCAGTCCGTGTAGTCACGACCGACCTCCCTGCGCCGAGCCAGCCGTCGTAGACCTGAACTGCTCCGAGATGAACCCAGCCGCGTCCGAAACCGCCTGATCAGCCTTCGCAACCAGCCCGGTCAACGCGAAGAAGCCATGGTAGACACTGTCATACCGCTTCAGCCGGACAGGGACGCCGGCGGTCTCCAGACTCATCGCGAACGCCTCGGACGAGTCCCTGATGGGATCGTGCTCGGCGGTCAAGATCATGGTCGGCGGAAACCCATCGAGCGACGTTGCGAGCATCGGCACGGCAAGCTCGTCCGGCGTTGCTGATCCCAGGTAAAGGTCCCAGAACCACACGACATCCTTCGTGGTGAGGAGGGGCGCATCAGTATGCTCTCGGTAGGACGCCCGATCGTTGACCAGCTCGGTCGCTGGATACACCAGCACGACGCTGTTGATCGCAGGGCCACCGGTTCGGGTCGCCCGCAGCGCGACCCCCGCAGCGAGATTCCCGCCGGCACTATCGCCAGCGATGCTGATCTGACTTCGGTCGACTCCGATCTCGTCGCTCGCGCTGACCAGCCATTCGAACGCCGCCCAGCAGTCATCGAGAGGGACCGGGTACTGGTGCTCGGGAGCCTGCCGGTAGCCGACCGAGAACACCCGGCTGCCAGATCGCTGCGCGAGGTGTCTGCAGGCAGCATCCACACTCGCGAGGGACCCGATGGCCCAGCCGCCCCCGTGGAGATAGAGGATCGCGCCTCGCGAACTGCTGCTGGGGCGATACTCGCGCACAGCGACGCGGTCACCGGCTGCGTCGATCTGATGCTCTTCGACGGCTTCCAGGCTCGGGCCTGTCGGCACCGAGTCGAACATCAGCAGCGCTCGGCTCTGCTCGACGCCCAGCTCGTGAAAGGCCGCAGGCATGTTCCTGTCCAGTTCGACGAGCAACTTGGCTGCGTCCGCATCGAAAGGAGCCATGTCCCAACGTGGTTTCCGGCCCGCGCTCATGGCTGCGCCTCCTTCGTCACTGTGCTGAGCATGGCTTCGATGTAGCCCTCCACGGTCCACGGCTCGACCGGGTCTGCATCCCCGATGGCGGCGCGGTCGATTGAGGTCGAGTCGACAGCACGGCCGGTCTGCGGCTGTCGTTGGTTTTGATTACTCACAATGCGATCCAGGTGGTCTTGAGGTGTGTGAACTTGTCGATGGCGTGGGCGCTCTTGTCTGCTCCGTGCCCGGACAGCTTCCTTCCACCGAACGGGACGGACATGTCGCCTTCCTCGAAGCAGTTCACCCACACTGTCCCGGCGTCGATCCGCCGTGAGACCTGGTGGGCACTGCTGATATCGCTCGTCCAGACCGAAGAGCCGAGACCGTAGGCGGAGTCGTTCGCGAGACGGACGGCGTCGTCGAGGCTCTCGGCCGTCAGGACGGACAGCACTGGACCGAAGATCTCTTCCTGTGCCAGTAGATTCGACGCATCGACCCCCGTGAAGACGGCCGGCTCGACGTACCAACCGTCCCGCGGGTCCTTCTCGGCTGAGCCGAGAGCGAGACGTGCACCGGATTCCATCCCCCGGCGGACGTGGGCGAGCACGTTGTCGCGGTGCTGGGAGCTCGCCAGCGGCCCGATCTCGGTGGCGGGGTCCAGCGGGTCACCGACCACCCGCTTCGCGAGCTTCGCGGTCACCGACTCGACGAACTCCTCGGCTACCTCCTGGGCGACGATCGCCCGCGAGGCCGCCGAGCAGAGCTGGCCCGTGTTGAACGTGATGCCCCAGGCAAGTGCGTCGGAGGCAGCGTCAAGGTCGGCGTCAGCGAGCACCATGAAGGGGGTCTTGCCACCGAGCTCGAGCCAGACCGGCTTGGCGTTCGACTCCGCGGCATAGGCCAGGAGTTGCTTGCCCACCCGCGGTGAACCGGTGAAGGTCAGGCAGGCGACGTCGCGGTGGAGCGCCAGACGGCGACCCGCAACTGCTCCCTCGCCGGTGACGACGTTGAGTACGCCAGTCGGCAGGCCCGCCTCCTCTGCCCAACGAGCAAGCAGTACGGCGGAGAGCGGTGTCTGCTCCGCAGGCTTCACCACCATGCTGTTACCGGCGACAAGCGCGGCACCCAGCTTCCAGCTCAGCAGCGTCACCGGCATGTTCCACGGAAGAATGGCAGCGACACACCCAACCGGCTCCCGCGTCACCAAGGCAAGGGCGTCAACCCGCCCGCGAGGGGCCTCGTCCATAAGTTTGTCCGACAGTTCGCCGTACCAGCGAATGGTTTTCTCCGCCGCCCGCGCCTCGACCTCCAGCGCCGCGGTGACAGGCTTGCCCATCTCCAGCGAGATGACGAGTGCGAGTTCCTCGCTTCGTTCTGCGATGAGGTCCGCCCAACGCTGCAGCACCTGACCGCGCTCTGTCGGCCCCATCCTCGACCAGATACCGCTGGTGAACGTCTGCACAGCCACAGCGACGGCATCGTCCACCTCAGCGTCGCCAGCGGATGGCACGGAGGCCAAGGTCGAGCCATCCCGAGGCGTGAGGAGCGGAAGGACTCCAGCTGACGCATGGTCGCGGAGCTCTCCTCCAATCCACAGTCCGGGTTCGGGGACGAAGTCCGCGGCTGCGGTCATCCAGGGGGATTCGGTCATATCGTGGTTTCCGATCTGCCATCAGGTGGCGAGAGTGTCCGCACCGCGGCGGTGTCATGGCTGCGGCGGAAGGTTGACAAGGGATTCAGCAAGCCTCAATGCAGCCGAAGGCCCGGTCGGTAGCAGCGTTGATCAGCCACTGGAACGACCCATCCGGTTCCTCCAGCCATTCGGGGTGCCACTGGACACCGAGCACAGGGCGCCCCGGCATCTCAAGGGCCTCAGCAGTGCGGTCGGCGGCCCTGCCTGTTACGACGAGGCCGCGACCAGGCGCGTCGACGGCTTGGTGGTGCAACGAGTTGACGGCGACTTCTTCGCCGAAGAGTGCCGATGCGACGCTCCCCTGCACCGTGGCTACGGTGTGCACACGGTCTCCGGTCCCTTGCCCGGGCGCCGTGTGGTCGATGACGTCGTTGGCAAGATGTGGGACGAGCGTCCCGCCGAGCGCGACGTTGATCAGTTGCATTCCTCGGCAGACCCCCAGGATGGGGATATTCAGCTCGAGCGCCGCATTGATCACGTCCAGCTCGTAGGCGTCGCGCGTGGGGTCAACCTGACCCACTGCGCACATCGGGTCGCCACCCCACCGCGTCGGCTCTACGTCCTGCCCACCTGTGATCACGATGCCGTCGAGACGCTCGACAACCGCGGCGCGCCCCGCTTCGTACGGGAGCTCGACCGGCAGCCCACCGGCTGCAGCTACAGCCGCGGGAAAGGCCGAGAAGTGCATGTCGAAGGAGTGCTTCTGGTAGCGCCCTTCCAGCAACGGCAGGGTCGAACCGGGGAATCGTCGTCCCGTCAACCCGATGAGGGGGGCAGCGGGCTGGTCGGAGCGAGGGCGAGTCCGGCTCATCTCAGACCAACTCGAAGTAGCGCTGGAGCTCCCAGGCGCTCACGCCGTTGTCTGGGTCGCCGCCACCGGTGTGGAAGCGCAACCACTCCCATCGCCGGGTTCCCAGCCAGTAGTCGACCAGCTCGGGGCCCAGCGCCTTCGTGAGCGCAGAGTCCTGGCGCAATGCGTCCACTGCGTCGACGAGATTGCCCGGTAGCGGATCGACCCCACCTGGCAGCGACCATGCCATGACGTCGAGCGGAGCCGGCGGCTCCTGCCGGTTGTCAAGGCCTTGCCTGCCCCCTGCCAGGAAAGCGGCGAAGGCAAGGTAGAGGTTCGCGTCGGACGACGGGATCCGGTACTCGAGGCGGGACTGCTTCGAGTCACGACAGATCGCACGGATGGCGGTCGACTTGTTTTCGACGCCCCACGTGATCGTGGTGGGCGGCCCGTTGAGCTCCTCGATACGGCGGTAGGAGTTGATCGTCGGGAAGGAGAACGACGTCGCCGCGGCCATGGTGTCGAGCGCGCCCGCGACGAACCACTCCATCTCCAACGACGGCTGACTCGGTCGCTCGGCGTTGTGGAAGACGTTGACGCCGTCCTTCGTCAGAGACAGGTTGATGTGCGCGCCCTGTCCGTAGTAGTCGCTCGACCAACGAGCCATGAACGTGACGCTGTGGTCCTGTTCGAATGCGACCTGCCGCATGACGAACTTGACTCGGTTGTAGTTGTCGACCGCCGACATCGCATCGCTCGGCGGCAGGTTGAACTCCACCTGTCCCGGCGCGGACTCGTCACACCACCCCTCCCATTGGATGCCCATCGCGTCGAGACGCTCGCTGACCGCATCCATATACCGGTTGAACTCCAGCGGACGCCCGAGGACATAGAGCGCTCCAGCGCCGCCGCCGAGCGGGCGCAGGTCGCAGAATCCAGCGGCACGGGCCACGGCGATGCTGTTCTCGAAAACCGTGGCCTCGATCTCGATCGCTGCCGTGAGCGAGTAGCCGGCGGACTCCAGCTCGCGGACCTGCTTGCGCAGCGTCGAGCGAGCGCACGTCGGCAGAGGGTTGCCGTCACGATCAGTGATGTCACAGATGACAGCTGCAAGCCCCGGAGCGACGGGGTCCACGACGAGGGTGTCGAAGTCAGGCTGCAGGAAGATGTCTCCCATCTCGCCGCGCCAGGTGCCGAAGTCGAACCCGACCTGAGGCTCGTTTGCGAGGTCCACCCCGAAGACGACGTCACAGAAGCTGTAGCCCTTCGCGACGCCCGAGAGGAACTTTGCAACGGAGAGATACTTTCCGGAGGCCACCCCGTCGAGGCTGATTGTCTCGAGGCGGATCGTGCGGATGTTGTTGTCCCGCACCCACTGCTCGATGTCGTTCTTGTCAGACATCCCACATCACCTTCATCGAAGCCCCGGCGACGACCGAGAACTGGCTGAACGTTCCTTTGATAAGCAGGCGGCCCGCGTACACGGCGTCCGCGAAGAACTCCGTTCCCGCAAGGAGGGCCTGCAACGCACCGGCGGCACCGTGGATCTCGTAGGTGCCGTCACCCCCGTCGAGGAGGACTTCTCTCTCGGTGCCGAGCTCGACGATCCGCAGGCTCGGCATGGCCGGGAGATTTCGAACGAGCCCCCAGAAGGCGGCAGCCAGCTCGGTCCACTCGGGCAGCTCGGGATTGAGCAGGGTCGTTGCCGCAGCGGCGAGTGCATCGTCCGGATCGGCGGACAATGGGACGCCAGGAGTTGTCACATCGACAACCATCACGACATCAGCGTCGGAGTCAGCGCCGTGCTCAACCCGCACGCCGGAGTCGTCGCACCGGATCGTCGCCTTCTGCGGGTCGGATTGAGACTTCAGAGCGACGACGCCGCGGAACTCGGCAAGACGGGCGGCGCCCTCGTCACTGAGATTGTTTAGGTCAAGAAGTCGTGCCGTAGCACGCGCGAAGGGCGGAGCGTCATGCGCGTGCGTGACTGTTGCGGCCCGAACCGCGATAGAAGTCGTACTCATCTGTGGATCGCCTACCTGTCAAAAGTGGAGCAGTTGCCCAAGTCGGATGCCCAGATTAGACGTACATCACATAGGCGTGTCAAGGGCGACGATGGCAAGTCGCGTCGAACTGCTTCGAAAGCCGTTAGGGTCCACCCGCAAAAGCAGCACAGCCCCGCCTCGCAGTTGCGAGACGGGGCCGGACTACGAGTCAGGCTTCCTTGCGCAGAGGCGGTAGCACAGCCCGAACCTCAACAATGGCGTTCTCGATCACAGCCGCCATCCGGTCATCATCGAGGGCGATCCACTGCATGGCGTGTCCGTCGAGAGTTGCGAGGATCTGACGAGCCAACATCTCGAGATCGATGCCTGCCTCATCCGGCACGCGCGCTTGGCTGAGCAGTTCGACGGTCGCATCGATGTACGAGCGATAGGTCTGCCTCGCGAGATGCCGCGAATCGGGATTCCGCAGCGCCCAGAAGATCAGTTCGTACTGCGCCTGCTGCAGGTCGCGATCCAGTAGCATCCAGTCGAGGTAGCCGCGAAGCACCGCGGCCGCGCCGTCGCGAAGCCCCATGCCGGGAATGACATCACGACCGGCCTTCGTCGGACCTTCACTCAGAGCCTGTTCGAAGACAGCCTGGAAGAGTTCTTCCTTCGTGTGGAAGCAGTAGTGCAAGCTGGCAGCCGGCATCTCCGCCACCTCAGCGATGCGCCGCGTAGTGGCTTTCGCGACACCTTCCGCGGCGATCACGCGGATCGCCGCATCGACGAACTTCTTCTGACGCTCCCTCAGCGGTACGTGCGGCACAAACGTCCTCTCCCTTGGCGCGAAGGTACATTATCCGTCGAAACGCAGTGCGCGACACACTCAACACACGCCCCCCGCTCGAAGCAGCAAGCCGCTCGACGTGCGAGATCTCGTCCTCGCACCGACGTCTATGAGCGGCTTGGCAACCAAGATACTTTGCCAAGTTGCACTTGGAACGCGAGCTGGCCGCTTCGATGTGCGACGCGCTTCAGACCAGACACGGAATCGTTCACCGTGGCGTCTTGAGCGGCGCAACGAAGAGCGGCTCGCCCACGCCGGATGGTAGTCGACACATGCAGACATCTGCGCCAACCGTCAAGGAGGGCCGATGCTGCACCGCTACCAGGGCACGGCTCTCAGATCAGCCGATCTGTTGATCGCACGATCAAATTATTTGTGATTTCTATTGCACTTCTTCTCGACTAGGAAGAACCTTGACGTCCTAGGGCGCTTGCCCCAATCACTTGCCCAACTCAGAAGTGAAGGATCGTCATGACCGAGACCATCACCAAGACCCCACGGCTTCGGGCCGTTCCCCGCGAGACACCTCTCGCCGAGATCCTCTCCATCGTCAAGGTCGACGGTGGAGTGATCCTCAAGGGCTTCCTCACCCCCGACCAGATCGTCCGTTTCAACACCGACATCGAGCCGAGCATGCAGCAGCTCGCCGCAGGCTCCGAGCACGAAGACCCTGACATCGCCGAGTTCCACGGGTCGAACACCAAGCGACTGACCAACCTGATCACGTTGAGCAAGACCTTCCGCGAGGAGATCGTCGACGACGACCTCGTCCACCAAATCGGGGACGCGACCTTCCTCGAGGAGTCGGGAACCTACTGGATGGGAACCGCCCAGGTCATCGAGATTGGTCCAGGCAACGTCGCGCAGGTGCTGCACCGCGACCTCGAGAACTACTTCCCGTTTGTCGGGATGGGCCCCGCCGGCCCCGAGGTCATCTGCAACTTCCTGATCGCCCTCACCGACTTCACCGAGGAAAACGGCGCAACCCGCATCGTTCCAGGCAGCCACACCTGGCCCGACTACACCGACCGTGGCAAGCCCGAAGACACCATCCCGGCCGAGATGGAAGCGGGCGACGCCCTGTTCTTCAGCGGAAAGCTCGCCCACGGCGGCGGCGCCAACAAGACCGAATCCGAGTACCGTCGCGGGGTCGCGTTCACCCTCAACCCGGGTTACCTGACTCCCGAGGAGGCCTACCCCTTCCTCGTCGACCTCGAACTCGCCAAGACACTGTCACCCCGCGTGCAGCGCCTCATCGGTTTCCGTTCACAGTTCCCTACGGGCTCACCGGGCCTGTGGCAGACCGACTACGCCGAACTCGCCAACCACCTCGGCCTCTCCTGACAGACTCACCCGCCCGGAGACCATCCGGCAGCGACTTCGCGAGCCCCGCCGGCTCGCGAAGTCGAGTCGTTCGCGGCAGTTGATCGGCCGACGAGGACCCGCGGCGGGCGCCATCCACAGAGCCGTGTCGGCGCACTCAAGGCACTATCCGCAGACGGAGTCCCGGTCTGGCCTCACCATCCTCATATGACCAACGCCAGCGACCTATGCTGAGCTGCGCCGGCCGCGTCACGATGTACAGCGCGAACAGCCCCTCGGAACAGGCCCGAGTCGCGTTCGCCAAGCCTTGACCGGCTCCGCCGGCCCTTGAGCGGCCGTACTCCAGCCGAGGTCGTACGGGACCAAGTCCCATGGAGTTCGGTCGACTTGCAGCCGACGATCCACCCGACCGCGCCTCGGCCATCGGTGCGTTGAGCTCGAAGGGGTCGATGGGGTCCTGACACCGTTCACCCTGCTCCGCTTGACGGGGCGACCTATACGTACCGTTGACCGCTCGCGTCTCACCGGACTTGAGATCGGACAGGCGGGAATGGGGACACGGAAGTCGTCGTGCTGGGGCCATCCCGACGGATGGCCCCAGCAGGTCCACATCGCGACTGGTCGTTGGCTTGGGAGCTTCCCCTGTTGGACGGGAGTCGTTGTCGGCCCGCCCCGGCGCCGGACAACGTCCCTCAGTGGCTGGGTCGTGGTCAGCTACCGATCAGGTTGCGCGCCATCACGACGCGCTGGACCTGGTTGGTCCCTTCGTAGATCTGCGTGATCTTGGCATCGCGCATCATCCGCTCAACCGGGTAGTCCTCGGTGTAGCCGTACCCGCCCAGCAGCTGCACGGCGTCGGTCGTGATCTCCATGGCAACGTCCGAAGCGAAACACTTCGCAGCCGCCCCGTGGAATGAGAGGTCGGCGTCCTCGCGTTCGGACTTCGCCGCCGCCACGTAGACCATGGCACGTGCCGCCTCGAGCTTCATTCCCATGTCGGCCAGCATGAACTGGATGCCCTGGAGGTCCGCGATGCGCTTGCCGAACTGACGTCGTTCCTTGACGTAGTCCAATGCGAAGTCGAGGGCTCCCTGCGCGATTCCGACCGCTTGCGCGGCGATCGTGACTCGGGTGTGATCGAGGGTCCGAAGGGCAAGCTTCAGACCCTCACCCGGCTGACCGATCAGCCGGTCTCCGGGGAGTCGCACCCCGTCGAACAGCAGCTCCCGCGTGGGCGAGCCCTTGATGCCGAGCTTCCGCTCCTTCTCTCCCACGCTGAATCCCTTGTCGGATTTCTCGACGACAAACGCACTGATGTTGCGTCCCCGCGGCCCGTCTGGGTCGGTGACCGCGAGCACGGTGTAGTAGTCGGAGAAGCCTGCGTTCGTGATCCACGACTTCTGCCCGTCCAGCACCCACTCCTCACCGTCACGGCGGGCCCTGGTACGCATCGAGGCGGTGTCGCTGCCGGCCTCCCTCTCGGACAGCCCGTAGGAGAACGCGGCAGAACCAGATGCCAGCGGCGTGAGATAGCGAGTCTTCTGCTCCTCGTCAGCAGCCAGCAGCAGCGGCAAGCTGCCGAGTTTGTTGACCGCCGGAATCAGCGAGGACGAGGCACACCCCCGGGCGATCTCCTCGATGACGATGCACGTGGCGAGCGCATCCGCACCCGCTCCCCCGTATGCCTCCGGGACGTGCGGCGCATGGAGGTCTGCCGCCCGAAGAGCGTCGTAGGCGGCGATTGGGAACGCGCTCTCGCGATCGACCTCGGCGGCGTGCGGAGCGACCTTGTCCGTGACGATGTCGCGGACCGCCGCGCGGAGCTCCTCCTGCTCGTCATCGAGCCGGAAGTAGTGGAAGTCGGGATTGGTCATGTCGGTGTCGTCCTTGCGTCGGGATCTATCAGTGGTCGTAGGTGTAGAAGCCGCGTCCGGTCTTTCGACCGAGCAGATTGGCGCTGACCATGCGTGCCAGCAGTGGCGGCGGGGAGTAGAGAGGTTCCTTTAGCTCCTCGTAGAGGGACTCGGCAACAGCCTTGACGGTGTCGAGGCCGATTAGGTCGGCAAGGGCGAGCGGCCATTGAGGCGTGCGCGTCTTGTACGAGACCTTCGTCGATGTCCTCGGTTGTGACGAAGCCTGGACGCCGTCCGTGAGTGGAACAGCGAAGTGCGCGACGAGCATCTCCGAGACATAGGCACCAGGACTGCCAACCGGTCACCTGGCCCGAATCCGGAGGCACGCAGACCCTTGGCCAGCAGTTGGACGCGGTCCACGAATTCGCGTACGTCAGCTGGGCGTCGCCGTTGACGGCAGCGGTCTTGGTCGCCCAGACACGTGCCGCGCGCTCGAGGAGCGGGGTGAGGGGCGTCGTCGATGCATTCATCGTCGTCTCCATTTCGGCGTCCGGTGGCGTCGGGAGGTGCGAAGCGTGGTCATCCGTCGAGCGTCCTGTGGTTCAACGCCGCGACCCGGCATACGCCCGCGTGGTCGACAAGTGGCGATCGCCGCCGCAGCGGCGTTCTGGTGTCCAGCGTGTTTCGAGCGACCATCTCACCCATCGATCCAATCTGGGCACCTGACTTGGGCGTTCGCCCAGAGAAGTGTTGCTTGCCACACCCGCCGTGTCAATGAGACGGAAGCGGTGCGCCGCCTGAAGATGAGCACATCGCGGCGATGACGGACGTTGACGTCGGCGGTAGAGCGCTTCGGCGACCTCGCCGCAACCAGGCCGCGAAGGTCGGCCCGACCACCACAAACGCATTGCCGTCGCCTTGGCCCAGCAAGCGTCGAGTCGGGCACTCGATCCGTCCTTCTCTACGCAAGCCCCGGATTCCCAGCCAAGGAGGCGGTGCACCTCCCAGCAACGGCTAGGCCATTCGAGCGAGTAGAGATCCTGCCCACCGATGGAAGGGCGAGATCGAAGATCACAGTGGGGCCCGCGGGACCCGCCGGCGGAGATCCCCTTCACCCGCAAACAGGCCCTCAATGAAACGCGCCGGATCATGCAGCCCTGGCGGTCAATGGGCCGGGATAGTGAGACCGCCGCCAGGAAGCGCCGCCTGAATCTCACGTATCGCGTTCTCGACCACGGACTTCGTCGCGCTGTCATCGAGAGAGATCCACTGCATCGCGTGACCATCGAAGACGGCGATGACCTTGCGAGCCAACATGTCGAGGTCCACGGCCCCGTCGGCCTCACCTTGCGCACGCCGAAGGAGCTCGATCGTCGCATCGATGAAGGCCCAATAAGTCTGCTTGGGCAGGTGTCGCGAACTCGGACTCCGCAGCGCCCAGAAGATCAGTTCAAATTGGGCTTGCTGAGCGTCCCGATCGAAGATCATCCAGTCGAGGTAGCCACCGACGATCGCCGCGACTCCCTCGCGCAGCCCCATTCCCTCGACGACCCTCCGCCCCGCCTCCGTCGGCCCCTCACTGAGTGCCTTCTCGAAGACCGCCTGAAAGAGCGCTTCCTTGGTGCGAAAGCAGTAGTGGAGGCTAGCCGCGGGCACAGCAGCCATCGCAGCAATGCGACGCGTCGTCGCGCGAGCCACCCCTTCGGCGGCAATCACGCGGATCGTGGCATCGATGAACAGCTTCCGGCGCTCCTCGATGGGCAAGTGCGGCACAACCAACCTCGCTTTCTCTCACAGAGCATCGGCAACTCGACCGCAAAATCTGCCACCTCCGAGCGCGATGAATTCTGGCTTCCACGTAAATCCTGCTCCGGACACCTTGACTTGAGGTGTGGCGTGGATCACTATGTCCAAATTGGGCCATGCGCCCAAGTCAATCGCCCAACGATCTCGATCGTACCCCAAGGCCACCGTTCCAACCGGCGCCGGGCGCTGGGGACAACCGATCGCAAACCCGAACCCCAACAAGCAGGAGCTGTCACGATGAGTGAACATGTCGGCGAGGATGCACAGGCATCCGCCAACCACCACGAGGTGCAAGGTCTCGACTCAGGTCACCTGACCCGCAACCAGATCGTCGGACTGGCATTAGCCTCCTACATTCCAGCGGTTGGACTCGCCTCGGTTCCTGTTCTCTTGCTTGGCACTGCAGGAAACGGCAGCTGGCTCGGAGCCCTGATCGCAGCAGTCGCCACCGCGCTTGTCGGGGTCGCCATCATCACGTTCGCACGACGGTTCGTGGTGACCGGATCGCTCTACTCCTACATCGCCTATGCGTTCGGCCCGTGGGCACGAGCTTTGATGGGTGCTGGCCTGCTCCTGGGGTACATCGCACAGGTCGGCGCGATCGCCTTCCTCGTCGGGTTGTTCGGCGGCAGTTTCCTTCTGTCCATCGGCGTCTCGTCGGGTCTTGATGTCGGTGTCCAGATGGTCATCTACACCATCTCGGTGTTGATCGCGGCCACCATCGCGTATCGCGGTCTCGACACCTCGGTGCGAGTGGCGATCGGGCTAGCAGTGATCTCCGTCCCGCTGATGCTTCTGATCACCGTGGCCGTGGCACTCAAGACCGGCGTCGACCTGTCCTCACAGCTCTCCGTCGAGGGCGCCACGTCGAGCGGGATCTTCCAGGGAGTCGCGGCTGGCGCCGCCTTCCTCGTCGGCTTTGAGAGCTGCGCCGCGCTCGCCGCCGAGACCCGCGATCCCAAGCGCTCGGTTCCGATCGCTGTCATGAGCATCCCCGTGGTGCTCGGAATCACCTACGTTCTCGCCACGCTGCTCCAGGTCCCTGGCCTGACAGCAGCCGGAGACGCGTTGGCCGCCGGTACGTCGCCCGCAGCCGCCCTGGCCGGTGAGGCCGGACTGGGTACCAACGTGGCCAAGGCCACCGACCTCGTCCTCGCAGTAGCGACCTTCGCGGCCCTGATCGGCTTCGTCAACTTCGGATCACGATTCGTGGCCACCCTCGCGGCCGACGGGTTGCTCCCTCGATGGAGCGCACGCACGCATCCGCGCTTCCAGAGTCCCTCCAACGCCATCGTCCTCATCTCGGTACTCGGCCTGGGCGCGATCCTGCTCCTGGTCGCGCTGAACACTGACGACATCTTCAGCGTGTATTACTCGGTCGCGACGATCATCGTCTACTTCTGGGTGGTCCCCTACCTCCTGATCTGCGCCGGCGCGATCAAGTTGCTGCTGGGCGAACGGCGTCTGACCCCAGTTGTTTGCGTCAGCGCAGCCGTGGGCGCTGCCGCAATGGGCTGGCTCTACGTGAACGGCATCGTCAATCCCCCGGCCGCACCGGTTGACGCCATGTCGTGGGTCGCACTGATCGCCGTGGCTGCCCTCTTCGTTGTCTTCCTGGCGCTCGGCGTTCGAGCCCGCAACCGCCGATGAACCAGGGCGGCCCTTGCCAAGGCCGGGGCCGCCCTGTCTTTTCTCGGCAACCCTGGATTGGATCCGCCTAGATGATCTCGCTGCTGAGAACGGGGCTCATGGGCTCCGCCCTCGGCCGACGCCTGATCGACGAACTCGGCGGTCTGACGACTGACGACCACGAAAGATGTCTGTCGCGGGCACGTCAACCAGGTTCAACCCTCCGGACTTCGCCGCAGTGACGACGGCCAACGGGACTTGACCATGAGTTAGTCCAGTGCCGAAGCCCAGACTGGCAACTGGGAGCTCGACCAGCGACCCGACATACGCGACCCGCTGCACGCCGGACCATTCGTCTATGCCTGGCCCCATCGGGAGCGGTAGTTCGCCCCTTCAAGAAACGGAGCCGGACCGTCAGCTCGCTCGTCGCAAACCTGCACCGTCCTATCCGTGTCGACGACGCGGACCGGACGCAAGGATCTGTCAAGTAGTACCATTCTGATCACTCGCCCAAGTCAAACGATCACGAGGTGTGTCTTGCCGACTCCTGAAGCGACCTTCGGTCTGCCGAAGTCGATGCTCGCCGCCCGCCTGGACACCCAGGCCAAGCGCATCTCTGTCGAGCGCGTACCCCTCCCCTCCCCCGGTCCGCGAGACGTGCTCATACAAGTCAAGGCCTGCGGCATCTGCCTGTCCGATATCCACCTCATCGACGGCACGATCTCGACTCGGCACACGGTCGTAACCCCGGGACACGAGCCAGCCGGCATCGTGACCTCGGTGGGGCGCGATGTGCCACGTTGGCGCGCGGGCGATCGCGTCATCGTCGATTCGGGCAGGTCTTGCGGTGAGTGCGAGAGCTGCGCGCGCGGACTACGGGATCGCTGTACTGATCCGCGCATCATCGGCGTAGACACCGACGGAGCTTGGGCACAGTACGTCTGCGTGCCTTTTGAATGCCTATGCCCAATTCCCGCAAACCTACCGTTCGATCAGGCCGCGCTCATGGCCGATGCAGTCAGTACGCCGTTCGCAGCGTTGGTGCACACTGCCGACGTTGGCCCCGGCGACTCTGTGGGCCTATGGGGAATCGGCGGATTGGGGTATCACGCAGTCCAGATCGCCGCCTTGTGCGGCGCCGCCCCTGTTGTGGCGATCGACCCGCGGGAGTCGGCACGCAGCAGAGCCTTGCAGGTTGGGGCCGATGTGGCTTTGGACCCGACGGCAGCGGACTTCGAGCAGAGGATCTCGGAGGTCACGAACGGACGTGGCCTCGACGTCGCTGTCGACCTCGTTGGCTCCAACGACGTCCTACGTCAGGCGGAGAGGAACGTCGCGCGGCGGGGCCGGATCGTGGTCGTCGGCCTGTCCGACCAATCGATCCAACTCGGCACGTCCGAAGTCTTCGGCATCCGCAAGCATCGCCTCCTGGGGCACCTCGGCTACTCCCGCGAAGATCTCGAGACGGTTGCCTCCCTCACGGGGTGGGGCCGACTGGACCTGTCGCAGTCGGTCAGTGCCACCTACCCGCTTAGCGAGATCGAGCGTGCACTGGCCCACCTCACTGACCGGGCCTCCGATGTAATCCGGGTCGTAGTCAGTCCCTGACCATGTGTCCAACGCCCTCCGCCTGTTTCCCTCGACTGTTGGGTGCACAGGAATCACGGTCGCGTACCAATTGTCCGCAGTGCTATTCGGTGGCCTTCTTCCGATCGTGACAGCTCGCCTCGTGGCCACGGCGGGCTCGAGTTGGCCGGCAGCCGCAGTCTTCGCCGCTTCGGGAGGCCTCACCGTCGGCGGAGTCATGGCCTCTAGACGGCTTGGACGCGGTGCGGCTCACGCGGCCGCGACTGATTCTCTCGGGTCCGCGAGTCAGGTACACCGTTGGCCCGCCGGCCCGCCGGCCCGGCGAACCAGTGAGCAGCCGCCCGGTGACGCGTCGCAGTTGGAATAGACCATTTTGGGCGCTCTTGCGCCGACCAAACATTGGCAGGTCGTTCGGCGATTGCACTGATTCGCGTATGGACGGATCGACCATCATTCAGGCCCTTGCGGGGCAGGGCGCGGCGATTCGACCGACGTGACGCTCTGGGCCGTCGTCGGTCGACGCCGCGGCCTCGAGGTCGCCCCGCGAGAGGAAATTTCGATGTCCCGGATGGTCTCCTCGCGCACCCGCGATCTGTCGTCGCGAAACTAGCGGCGCCAACAGGCCGCGGGCTGAGATCGCTCGCGAATGCTCGGCTGTGACGAGACTTGCGCGCGCTGTGGCGTTGCACCCAGTGACTGGGCGATCACCGTTGCTTTGCGTTGGGCGGCCAGTGCATGGTGTCGGTCGGCGTGTTCGGTATCGGTTCGAGGGCCCGGTCCGAGTGGGAGGTTGCTTGTGATGCCGTAGCGGTCTCGGTAGGCCGCGACGGTAGCGACAGAGGTCAACCAGTCTTGCCGTGCCGCCGGAATCGTCGGTGGATCTCCGAGGCGGCGGAGCCAGGCGGGGCGGGCGAGGAAGGCCGCTGCGGTGAGTTCGGCGGCACGATTCTCGATGAGGTCTCTGCGCTGGTCCAGCGCTTGTCTCATTTCGCGAGCCATCGCGCCCGCGGCCTCGGGGATCATGCCGGCGATGAACGTCGGGCACGTTGCGAGTGACACCGGTTTCACGTCACCGGGGTCCATCGAAAGCCGAAGTCGGTGTTGCAGGACGGCACCGATGTCCTCGGCGTCGCCGAGGTCGCGTCGCGCGACCAGGCGTGGGAGTAGATGGTCGATGTTGTGGCCGTAGGCTTCGGCCCGGCGTAGGGCTGCGGTCAGAGGGCCGAAAGAGTCACCGGCGATCACTGAGTCCACTTGGGCCTCGTCGAGGCCGGAGGATCGTAGAAGTTCTTCCCATCGTGGGCGTTGGGCCGAGGAGGCGATGGTGTCGTACTCGGCGGCGAGCTGGGCGATGGAGGTCCAGGCCTCCTGTTCGGCTGCCATTGTCTGGTGGGCGGAGAACTCGACACTGGAGCGCTGGAGGATACCGAAGAGAATCGACCGGGCGCTGAGGTCCATGTCGGTCGACGGGCTGGTGTGGAGTTCGTCGGGCTGGTCCAACGCGACGTACGCCTTGTTGGACTCGCGGCCTCGTGTCATGGAGACGTACAGGCTCGCCTTGGGGGTTCTCGCGGAGACGAGGACGTGGGCGGTGTCGACCGTGACGCCTTGGGCGCGGTGGGCCGTGATGGCATAGCCGAGTTCGACGTGCTCAGCGAGGTATGCAGGAGGGAGGGTGATCGTTCCAGCGTGTCCGCTTTGGCGGGAGACGGTGATGCTGCCGTCCATGTTGACCTTGTCGATGCGCCAGTGGTCTCCGTTCCGTACCCAGACCCCGCGTCGGCTGCGGAGGCGGCGGTCGTTGCGGCGGGTGATGACGAAGTCGCCCGCCGAGGCAGGTTCGCCGCTGGCGAGGGTGACCTCGCGCGAGATGCATGTCCGGCCGGTGAGGATGCGTTCGGCTCGTGCTCGGGCGTTGAGGGCATGCATTGTCTCGGTCGACTCGGCGACCAGGATGGTGGCCAGGCCGTTGGCCTGGTCGCTGATCCAGGAGGCGTACGCACCATCGAGCATCTCCTCTGTGGTGCCACCGCGAAGGCGATCATGGCTGCCGTAGGCGGTGATGGCTTCGAGGCGGCCTGCGCGCAGGTCCAGGCTCGCGGACCGTTCCCAGTCCTGGGTGAACCGGTGGATCTCGGTGAGCTCAGCGACATCGGTTCGAGCCGCCACGAGGAGCGCGAAGGCGCCGCCTGCGTCGACAGACTGGAGCTGAGCCCAATCACCGACCAGGAGCACCTTCGCGCCGGCGGTCGCGGCAATGCCGGTGATCTGATCCAGGGTGCTCGTGTCCGCGAGGGTTGCCTCGTCGATGATCACCAACTGGCTGGGACGAAACTCGCGGAGACCCACGGTGTAGTCGCGGAGCCACTTCGCGGTGTTCTCGCACCCGATGCCGAGGTCACCGGCGAGCACCTCCGCCGCGGCGGCCGATGGGGCGAGCCCGACGACGCTTTGACGACCGTGCTCCCGGGTCCAGGCGAGGAGTAGTGCGTGCATGGTGGTCGTCTTCCCGGCCCCGCGGGGCCGACGAGCAGGTCGACCTGGCGCCGGGACGTCGCGATCGCGGTGATCGCCTCAGCCTGACTGCGCGTCAAACGCCGGCCGTCGTGTCGGCGCCGGACAGCGGTAGCGATGAACAGGGAGCTCACCACTGGAGAGCTGAGGTCGTTCGCCCGGTCCAGGAGGCGCTCCTCGGCAGCCATCACGCCGGTCGAGGAGTAGATCGCACCATGGCGGGGACGGAAGACCGAGGTGCCGTCCTCGCGCCGGAACTGAGTTGGACTCACTGCGGACTCCGGCGGAGTAAGCGCCACCGAGTTCCTCTCCGCGGACTCGACCACGCGCGCCACCACCGTCTCCCGCTCGCGTGCATTCTTGAACCGCAGGTGCATGGTCTGGCGTGATGCCTCGGCCCACAGGTTCCACCGGCGCCAGGTCGCCCTCTTCCCCGCGACCTCAGCCACGACGACAGACCCGACCTCCTCCACAAGGCCCGCCGGGATCTGGTCGGCGGACGTAAACCTTGGCGTGCCGGCAGAGATCACCGATCGTGCCCAGTCTGTTGCGTCGCGTCGCAGGAGACGGGCCGCTCGGTGACGCCACTCTGCGGTCAGGTCTTCGAGCGACCTGACCTGTTTCTCGGGTCGTGTTGCCAACGTCGCCTTGGCTCGGAGCACCACGATCGCGGCGTTGTTGGGTCGCCGGCCGTGCCGTTGGACGTAGGCGTTGATCATCTGTTCCTTCTCGATCTCGATCGCCCGGGTACGGGTGGAGAACTCCTTCACCAGCGACTCCGAGACGCCGGTGATCTCCCACTGCGGGCTGCGGTCGGCGCCTCTCCCCCGCTGCTCCCAACCCAGCCCGAAGGTACGGGTCAGCCGGTCAGCGAGCACCGCGTTGTAGTACGCCGAGATGGCCGTGACCGCGGCGTGCATCGGTCGACTGTCCAAACTGCGCCACCGGCCATCGAGAACTGTCTGCACCTTGTTCGAGATCACCACATGCGTATGCAGCTGCGGGTCGTTTGCGCGGGAGTCCCAATGGTCAAACGCTGCCGCGATGATCCCGCGGGTCGCGACCTGCGCCACCGCGCCATCGGCGTTGGCCACACCGGCGCGGGTCGCGGCGATCTCGCGCTCGATGTAGTCGACGACGTCTGCGACGGCTGCGTGGTGTGCCGCGACGATCAACTCTTGAGTATTCGGGTCGGCCACACCCCACAGCACCGAGGCCGACTTCGGGACACTGAACGTGTAGTCATAGCCAGCCACCGCCCGCCGACCAGACTGCACAGTCTCCTCGGCCTTGATCCGTGAGGTCTCGGCGGCACGCTCGGTCGTCGAGAGGTCTGGATCCAGACCACGAACACGTTCCTCGACTCGCTCATGGGCCGGTTGATACTCCGGGTAAGCCCGGCCCAAGGGCTCGCCCGTTACCGGGTCACGACCGAGTCCGATCAGCAACGCCAACTGCGTCTCAGTGACTTGCGACCCGGTCAGGATCCGTCCTTCCCCGACAGTGGGCAGTCCCGATCCGGTCCACCGCCCCGGCGGCGTACCCACCTCGGAGTAATAACGAGTCAACGGCGTCGAAAGCGAACGATTGCCATCGCCCGCCGCCACACTCCGAAGGAGGTACTTGTAGCCATCACCGGCATGCATCACACGCATCGACACCGTCATCTGCTGCTCCTCCTCCAACCTGAGGTGCGCATCGGTATCCCGGCATCACGGAACCGTCCTCGATCTGCCAAACGTGTGCCGCTGAAGAAAGGTGGGGGAATCGGGTCTCAGTGGGGCGGAGGATGGATATTCACCATCGGTGAGCCCAACGACACAGCCGCAGCTGTCCGATCCAATCGGAGTCAGCCATCTTGTAGTCGACCCGTAGTTCCTATTCGCTGTCGTGAGCCCGGTGGGCCTCAGCCCGGCCGTGGCATCAGATCACGAGCGGACACCTCGCGAATGATGTCTCGTCGAACCTTTACATTCAATTGGTCGAACAGGCACACGACGTGCACCATGAGCCGTTGACCCATCACTCGACACCGAGCGGCCGATGACTCCAGTGACGCCCCACAAACACGGCGTTCGTCGCCCAAGCCGGTTCTCGTTCGCAGTTTTCTCGTACTAAGTTCAGATTGATTTTCGTGCCACCGGGGGCGTGGCCAGATCCGTTCCAAGTGGACACTCTCGCGATCGAGACGACGGCGTGAGAAATCTTCGGGAGCATCCTGCTGACCAGCGAAAACGCTATGCACCCCCGAGGTGCTCCCCCCGATCATAAGCGGCGCAGGGGGAGCATGGGTGCGACAGGATGGCGAGCGCCGCCCAGCGGCGCGACTCGCGTTTCAGTCGTGTAACTAGATGACATGGCCACGAAATTTGCTGTTGCGTAAAGGGAAACTACAGGTGCCTAATAGACCGATACGCAGAAATCTCGGGCCCTCGGTCCGGAACGATGCACAACCTCGAAGAGCCCCAATCCGCTCAGCGAGGAAGGTGAACCCATTGATGCGACCCCGCCGAATTCCGATCGTCGCGACTTGCGTTCTGGCGCTTGCCGCCGTCACCTCGTGTGCCCAGAGCGACCCCAATACGTCGCCCTCAAGTCCGCCGGCGCACAGCACGACAGAACCGACCGCGGCTCAAACGTCCGACTCCGAAGCCGCTGGGAAGGCGGCAACGACGACCGTTCATAGTTACTACGCGACACTCGATCGCCTTCGCCAAGACCATAACGAGTCCATCGACGCACTGTCCGAGGTCGAGACGAGCACACAACTGAGCGCCGACCGCCACCTGCTGGAGGGCGAGCGGTCGAAAAAGCTGCGCCAAGTCGGAGACACAGAGGTAGCTGACACGTCGGTCGAGAGCGTTAACCTCGACAATTCCGACCCGGAAGCGGGCAAGATGCCGACCGTGACCGTCGACGTCTGCTGGGACGTCAGCGGTGCCGATCTCGTCGACGCCAGCGGTAAGTCAGTGGTCAACCCAGACCGCGCCGACATCGGGTGGACGCGCTACATCGTGGCCAACTACCACTACCGCACCGACCCGCTGACCGGTTGGCGTATAGCCTCCGCACAGGATCTCAAGCAGCCACCATGCGAATCCTGATCCGAGCACTCGTCCTGGTCTGCGTCGCCGCCGGCCTAGCGGCGCTCGGCCTGAGCCATGCGTACGCAGACACGGTCTGCCGAGTCACTGATCCCCTCACCGGACAGTGCAAACTCTCCGTCGAAGTGCCCGGTGGCAATGGTGAGTCTGGCCACGACGATCAGACCGGCGATGGCGGACCGAAGGACACGGGTAGCGGCAACTCGTGCTACTTCAACCCCTCCAAACAACGGGTGCCGGGAAGCGCGGCGATGGTGCCGTGCAGTTCGCCATACGGATCATGGTCGAACGCACACAACTGCTACATCCAGCCATCGCAGCCGCCCCCGCCTGCAGGTGATCCGGCGTGGAAGGGACACGAGCCTGGTGACGGGGCCGTCTACGACTGCTTCCAGCCGCAGACCAACCTGCTTGTCCAGATCTGGGCCGCCACGCCACCACCCGGCGCAGCAGCCGGACCAAGTCCGCGCGAGGTCGCGCAGATGGCTGTCGAGAAGCTGAACCTCAAGGCGATCGATATCGGCATCACGCCCGAGCCCGGACCGGACAGCGTCGGTCTGGTCGGGATGCCGGTGTGGCTGTGGGCAAGGTCGCCGGACATCCAAACGTACGGTCCGGCGACAGCGTCGGCATCTGCAGGTGGGATCACGGTGACCGCAACGGCGCGGGTGCATGAGATCACCTGGGACATGGGAGACGGCACCACGGTTGAGTGCCGCACCGCGGGGACGCCGTATGAGGCGTCCTTCGGGAAGAAGGCGTCGCCCGATTGCGGCCACGTCTACAGGTTGTCATCTGCCAGGGAGCCGGGCGGGACCTACACCGTCACGGCGACCTCGGAGTGGGTGATCACCTGGCAGGGAGCTGGACAGACCGGGACGATCCGACTGGACGGGTTGAGCCGTTCGGTCGAGATCGCGGTCGGGGAAGCGCAGGTGCTCGTGCGATAGCCGGGCACAAGGGGGCGGATAGGGCATGACCAAGGCAGCAAGCGAGGAGAACCCGTTCTCCGCGAAGGCGCCTGTGCCGCGCCTGGTTCCACCGCCCAAGATCCGGCGCCGGCCGGTCCACATCGTCGCCACGATCGCGGCGATCCTCCTAGGCGCCGCGATCGCCGCATGGGGCTGGACGGCCACGACGACGAGCGAGGCGGTGGTTGCCGCCAGAACCACGATTCCTCGCGGCGCCGTCATCACGGCCGACGATCTCACCACCACGCAGATCTCGGGTGACAACACACTGAAGGTCATCCCTGGCGACGAAGTCGACGAGCTCGTCGGCAAGCGAGCTGCTCTCGACATCGCGGCCGGTGGGCTGCTGACCCCGGAGATGGCAACGGACGACAACATGCCCCCGGCTGGTCAGTCGATCGTCGGGATCTCCTTGACTCCGGCGCAGGTCCCGGCCATCACGCCACGCAGCGGAGACAAGGTCCGGCTCGTCGCGACGACAGGCGAAGGCGGCGAGACTTCGTCGGGTACGCCGCTGACTACGAGTGCCGAGGTCATCGACTCGAGTACCGATGAGGTCTCGGGCAACACCGTGGTCAACGTGCTGGTTCCCTACGCCGACGCCGCCGTGCTCGCCGATCGGGCCAGCACCGGAAACATCGCCCTCGTCGTAGATCCGTTGGAGCGCTGATGGCGGTCATCGCACTCGCTTCCGCGTCCGGGTCGCCGGGCGTCTCCACCACAGCGCTCGGACTCGCGATGGAATGGCCCAGGCCCGTGCTCGTCGTCGAGGCCGACCCGACCGGCGGGTCATCGATCCTGGCCGGCTATCTGCGCGGACACATGCAGCCCGGGCCCGATCTGGTCGACCTGATGATGTCGCCTCTCGGGCCCGCCGAGTCCCTACCGCGGATCGCTGTGCCGATCCCGGGTACCACGATCTCGTACGTCGCGGGGACCCGCACCCACGTCCAAGCCGCGGCACTTCGCGACCGCTGGGCGAGCCTGTCCGAGGTCCTCGCTGACCTCGAGGCGACCGGCCAGGACGTGATCGTCGATGCGGGCCGACTCGGGCTGATCGGTTCTCCCGAGCCGCTGATGTGCACGGCTGATCTGACCGTTCTTGTCGTACGCACCTACCTCCCCGCGTTGGTTGCCGCTCGGTCGTGGGCAGAGAACGTGACCCAACCCGGGGTCGGATGGCGCTGGCCCGGACTCCTACTCGTCGGTGAGGGCATGCCCTACACCTCTCGCGAGATCTCTCGCCTGCTTGGGCTACCGGTGGTCGCCGAGATCGCCGACGACCCGGTCGGCGCTGCGGTCTTCCACCGCGGAGCGCCGCAGCCGCGGCACTTCACCACGGGGGCGTACGCCCGGTCTCTGCGGGCAGCCACCGAGGAATTGCAAGCCGAGGTCGGCCGTTCGCGCGCCGCAGTCACGTCGGAGGCGGCACGATGACCAACCACTGGGAGCCATACCGTCCTGATGTCACCACCCTCCCCCTGTTCAAACCCACGCTCCGGGCAGTTGGCGAAGGATCGTCACAGGCGAATGGAGGTCCCTCACTGACCGCTCCCTCAGTGCCCGACCGCCGCGCTGCCGTGCCGTCGAGAGACATGGACTGGGCACTCGTCGCATCACTGCGCTCCCTAGCCTCCGAGCAACTCTCTCAAGCGGTCGCAGCCGAGTCGCACGCCCTGGACCGCCGGGCGCAGGAGGAGCTCGGCCGATCGATTGTGTTGGACCTGATCGAGGCAGCGATGGCCGACGCCGTCGACGCAGGCGACCCTTCCTGGAACCAGGAGCACCAAGACGCGGTCGCACGGGCGGTGTTCGACTCCCTGTTCAGGCTCGGCCGGCTGCAACCCCTCGTGGATGATGACCGGGTCGAGAACATCATCATCTGCGGCTACGACAACGTCACCCTCGACCTCATCGACGGCTCCCAGATCCCCGGTCCACCGGTGGCGGACTCGGACCAGAGCTCATCGACTTCTTGGTCTTCCTCGCCTCCCGCAGCGAGGTCAACGCCCGCGGCTTCTCCGAGGCTCAACCCAAGCTCCACCTGCGCCTCGACGACGGCTCCCGCTTGGCGGCTGCTGCCTGGGTAATGCCCCGCCCCTCGGTCGTCATCCGCCGCCACCGACTCATGGAGGTGACCCTGGACGATCTCGTAAGCCGCGACATGCTCACCCCCGTCGCTGCCTCCTTCCTCCGCGCCGCGGTCCGGGCTCGCAAGTCGATCGTCGTCGCGGGCGCCCAAGGAGCTGGCAAGACCACCCTGGTCCGTGCACTCTGCGGGGAGATCGACCCGTCCGAGGCGATCGGGACCTTCGAGACCGAGTACGAACTCCACCTCCACCTGCTCCCCGAGCGGCACCCCATCGTGCACGCCTGGGAGTCCCGCCCCGGCTCCGGTGAACGCGGTCTCGACGGACGACAGGCTGGCGAGTTCACGCTGGATGAGGCGTTGGTCGATTCGTTCCGGTTCAACCTCTCCCGCCAGATCGTCGGCGAAGTCCGGGGCAAGGAGATCTGGGCGATGATCAAGGCGATGGAGTCCGGCACCGGCTCGATCTCCACCACCCACGCCTCCGACGCCGTCGCCGCGGTACGAAAGCTCGTCACCTGCGCGATGGAAGCCGGCCCCCACGTCACCCAGGAGCTCGCGACCTCGAAGCTCGCCGCGACGGTCGACCTGATCGTCCAGCTCTCCCTGAAGACCGAGACCACCCAAGGCACCTCGCAGCGCACCCGACGGGTCGCCGAGATCATCGCCCTCGCCCCGGGCGAGCGGGAGACCGGGTACGCCACCACCCACATCTTCGCCCCCGACCGCACCGACACCGCCGTCCCAACCGTACTGCCCGACGACTACCGCGCGCTCGCCAAGCACGGGTTCGACCTCGGCGCCTACATCGCCACCCAGCCGCCGGGAGAACAGCGATGACGGCCCAGCTTCTGATCGCGGCGCTCAGCGGCGGGCTGATCGCCGGTGGTCTCGCCGGCCTGATCAGGGAACTACGCGGCGTCGAGGTCGGCGACCATCCCCCAAGGCACCGCCTCCGACTCCCCAAGATCTCCCTGCGTACGCGCGCCCTCATCGCCACGGGGATCGTTGTTGGCGCCATCGGGTGGCTCGTGACCGGATGGCCCCTTGCCCTTGTGATCGCTCCCGCAGCCATCGTCGGGTTGCCCTACCTTCTGTCCGCTCCCGACGCGAAAGACCGCATCGAACACCTGGAAGCACTCGAGGAGTGGACCCGATCCCTTTCGGGCGTCCTGACCGTCGGTATCGGCCTCGAACAAGCCCTGATCACCACCTTGCGGTCGACACCCGAGCCGATCTCCAGGGAGGTCGGACTCCTGGTCGCTCGTCTCCGCGCAAGGTGGGCCACCGAGGACGCCCTCCGTGCCTTCGCCAACGACCTCGACGACGCCACCGGCGACCTGGTCGCCGGCAATCTCATCCTCGCCGCCCGTCGCCGCGGCGCCGGCCTCACCAACTTGCTCGATGGGCTCGCCGAATCGGTCGCGGCCGACGTACGGGCTCGCCGCCAGGTCGAGGCCGACCGCGCCAAGCCACGAGCGACAGCCCGCTGGGTCACCATCATCAGCGCCAGTGTCCTGGTCGTGCTCGGGCTTACCGGCTCCTACATCGCCCCCTATGGAAGCCCTCTCGGACAAGCCATCCTCACAGTGCTACTCACCGCGTACGTCGCCACCTTGGTGTGGATGCGGCGAATGGCCGAGGGCCGCAAGCTTCCGCGCATCATCGGCCCAGCGGTCGAAGACGTACCAGCAGCGGACGGCGCCAGTCTTCGGCCGGTCCATGGAGGTCGGTCATGACTCCTCCGACGCTGATGTCGATGATGATCGCCGGTGGCTTGATCGGGCTTGGGCTCGCGCTACTGGTCATCTGGTTCACCCCCGCCCAACCCGACCTCAACGACGCAGTCAAACGCCTCTCGAACACCTCACCCCACCGGCCCGACGCCGAGGCCAGCACCGTCAACGGCAAGGAGCGCCTCGGGATCTGGGCGATGCGTACGCTCCCGGTCGGGCTATGGGCCAAGACTCCGACACGCGAGCTGGCGCTGCTGCGGATCCCGCTCGCCCGGTTCTACGGCGACAAGCTCACCTACGCCGCGCTCGGATTCGTGATCCCCATCGGGCTGGCGACGTTCCTCTCCTTGCTCGGCTTGGGTTTGCCGTTCGCGATGCCGGTCATCGCCTGCATCGCGCTGGCCGTGGTCATGTTCTTCCTTCCGAACTACAACGCGATCGATGACGCCAAGAAGGCCAGGATCGAGTTCAACCGAGCCCTCGGCGCATACATCGACCTGGTCGCTCTCGAGCGGACCAACGGATCCGGGGTGCGCCAGGCCATGGAGACCGCGGCGGGCATCGGCGACTCCTGGGTCTTCAACCGACTGGCCGAGGAGCTCAACAGGTCCCGCTGGTCCGGGCTCCCGCCGTGGGATGCCCTGCACGCCTTGGCAACCGAGCTCGGCCTGCCCGACCTCGACGACTTCGCCGACATCATGCGCCTCTCCGGCGAGGAAGGAACCGCCACCTACGCCACCCTCCGCGCCCGCTCTGCGGCGATGCGCACCGCGATGCTCAACGACGAGCTCACCGAGGCCAACGCCATCGGCGAACGCATGTCCATCCCCGGCTCCCTGCTCGGAGTGATCTTCATGGCCATCCTCCTCACCCCGTCTCTCCTTCGGATGATCCCCGGCTGAAAGGAACCACCCATGCTCCGCTTCCACACGCTCCGCCTCTACACCATCCTCACTCTTGCCTGGTTCACGATCAGCGATCGCCTACGCCATCCACCGTCCCGCAAGGACGAGCGCGGTTCTGTGACGATCGAGAACGTTCTGTGGGCCGTCGCGGTGATCGCGATCGTGGCGATCGTGGTCGCGGCGATCCGGGCGTTCGTGACCAGTGAGTCAGGCAAGATCAGGTAGACCGCTATGACCCGGGATACGCATAGGCGGGATGAGCGCGGCGCGGTGTCGATCGAGATGGTCGTGCTGTTGCCGGCGCTGTTCGCCGTTCTTTTCCTCGGGATGCAGGCCGCGCTCTACTACCACGCCCGCACCATCGCCATCGCCGCCGCACAGGAAGGCGCCCGGGCCGCTGCCGCGAAACACGCCGGCTCCGGGGATGGGGTTGCTGCTGCGTACGCCTACTTGGCCGACACCGGCGATTCACTGGAATCCTCGAGGGCCTCCGCCCGTAGGACGGCGACAACAGCGACTGTGACCGTCCGCGGGCATGCGCTCTCGGTGATCCCGGGCTGGAGACCGCTCATCACACAGCGGGCCAGCGCCGAGGTCGAGCGGCTCACGGCTCCGGGTGAAACTCGATGACCGCGCAGCCAAGGGACGAGCGCGGGTCCGCTGCCATCGAGGCCGCGATCGGATTACCCGCCTTCATCCTCCTCGTCGGGCTGATCATCGCCGGCGGCCGCATCGCCATCGCCCACCAAGCACTCCAGTCCGCTGCCGCTGACGCCGCCCGGACGGCCTCCATCTCTCGCGAGGCCAGCGAGGCCGACTCCGCGGCACGAGAGGAGGCGAGGACCAGTCTCAACAACCAGAAGCTTCGTTGCCGCAGCACCCAGGTCAGTGTCGACACGAGCGGATTCCGAGTCCCGACCGGGCAGCCCGCCGACGTCACCGTGACATTGACGTGCCGCGTCGACCTCGCCGACCTCTCCGTACCAGGCGTGCCCGGCAGCCGTCTGATCCGAGCCACGATGAGCAGCCCGATCGACACCTGGCGGGAACGAGGCACGCCATGACACAGCCCTCATGGATCCGAGACGAGCGCGGCTCCGCCACCATCTGGATGGTCACCGCGGCCTTCGCGATGAGCATCCTGGTCGGCCTCGCCGTCGACCTCGGCGGCCAGGCCCACACCCAACAGCGGACCCACGACCTCGCAGCCCAAGCCGCACGAACCGGCGCCGAAGAAGTCCTCGCCGCACCTGCGATCGAGGGCAGGTACGCCCACATCGACACCGCCGCAGCCGGCCGCGCCGCCCGTTCGTACCTCGCACAATCCGGCGCCACCGGTGCCGTGCGTGTCCGCGGCAACCGGATCCACGTGCGCGCCACCGACACCTACCACACCCGGTTCCTCTCCATCATCGGCATCACCTCCGTCCGCGTCAGCGGCGATGCCGAGGCCGAACTCGTCCGCAGCCTCAACGGGGAAGAACGATGATCGCGACCCGTGTCTGGGGCCTCCTGGCCAGCCTGGCCATCCTCGCCCTCCTCGTCGGCGCACCCGCTGTATTGCTCCTCCTCGGCGCCGTCCCCACACTCGAAGGACTCACCTGGCGCGACCTTCTGCGTCAAGACGACGGCGCCCTGGCCCTCCAAGCCGTCACCGCCGCCGCGTGGATCGCATGGGCTTGGCTGGCGGTCACCATCTTGCTCGAGGTCACCGCCCGACTCCGCAGCACGCGGACACCGCGTCTGCCCGGGCTCCCCCAAACGACAGCGACCCGACTCGTCGGCACAGCAGCCCTCCTCTTCATCGCCGTTCCCGCGGCCGCACCCACCCTGACACCAGCACGTGCCGCGGCAACGCCACCGATCCCGGAAACACCTCCGCAGCCCGCCACCACACAGGTCGTGATCACGCCCGCTCAAGCGGCTCCGGAATTGGACCAGCCATCGTCGACAGTCCCCTACACCGTCAAACGCGGCGACAGTCTCTGGCGAATCGCAGAAACATACCTCGGAGCAGGAACTCGATTCACCGAGATCATCGACCTCAACCCAGACGCATTAGGCGGCCACGCCGACTTCCTCCCGATCGGACTCGTCCTCCGCCTACCGGCCCCAGCACCACAGGACACAGACGACGAGATGTACGTCGTCCGACCAGGCGACACCATCGCCGAGATCGCCGCGACCGAACTCAACGATCCCGACCGATACCCCGAGATCTTCGAAGCCTCCCGCATCACCACTCAGGCCGGCGGCGCCCACTTGACCGACCCGGACGTGATCCAGCCGGGCTGGACCCTCACCATCCCAAGCCCAGACTCCACTCAAGAGGAATCGCGAGTTCCGACGCGGGACACGCCGGAACGCCATGAACCGCCGATCAGGACGCCCGAGGCGAAACCAGTCGTCCCGACGCCAACGCCACCGTCCCCCGCCAGAGCGTCAACACCAGAGCACGCCGATGAGTACGGCGACGCTGAACCCGCGCCGTCCTGGCTACTGCCCGGCCTAGCAGGGGCCGGGGCCGTACTGACCGGCGGCCTGATGCTCCTACTTCGCCAACACCACCGATCCCAACGGCGCCACCGTCTACCCGGCCACGAGATCACAACACCCCCGCCAGGGCTTCGTCCCGCAGAGAAGTCCATTCACTTCGAAGGCATCAGCACCGCCACACTCATCGAACACCTCGACGCTCTCCTCCGCATGCTTCCCAACCAGGAGCAACCACACCTTCTCGCCGCGGAACTCGGCCACGGCCGGATCACCCTCCACCTAACCGCACCCGCGGCACTCCCCCACCCCTGGACCGGCGGCCCCACCATCTGGGTCACCGATGGTGAAGCTGCGACCACCGGCAACGGAGACAACGCCCCCTACCCGCTGCTCGCTTCCATCGGTCAATCCGACGACGGCCATCTGTGGCTCCTGAACCTCGAAGAGATCAAGATCATCAACCTCACCGGCGACCACGAACGCGCCGAGGCGCTAGGCCGCCACCTCGCCGCCGAACTCACCGTCACACCCTGGTCGATGCTCGTCCAGGTAGACACCCAGAGCCTCGCACCAGAGCTCACCGGCCTCGACCCCCTCCGACTTCACCATCACGACCACCCCGACTCGCTGCTACCACTCGCCGCCGACCTCGACGCCACAGGAAGACTCCCTGGCTTCGACCCGGACCGCTACCACGCCATCATCGCCGCTCAAGACTCCGAACCCATCCGGACCATTGCCAAGACCATCGCCTCCGACCACGACCGCTCCGGAGCAGCAGTCGTCGTCCTCGATGCCGTGCCCGACCTCGACGCCACCAAACTCACCATCACCACCGATGGCCGCCTCACCATCGCGCATCCAACGCTTCAAGACGTAGGCCTCATCGCGGCAGGTATCACCCCCGAAGAGGCCACCACCTGCGCCGCCATCGTTGAGGCGGCGCGAGGCGCAGAGGACCGACCGATGCCACGGAACGAGTCGGCGACCAACGGAATGGAGGCCCTCATCGACGCAGCTGGCGCACTCCGTCCGGAGTACGTCCACGAGCGCTCATCCTCCGGCCGGAAGCCGGCCGGCCACGACTCGTTGCTGCCCGCGCCGACTGAGACGTACGTCGCCCAATGCGCAACCACCCGAGACGACGTGAATCAACTGGCCCCAGTCGTCGACACCGCGACCCGCGACACCGTAGCGACCCTCGACCGAACGCTCGACGACGACGTCGCGGAGTGGCTGTCGCCCCAGCCTCGCTTGCCGAAGCTCACTCTCCTCGGCCCCGTCCACCTACGTGCATGCGGCGCTGTGCCACCCGCACGACGGCCGTACTTCGCCGAGCTCCTCGGTTACCTCACCCTCCACCCTGATGGCGTACGCACAGACGAGTTCCTAGACGCCATCGGAATCAGTCGCAGCCGGCTCACCATCGACCTGGGCAAACTGCGCAACTGGCTGGGCAAGAACCCACGCACGGGCAAAGACCATCTCCAGGACGCACGCAAAACACGCGCCTCCCAGCAACTCGGCTACCCCGCCTACCAAGCCGAAGACGTCCTCGTCGACCTCGACCTCTTCCGCCGCCTTCGGACCCGTGGCCAAGCCCGCGGGGCAGAGGGCATCACCGACCTAGACCAAGCCCTCCGCCTGGTCACCGGCGAACCCTTCTCACAGCTGCGTGACAAGGGCTGGTCCTGGCTCCTCGACGACCAGCGCCACGACCACATCGCAGTCTCGATGATCGTCGACACCGCCCACCTGGTCGTCAACCGGGCCCTGACCGAGGGTCAGCACGACATGGCCCGCGAAGCCGCCGAGATCGCCTCCAAAGCAGCACCGTACGACGACATCCCCCACCTCGACTTCTCCAGAATTCTCTCAGCCACAGGCCACCCGGACCTCGCCGAGGAACACATCGCAGAACACATATACAGCCGCGACGACGGCGAAGGGCCTGCTGAACCACCCGCCCGGTCCAGGCGCGCTGCCAGATAGTTCGTCACGTCGTCGTCAACAACAACCACGCAGCCGCAGACTACGATCGCCCTCACTCCTGCCGGCCTCAGAAGCTTGGGTGCCGACGATGGAGCAGTTGGATGATGGTCATTGCACGGTTTCGTTCCCAGACCGGCTCGCCGCCGATACCCATCACACCGCTGTTTAAGGCGCAGCCGAGGTTGGGATCTACACGGTGATGTGCAGACGTGGTACTCGATCGCAGATGTCCGTCGATGGGCCGCGTCTGAGTCGGGAGCGACTCAGGGGCGACCAAGACGTTCAACGCACCGTTCGACTTCACTTGCCGGCCTCGCTGCTTGGCCAGAAGGTCAGCGTCCGACGTCGTCTGGTGCCTCCGAGACTTCCGCGCGACGGCGGACGCTTGTTAATAGGCCAGACGACAGTGCGTTGGCGGGAGCGTCGAAGAGGCGTCGGATCGGCATGTCGCCGATCATTGTCACGGCCTCGGGATTGGTGATGAATTCCACGGTCGCGCCGCTCGGGTCAGCCAGGGCGGCCTCATCGACGAGTGCCGGGCCAACCACCGCGTGACCAAGCCACTCGCGAAGCGTTGACCCTTCGGTCAGCGCGACCTCGGGACTACGGGAATCGATCTGCACGCGCGCCGACTGGCGCAAGTCGCGCGAGGACGCACCGACCGAGATCTGTGCTTCCCCACCGTCGACGCACCAACCATGCAGTCGGTCATCCCACCGCGCAAAGGCCCGCCAGTGGACGGTGACGTCGACGGCGATCTGATCACCCGGTTCCAGGTGGTGCCTGCCGAAGCTGCACAGTGCACGGCTGGGAACAGGCACGGGAGCCGCCGAGGGCGTGGCGTAGACCTGCCAGACATCTGCGCCGGCGCGACTCCCGGTATTAGTCAGGGTGAACCTCACGCGTACGTCATCGCCGGCTCGAGTGACCGTGAGATCGCCGTAGTGGAACGCGGTATAGCTCAAGCCGTGGCCGAACGGGAAGGCGATCTCGCCGCCGGTTCGGTCGTAGCCGCGGTAGCCGACGAAGACACCCTCGCCGTGGAACGTTCGGCCGCCAGCGCCCGGGAAGTCGAGATACGTCGGAGTGTCGGTGATGTTCATCGGCATCGTCTCTGGCATCCGCCCAGACGGGTTCCTCGCCCCGAAGATGATGTCCGCAAGAGCTTCGCCATAACCCTGTCCTGGTAACCACGCCTCCACGAGCGCCGCCGGTCTCGATGCCCAGTCCCCGCCCGCGAGCACGCCGCCGTTGTTCAGCACGACGACCGTGCGGGGATTCGCGACGATCAGTCGGCGGATGAGCGCGATCTGATCGGGTGGCAGCTCGATGGAGGCTCGGTCGTGACCCTCCGACTCAGTTTCACCCGCGACGAACATGACGACGTCACGCACACCGGTCGCTGCCTCGACCGCCCGGTCGGCATGTTCATGTTGCGATCCTTGGGTGCTTCCATAACCCGGCTCGTAGTGCACCGGTCGCCCCGTAACGGCCCGAATAGCCGCCAACGGCGCCTGCACGTCTCCGACGCCCACCCCAGAGCTGCCGCCACCTTGGATTCGCGGGTCGATAGCAGCGAGACCTATGACCAAGATCTGCTCCTCCCCGCTAATTTTCAACGGAAGCACCCCGTCGTTGCTCAACAGCACCATCGCCGCAGCGGCCGTCTCGACTGCGAGCCGATGGTGATCGGCCGCGTCGGCGGGTCGAGAGCCCTCAGTCGCGTTCGAGCGCCCGGCAAGCTCGGCTATCCGCCGCGCGCTCGCCCGCACGCACTCTTCGTCAAGGTCGCCGGCCTCGACCGCTGCGAGGAGCTTGTCGCGCGAGGCCGTGCCGGTGCCGGGCATCTCGAGGTCGAGGCCAGCCTCAAGAGCGCGTACGCGGTCCTCGACGGCACCCCAGTCGGAGATGACGACGCCGTCGAAGCCCCACTCTTCCCGGAGGATCTCGGTGAGGAGTCGGCGGCTCTGCGAGACGTACTCGCCGTTGACGCGGTTGTAGGAGGCCATGACGGCGGCGGGGCGCGCGGTGCTGACGATGTGCTCGAATGCCGGCAGGTAGATCTCGCGCAGGGCGCGCTCGGACAGCTCCGCGCTCACCCGCATCCGGTCGGTCTCCTGGCTGTTGACTGCGTAGTGCTTGACGCAGGCGCCGACCCCGGAGCTCTGCACTCCCTCGACGAAGGCCGCACCGATGTGCCCGGCCAGGAGCGGGTCCTCGGAGTAGTACTCGAAGCCGCGGCCGCCGAGCGGGGAGCGTTTGATGTTGACGCCCGGCCCGAGGAGCAACGAGGCACCGTTCGCCTTGGCCTCGGCGCCGATGGCGGCGGCAACCCGGCCAACCAGCTCGGTGTCCCATGTGGCCGCGAGCGCGGTGGCGGCCGGGAAGCAGGTGGCACGCACCTTGCCCGACCAGTCCGGCAGGTTCATCGCGAGTCCGGAAGGACCGTCGGACATTCTCACGGAGCTGATCCCACGTTCCGGCAAGGCGTGGGTGGAAGCCATGTCTGCGCCGCTGAGCAACGTGGCTGCCTCGACGAGGGTGAGGTCGTACGCGGCCGTCATGCGGTTCGCCGGTTGTTCTGGTCCGGCTGCTTCGCCAGCGCGGCCTCCATCTCGAGACGTTCCTCCGGATCATGGATGTTCCAAGTCCGACTGGGTTTCGGATCGTCGTCCGGTCGACGGTATCTGCAGCCGAAGCGGTGCGTTCCCGAGCCGACGGTGACCGGTCCCTCGCCTGAAGGCAGGGTGACAGTGGCCCGTACGCCGACAGGGACCGTCACCTCGAGGTCGAACCGATTTCCGGTGCGCCTCCAGGAGGTTGCGATCCGACCGTAGGGAGAGTCGTGCGCTGCCGTCGCATAGGTCAGACCGCCCGCGGGTCTCGGCGCGACTGCGACGGCTGCGTACCCGGGCTCGCCGGGTGCCAGACCAGCGACCACGCGGTGCATGAAGTCCACCACGGCACCGAGCGCGTAGTGGTTGAACGAGGTCATCTCCCCCGGGTTGACCGTGCCGTCCGGAAGCATGCTGTCCCAGCGCTCCCATACCGTCGTCGCACCCATCGTGACGGGATACAGCCACGACGGACACCGCTCCTGGAGGAGCAGGTGGTAGGCGGTGTCGACGCTCCCGGTGCTGGCCAGCGCGTCGCACACCAGCGGTGTTCCGATGAAGCCGGTACGGATCAGGTGGTCACCTTGATGGACCAACGTGGCGAGGCGTCTCCCGGCATCGAGGCGCTGCTTCTCATCGACGAACAGGTCGAACACGATAGCGACCGCGAGTGCGGTCACAGTGTCGCTGACCACCCTGCCCGAGGGCGCCAGGTACTCGTGCTGGAAGGCGCTCTTCGCCCGCGAGGCGATGCCACGGTAGTGGTTTGCCATTTCGTCCTCGCCGCAGATCTCGGCCGCGCGCGCAACGAGCCGGGCCGTGTGTGCGTGGTAGGCGGTAGCGACGAGGTAGGGATCGGTGGCGGAGTCTCCGGGTCGCTCGGGCGGCGCGTGCGGGTCGAGCCAGTCGCCGAGCTGGAAGCCGGTGTTCCACAGCCCGGTGCCGCCGGTCAGCCGGTCCACCTGGTCGACCCAGTCGGTCATCGCAGACAGATAGTCGCGAAGGATCGAAGCGTCTCCGGTCCGCTCGTAGAGCACCCAGGGAACGATCACCGCTGCATCCCCCCATCCAGCCGACGGGTCGGCGGGGAAGCCGCAGTCCAGCCACGGATGGAAGTTGCGCACCGACCCGTGCTCGAGCTGTTCGGCACGGAGGTCATCGAGCCAGCTGCGCAGGACACCGGTCGCGTCGTACAGGAAGCTCGCAGCGGGCGCGAAGACCTGGATGTCGCCGGTCCAGCCCAGCCTTTCGTCGCGCTGCGGGCAGTCGGTGGGCAGCCCCACGAAGTTGTCGCGCATGCTCCACACGACGTTGTCGTGAAACCTGTTGAGCAGCTCGTGGGATGACGCGAACGAGCCGCGACGGACCATGTCGGAGTGCACGACCAGGGCTTCGACCCGCTCGGCTGGATCGAGTCCCTCGGGCCATCCTTCGATCTCGGCGTACCGGAAGCCGTGCAGCGTGAACCGTGGGGTCCAAGTCTCCGAGGCCTCTCCGGCGAAGGCATAGGTGTCGATGGATGTTGCCGAGCGCAGCGGCCGCGTCGCGAGCTCATCGTCCTCGAGCACCTCGGCGTGATGGAGCTCGAGTACGTGACCGCGCGGTGCCGTTGCGGTGAACCTGAGCTTCCCGGAGATATTCTGCCCGAAGTCCAGACGTACGCGACCGCCTGGTCGGCGCTCGATGCTGACGGGTCGCAGCGTCTCGATGACCCGGATGGGCGGCGCCGCGGCCGGGACGAGCTGTACGGCGGGCTGCCGGGGCACCGAGGTGGTAGGAGACCAGCCGGTGTCGTCGTAGCCGGGCGTCGCCCAGCGGCCGGCAGCACGGCGCTGATCGTGGACCTCTCCTTCGTACAGGCCGGTCGATGTGATCGGTGCGGGCGCCCAGGTCCAGGTCAGTGGAATGACCGAGACGGTGCCGTCGGCCGAGGTCGCCTCGAGCTGGACCAGCAGGGCGACGTCCCTCCCGTATACGTCCCACAGGCCGCCGTTGAAACCGAGCCGTCCCCGGAACCAGCCGTCGGCGAGCCATGCGCCCAGCGCGTTCCGGCCGGGATGGACGAGTTCGTCGAGGTCGTAGGTGCGGTAGACGAGGCGATGGTCGTAGGAGGTCCAGCCCGGCGCGAGCACGTCGTCGGCGACCTCACGCCCGTTCACGAGCAGGTCGTAGACGCCTCTGGCGGTGGCGTACGCACGGACGCGTGTCGTCTTCTCGGGTAGATCGAACTCGGCGCGGAGCAGGTAGGCGGGCCGTGGCCCGGACATCGACGCTTCCTGCGAGGGCGACACGAACTCTGCGCTCCACGCGTCCGTCGGGAGGGCGACCTCGACGGTGATCGTCTCGGACCACTCGGTGGGTTCCTTCTGGTCCTCGAGCCAGATCCGGACGCGGATCTGGGCGCGTTGTCTGGGCCGCAGCGTCAGCGAGCTCCACTCGACCAGCTGCGAGCGGCCGGACATCGTCTTCGCGCGGTGGGTCGCGAGCCCCTCACCGGAGCACTCGACCTCGTATGCGACCTGGGTCGCGCCAGGCTCGGCGTCGACGATTCGCCAGCTCAGCCGGGGCCGGTTGTCCCCGATCCCGATCGGATCGTCCAGATGCTCGATCCGGAGGTCAGTCACGCCTGCCATCTCAGCCCTTCACCGATCCGGCCGTGAGGCCCTTCATGACCCGCTGGTTCAGGAACAGGTAGAGCGCGAGCGTGGCCAGAACATTGATGGAGATCGCCGCGAAGGTCGGGCCGTACTGCACCTGACCGAACTGTCCGGTGAAGTTCAGCAGACCGACCTGGACCGTGCGCAGTTCGTCGCGGTTGGTGAACGTCAGTGCGATCAGCAGGTCGTTCCAGATGAAGAAGAACTGGACGAGGGCGACCGTGAAGACGGCGTTCTTCACCAGCGGCACACCGATGGAGACGAACTGCCTGAGCATGCCGGCGCCGTCGAGGGTCGCGGCCTCGAAGACCTCCCGCGGGATCGAGCGGAAGAACGTCGCCATCATGAACACCGTGAGCGGGAGCCCGATCGCGGTGTAGGTGATGATCAACGGCCACAGTGACCCGGTGAGACCGGTCTTGAAGTAGATCGTGAAGAGCGGCAGCAGGATCATCTGGCCGGGAACCATGATGCCGGCGAGGAACAGCAGCAGGATCGGCCCGCGGCCCTTCCAGACCATCACCTCCAGTGCGTACGCAGCAGCGACCCCGAGCGCGATCGTGAGCAACAGCGACGGGAAGACCGCCAGGACGCTGTTGCGCATGTAGATGTCGAGATGGCCGTCTATCCAGGCTGCGCGGTAGTTGTCGAAGTTGGCCCAGTTCTCCGGCAGCGCGAAGACGGAGTTGTTGAGGAACTCGTCCTGGGTCTTGAGCGAGCCCAGCACGAGCCAGACGAGCGGATAGACAACGACGACAAGGAGACCCGCGATGACGATCCAGGTCGCGATACGGCCGAGGCTGAGTCGCTGGCGGGGTCGTCGGGCCCGAGTGCGGACGACGCCGGTGTCGCCATGGAGAGCGGTGGTGGCTGCCATCTCAGGCCTCCGTTCGATCGCGGCGAGCTGAGCGGAAGATCGCCAGGGTGACAAGTAGGCAAAGGGTCGAGAGCAGCAGCGCGATCGCGCTGCCGTAGCCGTACTGCCCGTAGGTGAAGGACGTTTGGAACATGTACAACGTCAGCGGTGTCGTCGTGTTGCCGGGACCGCCGGCGGTCAGCGCAAGCACGGAGTCGAAGACCTTCAAGGTCCCGTTGATGCTGAAGATGATCGAGGAGAGCAGCACCGGCGCGCTGAGCGGCAGGACCATGTGGCGTACCAGCTTGAAGCCGGTGGCGCCGTCGACTCTCGCGGACTCCAAGATGTCCTCCGGGATGTCGACGAGCCCGGCGTACAGAAGGACCGCATAGAAGCCCATCGACCGCCACGCTTCCATCAGCACGATCACGACGAAGCCCGCGCCGCCCGATCCGAACCAGTCGACGGGGGCAAGTCCGACGGCGTCGAGAAGCTGGTTGACCGGTCCCATCTGGGGTGCCGACTCGAAGAGTTGCTGGAACAGCAGCGCGACGGCCACGGTGGGTAGGACCACAGGGAAGAAGACGAGCGTGCGCACCAGGCTGGAGCCCCGGCGCAGCACGAAAGTGTAGAGCAGGGCCAGCCCATACCCGAGCGCGACCTGGACCATCGTCAGCACGACGGCGAACCTGACGGTGAACCACAGTGCGTCGCGCACGTCGGGATCGATGAAGAGCTCGCGAAGGTTGGTGAGGCCGACGTACTCGAAGCCGTTGATGGCGTTGCCCTCGAAGAGGGTGTAGCCGAACGACCATCCGACGGGGAGGAGCATCACGACGCTGTAGACGAGCAGCGCCGGTGCAAGGAGGAGAACGACGATGCGTTTGTCTCCGAGTATGCGGTTCATCTGTTCCTGACTTCTCTAGGTCTGTCGCTTGCCGAGGGGCATCGGCGTGGGCGCCGACGATCGGCGCCCACGCGGGAGTGCTCGGCTCAGCCGAGGTCGCCCTGCACCGAGGCCATGAACTCCTCGGGGCTCATGTCGCCGGTGACCAGCCGCTGTGCGTTGGTTTGACTCGTCGTCGTCGCCTTCGGGCTGAAGAGCGCCTCGAACCAGAGGACGGTCTCGTCCGTCTTCTCCGCCTGCTCCTGAACACCCTTGGTCAGGGGCGGGAGGTCGCCGACGTCGCCGTTGATCTTGAACCCGCTCAGGACGCCCTGGTCCTTGAGGGACTCGGCACCGAAGTTGTCTGCGATGCACTCCAGCCATGCTTTGGAGCCGTCGTCGAACCTCTGCTGCGACATCGCCAGTGGGGTGCCGACGTTGGCGGCGAGCTGGCTCGCCGATCCGGCGCCGCCCTTGACCTCGGGGAACGGCAGGAAGCCGATGTTCTCCTCCCCGATCTGGTTCTGCTTGGGGTCGTTGAAGTTTGCCAGGGCCCAGCTGCCCATGTAGTACATGCCGGCCTTGCCGGTGAGGAACTGGTTGAGGGCAGTCGTGTAGTCGATCGAGCCGACCGAGTCCCCGAAGTAGCCCTCGGCACCCAGGTCAGCGACCGCTTTCGCCGCGCCGACGTACTCGGCATCGGTGAGCGAGGCCTCGCCGTCTGCGACCTTCTGCATCGCGTCGGGCCCGACGGTACGGAAGAGGTAGTTGCCCACCAGCCTGGTCACCGGCCAGCCGTCCTTCCCCGCCGCGGCGAACGGCGTGACACCGGCGCTCTCGAGCTTGGCAGCGGCCGCGATCAGGTCGTCCCAGGTGGCAGGCGCGGTGATCCCGTTGTCGGCGAAGATCTTCTTGTTGAACCAGATGCCCTCGACGTTGAACTCCGTCGGCAGCACGATGTGCTCACCGTCGTAGATCGCCTCGATCGTCGACTGTGCGGCCGGGAGGATGGCGTCGTCCTTGCCCAGGCTCTCGAGCTCGTCATCGATCTTCACCAGGTGACCGGCATCGTTCATCTGCTGCACGATCTGGGGGCTGTTGCCTCCGGAGAAGATCGACGGGAGTGCACCCTGGCCGGCGAGGAGCTGGATCTGCTGGTCATAGCTGGCCTGCGGCTGGGTGGTCACCTTCAGCGGTGCCTCACCCTGCTGGTCCGCGCAGGACCCTTTGCCGAGGGCGTCGAAGGTGTCCTTGATCGCGGTGTTCTCAGCGAGCGAGAGATAGTCGAAGTCCGAGCTCTCCTCGTCACCGCTGCCGCCAGAGCCGCCCGAGCAGCCGGCGAGCACGAGCGCTCCCGCGGCCGCGATCGCCAGGGCCATCGGGGCCCGACGGCGTGCTGTTGCGCGTGCGTTCATCGCACATCCTCTCTGTGTAGCGCTGCCGATTGAAGCGCTTCAAAGCGAGACCGTAGGGTGTGGCGACCCTCACACACAAGAAGTTCCGACTACGTTTCACAAACTCGAATGAGGCCTATTCGCCGAACGAATACCCAAGCCGCGGAAACGTCAGACAACATCACCCGAACCCGCGGTTGAAGCGCGTCAATCCCGGTGTCGTCGACGCGGCATCGCGCCGTATGCTTCCTGCTGACCGAAGGAGAAGAGCGATGGGTACGCCACAAGAGAAGCGATTCCACGGCCGGACGCGCGCGGGCATCGGAGATGTCGCCGCCCTCGCCGGTGTCGCCCAGGGCACGGTGTCCAACGTCCTCAACCACCCCGACCGAGTCTCTCCCGCGACGCGGGACAAGGTCGAGCGCGCCATGGCGATGCTGAACTACGTACCGAACCAGATCGCCCGCTCGCTCGCAGTAGGTGTCTCCAGCTCGGTCGGGCTCGTGCTCTCGGACCTGAGCAACTCGCTCTTCATCGACATCGCACGCGGCGCGGAGACCGCGGTCGCCGCGTCCGGCGGGAGCCTGCTGCTCGCAAACACCAACAGCGAGCTCGAGCGCGAGCAACGCTGCCTGCAGATGTTCGCCCAGAGCCGCATCACGGGCGTGATGATCACCCTCAACGACGCCAGCCACTACGCGGCGATCGCCAAGGTCGCCCCACACACGACGCCGGTGGTCATGCTCAACTATCGCGCCGACACGAACCACTTCTGCTCAGTCTCGGTCGACAACGAGCTCGGCGGATATCTCGCGGCACGACACCTGATCGGCATCGGCCGTCGGCGGCTCGCGTTCGTCGGCGGACCTGACGAGCTGACTCCTGTCCACGACCGTGAGCTCGGCTTCTGGCGGGCAGTGAAGGAAGCGGATGTCGCGGCGGAGGTGCTCCGCCCGAAATCCGTCAACCGCGCCGACGGCTGGCACATCGGAGTTGGCCTCGCCGATCGAAGCCCCGGCGATCGACCGGACGCGGTGTTCGCGGCCAGCGATCTGCTGGCGGCAGGCATCCTGCAGGCCCTCGCGTCCCGTGCGGTGAAGGTTCCCGAGGATGTCGCGATCGTCGGCTACGACAACAACCAGGCGGCCTGGGACAGTCCGGTTCCGATAACGACGATCGCTCAACCAGGCGAGGAGATGGGCCGCCTCGGAGCGGAGATGGTCGCGGAGGAGGTCAGGGCCGAAAACGGCACCGCCCACCATGCCCACCGAGCTCAGGTGCTTCAGCCGCAGGTCGTGGCACGCGAGAGCACGACCCGGTCACACTGACGTACGGCCCATCACGCGATCTATGGTGCATGAGTGAGAGCGATGTCACTTCGAAATCTCGACCTGAACCTGCTCGTCACCCTTGATGCCCTCCTCGAGGAGCGGAACGTGACGAGAGCCGCGGGCCGGCTCAGCCTCAGCCAGCCCGCCGTGTCGACCGCGCTGCAGCGGCTCCGCAGGCACTTCGGGGACGAGCTGCTCGCACGTGACGGCAACCGCTACGAGCTGACACCGCTGGCCCAGCAGCTGCGGGAGCCGACCGCATCCGCACTGGCTGGTGTGGAGCGGGTGTTCGGGGCTAGCACCACCTTCGACCCAGAGACTGCGACGCGCGAGTTCACCGTGATCGTCTCCGACTACGCCGCCGCGGTGCTGGGCGACAGGCTCGCCACGGTCACTGCCGAACGAGCACCAGGGGTCCGGCTGCGCCTCAAGGCCCAGTCCCACTTCGACGTCAACCACGCTCCCGAATCGCTCCGGTCCGCTGACGGAATGGTGCTCCCCCACGGGTTCCTCACCGACGTTCCTTCCCAGGACCTCTACGAAGACAGCTGGGTGCTGGTGGTGTCACGCGACAACGCCCTGGTCGGCGACGTGGTGACCCTGGAGGATCTCGGCCAGATGCCGTGGGTGATGACCCACCATCAGCCGACCGCGTTCACGCCGGCGGCGCGCCAGCTCAGCATGATCGGCATCGAGCCAGAGATCCAGGTCGTCGTCGAGAGCTTCCTGCCCGTCCCCTTCTTGGTCGCCGGGACGCCAAGGGTCGCGCTGCTCCAGCACCACCTCGCAAGCAAGCTCTCCGATGCGGCCGGTGTACGCGTTCTCGACTGCCCGTGGGATGTGGTCCCTTTGGTGGAAGCGTTCTGGTGGCACCCAGTCCACCGATCCGACCCAGCGCACGCGTGGTTGCGCGACACCTTGATCGAGGCCGGCAGGCTGGTGACCGGTGACCCGTCCTGAATCGGCCGATGGGGTCCTGAGCCGTGCCGTACGACTCCTGGAGTGCTTCGATGCCCGATCCAGCGAGCTGACCGTCACCGATCTGTCACGCCGCGCCGGGCTGCCGCTCTCAACGACGTCGCGGATGGTTGCCGAGCTCTCCCGGCACGGCCTCCTGGCCCGGTCGGAGGATGGCCGTAAGGTCCGGGTCGGCGTACGCCTGTGGGAGCTCGGCTCGCGTGCCGCGCCGACGCGAGGGCTGCGCGAGGCGGCCCTCCCGTTCATGGAAGATCTGCACGCGGTGGTCGGCCACCACATCCAGCTCGGGGTCCTCGAAGGTCGCGAGGTGCTGTTCCTCGAGCGACTCTCGGCACGCGAGGCCGTCGTGAACGTGACCGAGGTCGCGGGCCGGCTCCCCCTCCATGCCTCCTCCGCAGGGCTGGTCCTGCTCGCCCACGCGCCGGCCGACGTCCAGCAAACCGTGCTCAGCGAACCACTGCGACGCTTCACGGCGGCCACGATCACCTCACCCGAGCAGCTGCGAACGACGTTGGCGGAGATCCGCCGTGTCGGACACATCCACACACCGGGCCACATCCGCGAAGCTGCCGCCGGGGTTGCTGTGCCGGTCCGAGGCCGCGGCGAACATGTGGTTGCGGCGCTGTCAGTAGTGGTCCCGAACGAGGAACTCGCGATCCGCACCGTGCCCGCCCTGCACGCCGCTGCCCACGGGATCCACCGCGCGATGTCGTGACCGACGCCACACAAACCCTCTCACTCAGTGGAAGAACCCTCGATCAACTAGTGGCGTCCACCACACACTCACCGTCATGGTCACGTCCTCCACTACGGGCAACAGCGTCCGGGTTGCCGCCAAGAGAACCATCGCTGACGGAATCTGTGAACTGACGCTCACCGACCCCTGCGGCCGGCACCTTCCCGACTGGACACCCGGCGCACACCTCGACCTGATGCTGCCGGGCGACCGCGTGCGGCAGTACTCGCTGTGCGGTGACCGAGGCGACGCCCACAATTATCGCGTCGCGGTGCTGCGTGAGCGCGACGGACGTGGCGGGTCGGCGTACATCCATGACGTCCTGGGCGAGGGAGACCTCCTCGGGATCGGCGGCCCGCGCAACAACTTCCGGCTGCGTCCGGCGAGCCACATCCTCTTCATCGCCGGCGGCATCGGCATCACCCCGATCCTGACCATGGTGCGAGCCGCCGAGGCCATGGGTACGTCCTGGGCTCTCCTCTACGGCGGCCGCTCGCGCGACACGATGGCCTTTGTCGGCGAACTCGAGCAGTTCGGCGACCGTGTCCAGATCGTTCCGCAGGACGCGGCAGGACTGCCGGATCTCGAGGCCGCCATCGGTGACCTTCCCGCGGGTGCGAGCGTCTACTGCTGCGGGCCGACCGGCCTGCTCGAGGCCGTAGGGCACGCGTGTGAGGTGCTACCTGCCGGGAGTCTCCGGTTGGAGAGGTTTGTCGCCCAGCCCCCCGTCGCTCCGGTCCGGCGCACCGGCTTCACCGTCGAGATCGCGTCGTCAGGCACCGTCGTGGAGGTCGACCCCACCCAATCCATCGCCGACGCGCTCGCGGCAACCGGAGCTCCCGTCCTGACCTCGTGCAAGCAGGGCATCTGCGGTACCTGCGAGACCGGCGTACTCGCCGGCGACATAGACCACCGCGATTCTCTCCTGTCCGACGAGGAACGCCGGCGCGGCGACGTGATGTTCGTCTGCGTCTCCCGCTCCTGCAGCGACCGCCTCGTCCTCGACCTCTGACCCATTCCGACAACTGGAGACGACATGCTGACCGCCGACCACCCCCGATCCGCCGCCCCGATCCTGACCGACGACCCGTTCGGACGCGAGGTGCTCACCGATCCGCTCCCCTTCCACGAGCGCCTCCGCGAGGCAGGCCGGGTGGCGTACTTGCCCCAGTACGACCTCTTCGCCATGGGCAGATATGACGACGTCCACGCGAGCCTGACAGACTGGCAGACCTTCCAGTCGGCTGCGGGGGTGGGGATGTCCAACTTCCGCAAGGAGAAGCCGTGGCGTCCGCCCAGCCTGCTCTTGGAGGCCGACCCGCCCCACCACGACGCGCCCCGTGCCGTACTCGAAGAGATCCTGAGCCCGCGCCGGCTTCGCCATCTGCATGCGCAGTGGCTCGCCGACGCCGAAGTGCTTGTCGACGAGATCCTGGACCGCGGCGAACTGGACGGCGCGCATGACATCGCTGACGTCTTCCCGCTGCGGGTATTTCCCGACGCGGTCGGCCTGCGCCAAGACGGACGCGAGAACCTGCTCCCCTACGGAGACCACACGTTCAACTCCTTCGGCCCGCCGAACGCACTTGTCCAGAAGGGCCAGGACCACCTCGGAATGACCTCCGCATGGATCGCAGCCCAGTGCGGACGTGAAGCGCTCGCCGCGACCGGCTTCGGCGCCGACATCTGGGCGGCCGCCGACCGCGGCGACATCACCCACGAGATGGCGCCCCTGATCGTTCGGTCACTCCTCACAGCTGGAGTCGACACGACCGTCCACGGCCTCAGTGCCGTTATCCATGCCTTCGTCGAGCATCCCGACCAGTGGGACCGGCTGCGGGCCCAGCCCGGACTCGCGCGAGTGGCGTTCGACGAAGCCGTCCGGCTGGAGTCGCCAGTCCAGACCTTCTTCCGGACGACTACGAGGGATCTCGACATCGACGGAGTAGTCATCCCCGACAGCCAAAAAGTGCTGCTCGTCCTTGCCGCGGCGAACCGCGACCCTCGCCACTGGGTCGACCCTGACCGCTTCGACCTGTCACGCGATCCCTCCGGACACGTCGGGTTCGGCATGGGGATACACCAATGCGTTGGCCAGCACGTCGCACGGCTCGAAGCCGAAGCCGTCCTGACCGCGATGGCCCGTCGTATCCGTCGTGTCGACGCGGTCGGCCCAGCCGTACGCCACCAGAACAACACGCTACGAGGATGGAAGTCCATCCCGATTCAAGTGGTCCCCGTCTGAGGAGTGCGCGGCACCTGCAGTCGTGCTTATGCATGGCCTGACTGGCCGACGACAACGGGAGGATGGCCCCTGTCTGAGGCGGCCAAATCATTCAGCCGACCGTACTTCGCGATACCGGGGGAGCATCCACTTGACCTGCTGGAACGTCGGTTGCTCCCTCACCTTTTGACCGGAGGTGCAGCCCGCATAGGTAGGAACAGAGGCAGGCGCCATGGCCAATCGTCGATTGCATGGACATCTCGAACCACAGTCCCTCGCCTTGGCTGACGACGGCGTTCCGCGACGCCGCACGTTCTTTTGACCTTCCGTCCGCGGCGATCACGCTGGCGCTCGCCCGCGTCCCTGTCTTCCCGTGCGTCCCCGGCGGCAAGCAGCCATTAACGGCGCGCGGCTTCCACTCCGCAACATTCGATCCACACCAAGTTCATAGATGGTGGACACGCACGCCGGACGCGAACATCGGCATCCCGACCGGCGCGACCTCGGGATTGGTCGTGGTCGACGTCGACGTGCACCGCGGCGGCGATGGGTTCCGCAACTTCTCCCGCGTCACCGAGATGGGTCTCACCAGACGGTGGGCGTGGATGGTGCGTACGCCCTCGGGTGGCATGCATGCCTACTTCGCTGCCGCTCACGATGTTGAACAGCCGTGCTGGTCAGTCCCATCTAGGCACATCGACTTCCGTGGCAACGGCGGCTACATCGTCGCGCCGCCGTCGGCGGTGACGATCTCGGACGGGAGCACCCGGCCGTACTCGCTCATGAGCTTTGGGCACCACGCCGGAACCGTCGACTCTGTCGGACTCCACCGCGTCCTCGCCCCACCCAAACCGCCACCACCGCGAAAAGGTCCACCTACCAACATGCCTGGCTCAAGGTCTTCTCCCGATCGCCTCGCGGCGTGGGTTGCGAGGCGCCCCGAGGGCGCCCGCAACGGCGGCCTCTTCTGGGCTGCCTGCCGGATGGCGGAGGCCGGGCACGACTTCACCCAGACCTTCCAACTCCTCGGCGGCGCAGCACAGTCGGCCGGTCTCCCTGACACCGAAGCATTCCGGACGATCAAGTCGGCCTACAGAATCGCCAGCCGGCTCGGACCGAGCAACGCCCCCGCGAGTCGCCCAGGCCCTACGAGACCTGAGGGGGTGGCGATGTGAGTGCCGAACCCGTCCACGACACGAAGGACCACGGCACTGAGCCGACACCACTGGCGGTGCACCGAGACCCGTCCCGAGGCCAGGCCCAGTCGGGCCTGATACCGATCTCGAAGAGCGGCATCGCCTGGGTACGTCCCAGTGACCTTCCCACCATGATCGCCGGCCGTGTGATCGGACGGGGACTGGACCTCAAGGCCGAGCTCGTACGCCGTGCCAAGCACCCCACACGACCGCGCGCACCCCTGCAGCAGACCACGAGGGCCGCGATCGCAACGCCCGAGCCGCCGTCAGCCACGCACCGGCACGGAGGGATCTCGCTATGAGCCTGGACTTCACCACCGCCAGCGGGCTTCGGATGCTCCTCACCGAGCTGCACTACGCCGGCCCGGACGCCTGGCGTCATGACCCTGACGCGGCTGCTCTGATGCGGTACTCCACTGACAAGTACGCCAGTCTCGCGACCAAGCACGGCCTCGAGCCCGACGATGCGGCGTACGCGGCGTTCAACGTGCTCCGCACCGATGCGGTCCGGAAGGCCCACGACCCATGGGCCGTCACCACTCGAGCAGTACAAGTCGCCCTCATCTACGACGAGCGCGCCAACGGCCTGCTGTGCTCCACCCACCAGGCCCGCCGCGCCGAGATCTCCGCCCATCACGACGCCGATCGGTTCGGCGATCACGAAACCTCTCTACTCGACTACCACCCCGCCTTCCACGTCCAGTCCGAGGTGGACAACCTCGATGAGGAGGATCCGGAAGCGCCACAGGTGACCGTTCACGACGCATTCGAGATGACCGTGAGGCTCTTCACCGCGCTGGGTTGGCCTGAACATGCCGTCCGGCACGCGATCACCTACGTCTCCTCACGTCTCATGGACTCCGGTAACCGCGCCACCACACATGAAGGGCTGCGCAAGGACCGGCTCGCGCTCCGTACGCTCGACCTCACCCAGTCCGGCTGGACGACGCTGCTCACCACGATGCTCGGCAACCCCCGTCCCGAGCACGAGCACACGCGACGCGGTCACGGGATCTGGTACCGCTTCCTGCTCGGCGAGACACCGGCAGACCTGCTCCACGAGGACGACCTCGTCCACGCCATCTCGGCATCGGCGCCCACCGTCGACCCGCACTCGCGCCTGGAGAGGTTGCTTGCCGATGTCTCCTGAGACCCATGCAGAACGCACCCTCGATGCGATCACCGTCGGCGTACGCCACCGCAAGGACCTCGGCGACATCGACGAGCTCGCCCACTCCATCAACGAGATCGGCATGCTCCAGCCCATCACCATCACTCCTGACGGGGTCCTCGTCTGCGGCCACCGCCGCCTCGAGGCCGTACGCCGCCTCGGCTGGCGCACGATCAAGGTCTGGATCCGCTCCGGCATCTCCAACCGCCTCACCGAGCTCCTGGCCCAACAAGACGAGAACAGCCTTCACAAGCCCCTCGCCCCCACCGAACAAGCCGACCTATACACGGAGCTCAAGGCCTTGTACGCCGAGGAAGCCCAACGCCGCCAGGAGGCAAGCCGATTCGGCGGGGACGACGTGGACAGCAGCGCTTCTTCGGCCGGAGAGAACGGTTCCGGTGACTCACCGGAACCGTCACCCAACTCCCGCGAGTCCCGCTACCAGGCCGCCAGGATGGTCACCGGGTCCGGCTCCTACCAACGGCTCGACCACATCAAGTTCCTCCGAGCCGTCGCCGCCGACTCGTTCCAACCACCGACCGTCCGTGAGCTGGCCGCTGCCGAGCTCGCTGCCGTTGAAGCGGGTAGTCCGGTCGAGCCCGCTTATCGGAAGGTCCAAGCGGCCATTGAGCTAGCTGCCCATCCATCCGGCAAGGACGACAACCTCGACCGCCTCGCCACCGAAGCGTTGGCTCGGGTCAAGCAGACCAAGGCTCGCCGCGGCACCAAGAGACTGCCCGAGCCATCGTCAGGCCAGCATCATCCCGAGACGTCGCCGCGGTACCGCTCTCTCCGGTCCTTCCTCCTTACCTGGGCAGAGCTACAGGGTTGGACCGCTCATTACGACTTAGACGAGCTCGCTCGCCAGATCTCTGACGAGGAGTACGCCCGCTTCGACCGAGTGATCTCGGAATCCGTCGCCTTCCGCGACCGTCTCGGCGCCATGCGCCGAGCAATCCACGAATCCGCGTGACCGTCGCGCCTCCGAGTTGCAGCCGCCGACCCACCCCACCGTTTGTGAATGGGCCGGCGACCGGTTCGTGGGATCAGTGTCTACTCGAAGGCCCCGATCAGATCGGCCGCTCGTGCGGCAGCCTCGTCGATACATTCCTGGTCAGCCAGACACACGCGCAGGCACGACGCGGCGACCACGCCCTCGATGGTCTGGCTGATCCGGTGCCCGTCGGAGCGCATCCCGATGACGACTTCGACCAATTGCAGCAGCAACGTGCCGAGCAGGTTGCCCTCCGGAGTCATCGCCGCGTCCGGACGAGAAGCCGCGACCTGTCCACCCAATCGGGCATAGGCGGCCCGGAGCTCCTCACGCGCTGACCCGAACGGGCCGAAAACCTCCTTGCGCTGCACCTCCGGCAGTCTGCTCAGCACCCCGGCGTTGCGTGGCGCGGCGGCGAGCGTACGCACGTCGAGCACCACCAGCAGATGCAGCCGCACCTCAGGCCCCGCGTCGGTCTCGGCGCCGAGGATCTCGATCTTCTCGATCCGGTCCAGCGTGGGCCGGATCGATCGCTGGAGCAGCTCGCCGAGGATCTCCTCCTTGCCGGATGGGAAGTGGTAGTAGATCGAGGCTTGTCTGATCCCGACGGCCTCGGCGATGTCCCGAGTCGAGGTCGCCGCGAATCCCCGGTCCACGAACAGGCCTGCGGCGATGTCGAGGATCTCCTCTCGCGGCTCCATCCACGATCGCCGACCACCGGCCATCTGGGGCAGCACGCGTGGACGACCTGCCCGACGGGCGACCAGCTCACCGCGCTGGATGGTCGGATTCTCGGCGCCCCGCATCGCGTTCGTCATGTCCGATGACGCTAAATCCGGGCGGGCACGCGTCGGAAGAATGTTGCGAAATGTTGCGAGGTGAGATGTATTGACGCACACTGAGCGCGCCCCGAAGATGGAAGAGATCGAGCAACAGATCGCAACCATTCAGACAGGTGGGAAGACCATGCAGCTAACGTTCATCGGCAAGGACCCGGAGTCGAACCCGACCGGGTCACCGACGATCTACCGCACGGAGACGGGATCATGGGTGGTCCAGGGCTGGGTCGTCGACGACACCGACGCACTGGCCCAGATGAACATCCCCGAAGGCGAGACCTGCGTCGAAATCCCCGACAGGATGCTTCAGTTCTTTGGACAGGGAGACCGTGGCTTCGATAACCGATGACGAGTTCGACGACCTGCTGCGCAGCTTCACCGACAGTTCCGTCCACCTAGAGACCCGCGACGCTTACGGCACCGCAGTCGAGCTCCCCTACATGGCCAAGTGGGCAACTGGCGAGCACGACGACCTGGCCTGGCTCAACGACTGGTGCACCACCCTCAAGGAACACACCAACGCCGGCAAGACCGTTCGACGCGCTCGGATCGTGTCTGAGCCGTTGAGCGACTACCAGCGCTGGTCCTACAGCATCGCACAGCCGATGGTCGACGCCGGCGAGGACATCCGCTGGGTCCCCCGCCGCACAGTGTCGTCGGTCGCAATCCCAGGCAACGACTTCTACCTGTTCGACAACGAGCTGGTGGTCTTCCTCATCTACGCCGGCAACGGGCTCGGCGTCGAGAAGATCACCTCAACCGACCAGCACGACATCCATCTGTGCCGAACGGCGTTCGAGAACGTCTGGAAGCACGCCATCCCTCACCGTGACTACCAACCTGTCTAGCTCAGCGGCCAAACAAGCTCGGCAAGCACTCGGCCAACGGCTACGCGACATCCGCAAGGACGCCGGCCTCACGGCCCGAGCGCTTGCCGAGCTGACCACGCAGCACTACACACGCATCAGCAAGATCGAGAACGGCGTCCAATCCCCCACCGACCAAGACATCCGCGACTGGTGCACCGCATGCCAAGCCGAGACTCAGACCGCGGACCTGATCGCGACCCAACGTGCCGTCGAGTCGGCCTACCTCGAGTACCGACGCCAAAGCCGCGCCGGCATGAAACGAGTTCTGGGCGCACACACCCTCAGCCGCTATGACCAGACCACGGTCTTCCGCATCTACGAGCACAACGTCATCCCCGGCCTCTTCCAGACCCCCGACTACGCAGCCGCCATGCTGGAGTTCTGGATCGACTTCCTCAACACCCCCAACGACGTCGACGAGGCAGTCGCCATCCGCGTCCAACGGCAGAAGGTCCTCAACCAGCCACGCAAACGCTTCTCTGTGCTGATCGAGGAACAAGCACTCCGCACCTGGTTCGGCACAGCCGACACCCAAGCCACCCAACTCGAGCATCTCATCGAGATCTCGACCGTTCCCAACGTGTCCCTCGGCGTCATCCCGCTGATGACCGAACGCCAGGCCGTCGCCTCGGCCGGCTTCTGGATCTTCGACGACGCCCTGGTCGCCCTCGAAACTCCCACGGCCAGCATCGAGGTCACCCAGCCCCAAGAGATCCATCTCTACACGCGCATGTTCGACGTACTCCAGAACAGTGCCGTGCACGGCAACGACGCACGCGAACTCATCCGCGCAGCAACCCCATCGCGAACATGACCGCCTAACGGTCATAGGAGTCGCATCGCCTCGGCGGCGGGACACTCGGCACACCTCTTCGCAGACCACTCGGACTGCCAGGAGGCCGCAATGCTCGCTCCCCACCTCGCCAATCTCGCCCGCAATAAGGCCGCGCTCGCTGCCATTGCCGCTGCCGTCACGTTGGGTTGCGCAGGAACGGCGATCGCCTTCGCTGGTGACGGGACTGATTCGGCACCGCGGCCGCGTTCTTCGGCGGCGTCGCAGGACGGCTCAGCCACAGGCTCGACGGAAGTGGCCCCGGTCGACCAAGTCATCGAGACCAGCGACCCAGCAGCCTTTGCGGTCTCGGTGGCACAGGTCTTGTTCGCCTGGGACGCGACCGAGTCGACGCCGCTCAACGAGTACACCGGGCGCCTGCTCGCCGTCGCCGACCCCAGCGGCGAGGAGTCAGCCGGCCTAGCAACGGACCTCACGACGTACCTGCCCTCACCCGAATCCTGGGAGGACCTGAAGACGTACGAGACCCGGCAATGGATCGACATCACCTCCTTCGAGGTCCCCGATGGCTGGAACATCGCACAGGACAACGCAAAAAGTCCCGACATCGCCGCAGGCACCACCGCCTACACGATCACCGGCCTCCGCCGACGCTCCGGCATCTGGCAAGGCGAGACCGCCAAGACGGTCGACGAGGTCTCCTTCACCATGTTCATGACCTGCAAACCGACATACGACAGCTGCCGGCTGCTCCGCCTCTCCCAGCTCAACAACCCGCTGCGATGACCGGGCCAAGCATGCGCCTCGCACTCATCGCCGCTATGTTCGCCGCCATACTCCTCTCCCCCGCCGCTTGTCTCTCGAGCGTCGCGATCGTCGTACAGGCGGTAGGCCTACCGCGCGGCAGCTGTGGCGATTCGATCGAGATCGGAGACGTACCCGATCACCTCACTGCGCGCACCACCAGCGGCACCACGATCACCCTCGACCGCACCCAGCTCACCCATACCGCAACGATCGCCACCATCGGCAGCCGCATACCCGGCGTCGGCCGTGAAGGAGTACGCATCGCCCTCATGGCGGCTCTGACCGAGTCGAGCCTGCGGATGCTGGCCAACACCAGCGCTTGGCCCGAATCCACCCAATTCCCCAACGACGGCAACGGCGCCGACCACGACTCACTCGGCCTGTTCCAGATGCGCCCACTCGCCGGCTGGGGCACCGTCGCACAACTCATGGACTCGACGTACCAGGCACGCGCGTTCTTCGGTGGGGAGAACGGTCCCAACCGCGGCTCACCGCGCGGGCTGCTCGACATCCCGGGCTGGCGGCAGCTCCCACCGGGTGCGGCCGCTCAGGCCGTCGAGGTCTCCGCGTTCCCTGATCGGTACACCCAGTTCGAACCCGTCGCCGACGCGATCATCGCCGCCCTCGCCAGCCACACGGACGGCCAGCCGGCGAAGGTCACCGAGACCAGCAGGATCGTCTTCCCACTTCCCAAGGGCACCTGGAGTGCGACCAGTCCGTATGGATGGCGCACCGATCCGGTCACCGGCGCCAGTTCCCTCCACACCGGCAGCGACTACGCCGCCCCGCTCGGCACCACGATCCTCGCCATCAGCGACGGCACCGTGACCTACGCCGGCTCGCATCCCTCCGGCTACGGCCACCTCATCCTCATCAACCACACCATCCGCGGACGAGAGGTCAACTCCGGCTACGCTCACATGTACGGCAACGGCATCCACGTACGCGTCGGCGACGCGGTCACCGCAGGTCAGCACATCGCCGACGTCGGCTCCGACGGCAAGTCCACCGGGCCCCATCTCCACTTCGAGATCCGGCTCGACGGCCGCTCAACAGACCCCACGAACTGGCTCAACGATTCCCGGCTTGCAGGCCAGCCCGTCCTCTTTCACTGTTCTGACCGGGTATTTTAGGCTTCGAGATGCTCTACTGATAGTTCTGGAAGTAGAGCAGGGTTTGCATCTGGCACCTGCTTGAGGACCGGCCTAACTCCGAGTGCCGCTTGGAGGACCGACCTGACCGTCTCGTTCTCGTCGCCGATCAGGTGCCCATAGGTGTCCCGACGCCATCAAGATTCGCTGGCCTCGGAGACGACTGACTCCGACTACTGGGGCGTTGGGAAGGCCGGCGGACGAGGCGCGGGGTGAGGCACTGCGCGGACCGGGATCTCGCGGCGCCGAGCCAGAGTCCGGCACCGTAGGCGAGGTCGTCGAGGCGGCGGCCGATGAGGGTCGTCGGCCGGACGTCGGTCTCGTGAAAGGCGACGGCGGTGTCGACGACGAGAGCGGCGAGCACCATCCGGCGTACGGTGCGGCTGAACAGGCAGGCCACCAGCGTGAGTGGCCACCAGTGGCGCAGCAGGAGCGCCGACTCCTGGCGCAGCGACCAGCCGAGTCCTCGGACGGCGAGGCGGGCGGCGAGGCCACGGCGGCCGGGGACGTCGGGCAAAGCCTCCGAGACGACGCGGCCGCCCCAGGCCAGCGAGGCGAGCGCCGCGGGCGCCGACCACCAGCGGCCGGCGAGGATCGCGGCTCCGGCTGCGGCCATGGCCGGGGACAGTACGGCAGGGGCGACCGCAGAGCCGTGCCGGCGGCCGAGCTCGGCACCGCCGGTGCCGTAGACCAGCTTTCGACCGAGCCAGCCACGGATCGTTCCGCGAACCTCGTGCAGCGCTTCGAGATCGGGCGCGTAACGGACCACGTGCCCGGCCTCGACCAGTCGCCAGACCAGGTCGACGTCCTCACCGACGCGTAGGTCACCGGCGAAGCCATCGACCTCTCGCAGGGTCGAGGTGCGGGCGACCAGGCAGGCCGACGGCAGCCAGCCGACGGCCGCACCGGGGCGCACCGAGCACGCTCTGGTGCCGAGGGAGAGCGAGGAGGCGGCCATGTCGTGGCGTTCGAACCACGCCGGCCGGGCCTTGTCGCTGTGCCCCCGAACCAGTGGCCCCACCAGTGCGACCCGAGGGTCGGCGAGATGACCGGCGAGCTGGGCGAGCATCTCCGGGGCGGCGGCGACGTCGGAGTCGACGAAGGCGACATAGGTGGTGGCGACCCGGGCCAGCCCAGCGTTGCGGGCGCCGGCAGGTCCCACGTTGTCGGTGAGCGCGAGGAGGGTGGCGCCGTGGCGGCGTACGACCTCCGCGACAGCCTCTGGGTCCCGGGAGGCGTCGTCGACGACGATGACGCGGAGCACACAGGGCCCGCTCAGAGCAGCCAGGCAGCGGTCTAGGAGCTCGGGCCGGTCGTGGGCCGGGACGACGACGGTGAGCTCGGCCCGGTCGGCGGGCGTCAGGTCCGCGGGATCGGCGAGGTTGCCGTCGAGCAGGCGGCGAGCGATGACATCAGAGGTGGCATCGTGGACCCGAACCTGCCTGCCGGCCACACGGTCGGCAACCGTGGACGCCAGGCGCATGGACCGCAACGGGGAACCGCCGACCAGCGACAACCCACCGTCCGCCGTGGGCACGAGACGTACGTCATCGCGCACCCGCACCGTGAACCCATCCGGCAGCCTCATCCGCCGAAGCCTCCGTCGGCGGCGACGACCGAGCCGTTGAGCACCGCCCCGGCACGCGAGCAGGCGTGCACGACGGTGGCGGCGACCTCGTCGGGCGTGAGCAGGCGGCGCAGAAGCTGGTGGGCGGCGAGATCCTCCGGGCCGACCGCATAGAGATCGGCGGTCGCAGCGAGCATCGCGGTGTCGGTGGAACCCGGCGAGACGGCGCAGGCAGTCACGCCCGTGCCGGCCAGGTCCGCGGCCAGGCCCCGCACCAGACCGACCACGGCATGCTTCGCGGCGTTGTAGGCGGCGAGATGGAACAGCCCGCGCGAGCCCGCGGCGGAGGCGAGCGCGACGAACCGGCAACCGCCGGGATCGGGCCCCGCGAGCATCACGGGGACAGCCGCCGTCGCGGTGTTCCAGACACCGGCGACGTCGATCTGCCACTGCAGGTCGAGCGAGGTGTCCTCCCACAACGGGCGCCCGCCGGCGATCACCGCCGCACCGGCGACCGCGACGTCGAGCCGCCCCCACGTCTGGTTCGCCGCGCCGACCGCCGCGGTCAGCGCCGCCGGATCCCGTACGTCACCGACGACCGGCTCGACCCAGCCCGCCGGCAGCGAGGCGACCAGGGTGTCCAGGTCGGCCTTCGTCGCCTGGCGATAGCCGACCGGAGAGTCCTCCCCCACGCACCAGTCCAGCGCGACGACACGTACGCCCCCGGCCACCAGACCACGCACCGTCGCTGCGCCGATCCCGCGCGCGGCGCCGGTCACCAGCGCGACCCGTGTCGCCGCTGCGCGCGCTGGTTTGGGCTTCATCGGGCCGCGGCTCCGATCCGGAGCCGGTCGTAGGCAGCGACGACCATCGCCTCGAGGATGCGCTTGCCCTGCTCGGCGCTCGCTCCGGTCGGGTCACCGAGAACGCCGTTGGCCGAGACGGCTTCGACGCCGCCTGCCCGCATCGCCGGCAGCAGGTCGGTGATCGGGCGGGTGTTGCCGGGGACGGCCTGCCGCAGACGTACCCGTTCGGGGGCCAGGTGCAGCATCAGCGAGGTCTCGGTCTGGCCGGCGTGCGGATCCGCGTCCGGGACCTGACAGGGCACCCAGGAGACCTCTCTTCCCTCGGCGCGAAGGACCGCGACGGCGGCCGTGACCGCGTCCAGGTTGCCGCCATGGCCGTTGACGAAGACGACCCGGGAGGCCCAGGTGGTCAGCGAGCGGCCGAGCTCGACGAGGACCGAGGTCAGGGCCGCGGTCCCGATCGAGATCGTCCCGGGAAACGACTGGTGCTCACCGCTGGCACCGATCGGCACGGCCGGGGCGACGGAGGCGCCGATGAGCGGGGCGAGCTCGTCGGCGACCGCGGTCGCGATCACCGTGTCGACGTCGAGCGGCAGGTGGGGCCCGTGCTGCTCGGTGGAGCCCACCGGCACCAGGACCGTGCCGCCCGCCACGATCTCCGGCCAGGGACGGTCGACCAGGCTCACGGCCGGTCCAGTGGTCGGCCCGATGGTTGCCCGAGCGCGAGCTCGAAGCCGTCGGGGATCACCAGGTCCTCCGGGGTGAGGTCGTGGATGGAGGCCTTGCCCATGCCCAGGACCGCGGAGTCGAGGCCGTTGCGGAGGATGTCGAGGACGTTCTCGACCCCGGCCTGGCCGTTGGCGCCCAGGCCCCACAGGTAGGCGCGGCCGACCATCACCGCACGCGCGCCCAGGGCGAGCGCCTTGGCGACGTCGGAGCCGCGGCGTACGCCACCGTCGAGGAGCACCTCGATCTGGTCGCCCACCGCGGTGGCGATCGGGCGCATCACCCGGATGGTGGCCGGGGTGCCGTCGAGGTTGTTGCCGCCGTGGTTGGAGACCGAGATCGCGTCCACGCCCGCGTCGACCGCGCGCAGCGCGTCGTCGACCCGGCACACGCCCTTGAGCATGAACGGCTTGCCCTGACCAGAATTGTCGGCAGTCAGGTCCATCCAGGTGGCCACCATCCAGGCCACGTCGTCCCACGACGGCGGCGGCGTGGTCATCCACTCGTAGTAGGCACCGAAGAACGTGGGCGGCTCCCCCAGGCTGCCGTCGTCGGCGATGGGTGCCAGGTTGGGGGCGGTCAGGTCGGGGATGCCGCCGCTGCGTGCGTAGGCCGCGAGCCATCTCCCCCGGCTCATCACCTCGGGTGCGAACCTGAGCATCGCGGAGAGGTCGACCTTCTCGGGGATCTCCGGGCTGCCCCAGTCACGGCCCATGGAGAAGGACCAGTCCAGGGTGGCGATCAGCGCCTTCGCTCCGGCGGCGTGCGCCCGGCACATCCGGCGGATCATCACGTCGCGGTCACCGGTCCAGTACATCTGGAAGAACGTCGCCGCGTTGGCCGCCACGACCTCCTCGACCGACTTCGAGGCGAAGTTGGACAGCCCCATCACCGTGCCCCGAGCCGCCGCCGCCCGCGCGACCGCGACCTCACCGTCGGGATGGACGGCCTGTACGCCGGTGGGCGAGATGATCACCGGGAACCCGATCTCCTGGCCCAGCACCGTGGTCGACAGCTCGCGCTTGTCGTGATGGCCGGCCACGTGCGGCGCCAGCCCGAGGTCGGCGAACGCCTGCTGGTTGTCCGCGATCGTCTGGCCGCGCTCCGAGCCGGCCAGCAGCGCCGCGTACACCGGCTTCGGCAGCCGCTTGCGGGCACGCTCCTGCGCCACCGCGACGGACTCGAACCACGGGTTCTGCTTCCAGGGGTTCTTCCAGGCCATGTCTGTTCTCGCTTCTGTTCTCAGGGTCAGTTGGGTGCGAAGCCGGCCAGCGGCGACTCGGCGCACGCACTCACCGGCGCGCTCACGGGTGGGGCAAGGTCGGAGTCCGGACGCCGTCGGGAGAGCGTCAGCAGCACCGGCGCGTTGCGGCTTGGGGCGCTGCGGGAGTGGTCCTGACCGACCGCGGGAATGGTCCGGGCACCGGCCAGCGCGGACTCGCCGTAGCCCTGGACACACTCCGGATCCGGCCCGTCCAACGGCAGTCCGGTGAAGAACTTCGCGGCCATGCAACCGCCACGGCAGGAGTCGTAGTGGGCACAACCCGAGCAGGCGCCACCGGTCTGCGGCTCCCGCAGCTCCTGGAAGAGCGCCGAGGTCTTCCACACCGTGTCGAAGCCCCCGTCGGCGAGCAGGTTGCCCGCCAGGAACTGGTCATGGATCGCGAACGGACAGGCATAGACATCCCCGACGGGGTCGATCAGACACACCACCCGGCCGGCGCCACACAGGTTCAGACCAGGCAACGCACCGCTGCCGTCCTCCGGCCCGAACGCGGCCAGGTGGAAGAAGGAGTCCCCGGTCAGCACATTGTCGCCGTTGGCGACAAGCCACTCGTACAGCTCCCGCTGCTGCTCGGGCAGCGGATGGAGCTCGTCCCACACATCCGCCCCGCGGCCCGAGGGACGCAGCCGGGTCAGCCGCAGCGTCGCCCCGAACCGGTCCGCGATCGCCTTGAACTCGTCGAGCTGCCCGATGTTCTCCCGGGTGCAGACCACGCTCAGCTTGGCGTCGCGGAACCCGGCCTCGTGCAGGTTGCGCAGCGCGGTGATCGCGGTGTCGTACGACCCCGTCCCCCGCACCCGGTCGTTGACCTCGGCCGTTGCCCCGTCCAGCGAGATCTGTACGTCCACATAGTCGCTCGCGGCCAGCCACCGCGCCCGTTCCGGGGTGAGCCGGACGCCGTTGGTCGAGAACTTCACCCCGACGTCGTGGGCGACGGCGTATTCGACCAGGTGCCAGAAGTCGGGACGTACGGTCGGCTCGCCACCGCCGATGTTCACGTAGAAGACCTGCATCCGCTGCAGCTCGTCGATCACCGCCTCGCACTGCTCGGTGCTCAGCTCCCGCGGGTCGCGCCGGCCGCTGCTCGACAGGCAGTGCGCGCACTCCAGGTTGCACGCATACGTCAGCTCCCAGGTCAGGCAGATCGGCGCATCCAGGCCGAGCTCGAAGTGCTCCACCAGCTTCATCACAGGCTCCTCACGTCACGGGACGGATCATGTCGGTCCGGGCCAGGCCGGAGAGCGCAGCGACGTACGCAGCGTGCTGGCCCTCCGGCACTCCCGATGCCACGAGCGCACCGTGCACGTCCGGGTGCGACCCCAGGGCGCGTACGACCGCCACCAGCTCGGGGCGCTTGAGGAAGGTCAGCTTCCGGTTCCCGAAGTGGTAGGCCAGCGCCCCGAAGGGCTCAGGCCGCAGCGCGACCGACGGCGACAGCACCCATGCGCTGTCCAGGCTCACGGCCATGCTCGGATCACTCAGCATGACGACGCTCAGTAGACGCCGCACATGCCGTCGATCGAGACCTCTTCGATCAACGACTCCTCGGTCAGGGCCTCGTCCACGATCTGGGTGTTCTCGTCAGGGTTCATGACAGCTCTCCTTCATCTCGGGTGACGCACAACACATTAATGACACTGGAGGTCAAAAAGATAGAGGTTGTCTCGAACCGGGAACTCTTTTGCCTTCAGCACGCCAGAGACGGCTGATAGATTCCGACGAATGCCGACCAGCCCCGCCCCCGCGACGCGGCGCAGCTCGATCCGCGGACGCCCCGCCGCGACCACGCACGCGGAGATCGAGCAGGCCGCCTTCCAGCTGTTCATGTCCAGGGGCTTCGAAGCCACGACTCTCGACGACATCGGGGAGGCGATCGGAGTCGGCAGGCGCACCATCACGCGCTACTACCCCTCCAAGAACGACATCCCCTGGGGACAGTTCGACCGCACCCTCGACGGCTTCCGCGAGATCCTGCGCTCCATGCCCGCCGACCTCCCGCTCCACGTTGCGGTCCACCGGGGCGTACTCGCGTTCAACGACTTCCCCGCCGACGCCAGCCCCAGCCACCGGGACCGGATGCGCCTGATCCTGACCACCCCGGCCCTCCAGGCCCACTCGGTGCTCCGCTACACCAGCTGGCGCCAAGTCATCGCCGATTACGTCGCCGAACGCACCAACACACAGCCTGATGACCTCCTCCCCCAGACCATCGGCCAAGTCGCCCTCGCCCTCGCCCTCGCCGCCTACCAGGCATGGCTAGCCGACGAGGACGCCTCACTCCCCCACCTGCTCGACGCCACAATGGCGCACCTGCGCTCGTACCTCTCGAGCTGAAGCCGGCCGCTACAGCGCCGCGGCGCCGGAGACGCCCTGGGCGATCCTTCGCGTCGACCTCGGCCACCAGCTCCGCGCCACCGATCAGGTGCGGCGCACGACCGCCTGCGACGAGGGTGTCGTAGAGATCCTGCATCGACTCCTAACCGGCACAGATCGCGACGATGTCCGCCTCGACGGTGTGCGAGACCACCTCGACCACGACATGCGGGCCACGGTCGTCGGCGCTCGTCGGAGGCACCCGACACCAGCAGTCCCATCTCCTCGCGTCAACTCTCGAACAGGACCCCCCGGCGACTGACCACTACCAGCCGTCGATACCGCCGGGCCCGCGATGTCCGCCGCCCTGCGGGCTGGATCCCCACGCGCAACAGAAGGGCAGCCAGTGCTGGTTCGGCGCAACTTCGCCTGGGTGATCGTTGGTCTCGTGGAGAGTACGGCGAAACGACCATCGAGGTGACTGTGACGAACTCTGCGGCGAAGGCGATGAACTACAACTTCGAGATGAGCGCAAAGTCGTCCAACGGTTCGAAGACAGTCGGCCAGGCGTACGCCAACCCCCAGGAGACCGAGCCCGGAGAATCTCTCAAGATCGACGCGTAAGGGTCCTACGACCTCCCGGAGGGCGTCAAGATCGAGGTCGCCAAGGTCGACCAATACGCCAACTAGCGCTGGTTGACATACACAATGCACGGCAGACAGGCCGGGTCATCCAGACTGGGGCCGCCTTCGTCGGGTGGGCGAGCACACCTCATGTAGGTCAGCGACGCCTACAAGAGGACTCACTATGGGCCGCCCAGATTCACCTACGTCAGTCACCGCCGGTGTGAACGTCACGCCCAACACCAACGGCCTTCCCGGCATCGCTCAGCTCCGCGAGATCGTCGGAGCGATGATGACCGTTGCTCTGATCCTCTCGGTCCTGGCTTTGCTCATCGCCGCGATCGTCTGGGCGCTGGGTGCGAACTCGAGCAACCCTCACCTCGCCGGCCGAGGCAAGGTCGGCGTCTTGGTTGCCCTGGGAGCCGCGATCGTCACCGGCGCCAGCGTGACCCTGATCAACTTCTTCTGGAATGTCGGACAGTCGGTGTGAGCGATGAGTGTGTGCGACGTACCCGGGATCAACGAGGTCTGCAATACCGCCGGCGAGCAGGCCGTGAACGTGGCGACCCTGCCGTTCCAATGGCTCGCCGACGCCCTAGCCGCCACCGCGAAGACGCTGATCGAGACGACCTGGACGGTCATAGACGACACCACCATGGTCGACCTGACCACCGGCCACTTCACCCGCATCTACAACATCGTCTTCGGCATCGCGATCGTGGTGATGCTGGGCTTCTTCCTGCTCCAGATCATGACCGGCCTGATCCGCCGCGAACCCGCAGCCCTCACCCGAGCGATCCTCGGCCTGGCCAAGTCGGTCATCGGCTCCTTCCTCGCGCTCGGTCTCCTCGCTACCGCGCTCGAGATCACCGACCAGCTCGCCCGCGGCATCGTCCACGCAGCGGGCACCAATATGGATCGGATGGGCGAGGAGATGGCTGTCCTCGCCGCCTCGGTCGGGGCGATCAGCACGAAGAACCCCAGCGTCGGGATCATCCTCACCATCATCATGGCCGGCCTCTTCATCGGCGCCACGTTCCTCGTTTGGCTCAGCCTGCTGGCCCGCAAAGCCCTGCTTCTGGTCGCGGTCGTACTCGCCCCGTTCGCCCTGGCTGGCGCCTCCTGGGACCACACCCGCACCTGGGTATCTCGCTGGGCATCGTTCGTGATCGCCCTAATCCTGTCCAAGCTCGTCGTTGTGGTGATCTTCCTGCTCGCCACCAGCCAGGTCTCCGCCCCCATCGACGCCGACCTGACCAGCCTCTCGGAGCCACTCTCCGGCGTCGTACTCCTCCTCATCGCCGGCTTCGCGCCCTACCTGACCTACAAGGCCATCAACTTCATGGGCTTCGACATGTACCACGCCATGTCCGCCGAACAAGAGACCAAACACGCCCTCAACCGCCCACTCCCCCTCCCCATCCGCCAACCCATCCTGCAACCGCAGAAGGTCCTCGGCGGCGGAAGTGAACAAGGAAACACGCCGCAGCCCAACCCCTCCCCATCCGCGCCGACCGGCGGCGTCGCGACCACAGCAGGTTCGCAAGGAGGAACGGCCGCGGCGAGCTCCGCGATGCCGGTGGCAGCCGGGGCAGCGGCCGGCGTCCACGTCGCGAAGGAAGGCGCCACCGCCGGCCCGAAGGCCGGTACGTACGTCGGCGCCGCAGCCCAGAACGAGAGCGATGCCGCCGAGGGCACTGCACCCCAGAGCCGCGAATTTCCGCCGGCATCCGACGTACCGCCCCCGCAGGCACCGCTGCCCCGCGTCGTTGATCCGACGCCAACCACGAAGCCCGGGACCAAACCATGAGCATCCACCCGAGGCCGTACGAGCTCGCTCCAGTCAAGTTCTCCCGACTCTCCAAGCGCGGCATCATCCTTGGCCTCTCCCTGAGCCAGCTCGTCGTACTCGGCATCGGCGCCCTCGCCCTCCTCGTTGCCCTCTACACTGCCAGCGGCGCCGGGCTCGTGATCGCGACGCCAGTCCTGGTGACGTGTGCGGTCCTAGCCTGGGGCAGCGTCGGCGGGCGCCGAGTCGTGGCCTGGCTCCCGATCACCACCATCTGGGCCTGGCGCACAGCCACCGGCCAACGCGAGTTCCGACGCCGCATCACCCGCCCGCGCCCCGCCGGCACCCTCGCCCTCCCCGGCGACGCAGCGTCGCTACGCCAGTGGCACGACGACGAGACCGGCGCAGTCATGATCCACGACCCCCATGCAGCCACACTGACCGCCACCATCGGCGTGACCCACCCAGCGTTCACCCTTCTCGACCCAGCCGAGCAACAACGCCGCGTCACCGGCTGGGGCCGCGTACTCGCCACCACCTGCCGCTCCGGCCGCATCGCCTCCCTCCAAGTCCTCGAACGCACCCTCCCCGATTCAGGCCGCGGCCTCGCCGACTGGTGGAAAAGCCACGGCACCCACGACGACACCTGGGCCTCCAAGACCTACGCCGAACTCATCGACCAAGCAGGTCCCGCCGGCGAACGCCACGCCACCACGATCTCAATCGCCCTCGACATGAAGGCCGCTGGCCGAGCCATCAGAGCCGCGGGCAAGGGCATCCGAGGCGCGGCAGCCGTTCTCCGCCAGGAGATGACGACACTCACCGCAGCCTTACGCGCCGCCGACCTCAGTCCGGGCGACTGGCTCTCCCCCGGTGAGCTGGCCCTGATCCTCCGCACCGCCTACGATCCCGGCGTCGCCACCGCACTCGAACGCCAAGGAACCCTCGGCCGCGACCTCGCCACCGCCGGACCCAACGCCATCAACGAATCCTGGGGCTCACTGCGCTCCGACTCCGCCCACCACGCCGTCCTCTGGATCAGCGAATGGCCCAGATCTCAGGTCTACCCCGGCTTCCTCGCTCCGCTCGTGCACACCACCGGCGTACACCGCGCGATCTCGCTTCACTACAAGCCGATACGTGCGGATCTCGCCGTCCGCGACCTGCGCCGCAAGAAGACCGAGTACATCTCCGACGCCGCTCAACGCCAACGGATCGGCCAGATCGAAGACGCCCAACAGACCGCCGAATACGCCGACGTCCTCCAACAAGAAGCCGACCTCACCGCCGGCCACGGCCTCCTCCGCCTGACCGGGCTCCTCGCACTCTCGGCCGCCGACGCCGACGAACTCGAACGCGTCGTCGCCGCCGTCGAGCAAGCAGCCGTACAGGCATCGTGTGAGACACGACGGCTCTGGGGACAGCAGGCCCACGCTCTCGCTGCTGCGGCTCTTCCGCTGTGCAGTCGGCTCTGACCGATCCCGGACGAAGGCGGCCCGAGCGAGCGATGCGACCGGCGGGGGTTCCGTCGCAGCACTCACCCGAGCCACGACCTTGGTACCACGCTGGAACGACTTGGGGCGACCGCATGACGAGTCAACTACGTCACACCGACTCGGCCCTTTGCCGTGAGCGACGCGAACCCAACTCCCCGGCCTGCGGACGGCGACGCGCACCTTCGTGGCGTCCATCCCAACGTCCACGGAGAAGCACTATGCCGATCAGCGACTCAAGCACCCACGCAGCCCAAGCACGCGAAAGCCTGCGCCACCTTGCCCACAGCGGCCGGAGGATCGAAGACCCCGGCGAGCGCTACGACCTGCTCGGCGACATCTCGCTCGCACTCAACTCCATGGCACAGTCCCTTCACCAGATCGCACGAGTCCACGACAGCCTCGAGCACGGCCGCGCCCGTGTCGCCGAGAGCGCTCGTAGCGGAAGGGCAACCTCATACGCGGTCTCGTGGGAAGTCCACCGATCCGCCGAGATCCTGACCCAGGCCGCAAGCAGCGTCGATCGGGCATGTCAGAACGAGGCACGAATCTCGTACGCACCACCGGATCCGACCCTCAACCAACCGATCAGCGGCAGTCGCGCCATCGCGGGCACCGGCATCCAGCGATGACCGACCGCCTCCAATCAGCCACTCTGGTCTCCCCAGGACGGGCATCGCGCCGCGACCGCAAGCGACGCCGCGAACTAGCTAAGCGGCTCGTTTCTGAGGACAGGACTCAGTTGCGGGCGCAGAGGCGAGCCGAATCCGAAGCCCTCGCAACAGAGCGCCGCGCGACGCGACCGCTACCTCGATCCGGCGAGCCGGGCCCCCAGGCTCTCCGGACTCCCGGCAGGCTCCGACTCCCCCGCCACCAGGACACCTCCGCAACCCTCGCCGGGGCGTACCCCTTCCTCGCCGAAGGCGGGCTCGGCGCCGACGGCGTCTTCGTCGGCACCGACCTCTACTCCGGCTCCGCGTTCGTCTACGACCCCTGGGTCCTCTACGCCCGCGGCCTGATCACCGCCCCCAACCTCGTGCTCGCCGGCATCGTCGGTGCTGGCAAGTCCGCCCTCGCCAAGAGCCTGTACGCCCGCTCGATCCCCTTCGGACGACGCGTGTACGTCCCGGGCGACCCCAAGGGCGAACACACACCAGTCGCGAAAGCCGTCGGCGGCCAAGCCATCGCACTCGGCCATGGCCTGTCCAATCGACTCAATCCACTCGACGAGGGCCACCGGCCACGTGGCGTCGACGACGCCCAATGGGCTAGTCAGGTGACTGCCCGCCGCCGCGACCTGATCGGTGCGCTGACTGAGACGATGCTAAGTCGACCTCTCACCCCACTGGAGCACACTGCCATCGACATCGCCCTGACCGCTGCCTCACGCGCAACTGACGTTCCGGTCCTGCCGCTTGTCGTCGACCGACTCCTCTCCCCCGACCCCAGAGACGATCCCGACGGACGACTAACCGAAGACGGTCGTCTCGCCGGTCACGGTCTGCGGCGCCTGGTCGCCGGCGATCTCGCCGGCCTCTTCGACGGTCCATCGACCGTACGCTTCGACCCATCCCTGCCGATGGTCTCCCTCGACCTCTCCCAGGTCACCGAGAACTCCACTCTGATCTCCGTCCTGATGACCTGTGCCTCCGCCTGGATGGAGTCCGCCCTCCTCGATCCCGACGGCGGCCAACGCTGGGTGATCTACGACGAAGCCTGGCGCCTGATGCAACACCCAGCACTCCTCCGCCGGATGGACGCCCACTGGCGCCTCGCCCGGCACTACGGGATCGCCAACATGCTGATCTTTCACAAGCTCACCGACCTCGACAACGTCGGCGACCACGGCTCCGCCGCCCGCGCGCTGGCATCCTCGCTCCTCGCCAATGCCGAAACGCGCGTTGTCTACAGACAAGAGACGGATCAACTCGGTCCCACGGCGTCGGCCCTCGGCCTCACCGGCACCGAGCAATCACTGCTCCCAACGCTCGGGACCGGTCAAGGTCTCTGGCGGATCAAAGACCGATCCTTTCTCGTTCAGGCGCAACTACATCCAGCCGAACTTTCGCTCTATGACACATCCCGCAGAGCATCTGGAACGACCGGCTCCTAGCCGAGACCCGTGGAACTCGCTGCGAGGACGCGCCGGGCGAGGCCGTCACGCCAAGACGAGAGCTGGCCGGTCACGCGGGCTACGCAGACCCGGTCTCGGTCTCGCCAGGAAACGCCGGTTCAGCGTCTGCGTCGTCCGGGTCATACCCTCTGGAGAGGCCGGAACGGGCTTTGTTGATGTCGCCAGATGCATCAGCCCACCGAAGCTGGTAGTTGTCGGTGTTCACGGTGCAGTACCAATCGGTGATGCAGTCGTTCCACTCCTGCGCCGTGGACGCGTACACAGCCAGTGCTCCAGAGGCCAGGTTGTAGATGTTCTGGCAGCCATCGGCAAGGTCGTACGACTGGACTGTTCCGCGCACGACGGCGGCATCGCCTGCCGCCTCTCGAAGTTCAGCGTTCGTCAGGCCGACGTCGAGCTGGCTGTCTATCGCATAGACAGCGTCGACGAAGTCGCCGATCTCCTTCTGGCACGCCCTCCATGCATCCTGGTTGGCCTTGACCTTGGCGGCGGCCGCAGCATCCTGTCTATAGTCGATGATCGCCTCGACACCGCGCCAGATGCCGACACCTGCTGCGCCGATCACGAGGACGCAGATCACCACGACGGCGACGACCAGCCTGCGTCGGCGCTTCCTGTACACGGGAGGTGGCACAGAGGGCGGCGGCATCGAAGGGCCCGGAGGATAGGCAGTCATAGCGGCGATACTCGCGACCGTCGAATCGCATCTCTGGCGATCCGAACACCGGATACCCGGGATCGGGGACACGTCGCCGCGCCCTCGATCGACTCTAGGCGCACGCCGTCCGCGCTGCACAACCGAAGGCAGCCCACGGCGATCGTCCGCGCGTCGACCAGGGTGCACCTCATCAACATGGCATGGGACCAGGACCGAACACGGTGCACGCGCGAGACAGACAGCAAGGCGCAAGCGCGAGCGAAGCGTCAGGCGCAGCTCGAGGTCATGCACGAGCGAATGGTCGGCGAGGTCAAGCAGTTGGTCACGGGCGACGACTGGCGCCGAGCGCTCGAGTTCGCAACGAAGTTCCGGAGCAGGAGCTTCCACAATGTTTTGCTGATCCATCGTGCTCATGAAGACAACTACGCTCAGGGTTTGGTACCCGGCCCGACCCCGACGTACGTCGCTGGTTTCCGCCAATGGCAGAGCCTCGGGCGATCTGTGATGAAGGGGCAGCCGGGCACTCAGATCATGGCCCCAGTCAAGGTCAGAGTTGCGTCGATGACACCCGCGGATCCCGACTCGTGGCGGAGGCTCGCGAACAGCGAGCGCGCCAAGCCTGGAGAGGCTACGAGATACAAGATGGCCGGGCTCCGGCCGGCGTACGTTTGGGACATCTCTCAGACCGAGGGCGATCCGATTCCGGAGCCGCCTGCGCCAAAACTTCTCGAGGGTGCAGCTCCCGAGGGGTTGTGGGAGGCACTGGCCGAGCACATCACCGAGCGTGGGTTCGATCTGCGGCTGGTGTCGAATGCGAAGGCGATCGGCGGGACGAACGGGATCACCGACTTCATGACTCGTTCGGTCTCGGTCCGCGTGGACATGGACGACGCCGCCATGGTCCGCACGCTCGCACACGAGGCCGGCCATGTCGTGCTGCACAGCCCGGTCGACATGCAGGAGGATGCTGCCCGGCACCGTGGCATCAAGGAGATCGAGGCCGAGAGCGTCGCAATGATGGTCACCAGGGCCCACGGGATGGACAGCAGCAAGTACACCGTCCCGTACGTATCGACCTGGGCCTCGCAGGTGCCAGGCACCGACCCGGTCCAAGTCGTCCAGGACACCGCCGCCCGCGTCCGTCTCGCAGCGATCAGCATCCTGAACCATCTCGACACCGAAAAGATCCCCGACGGAACGCCGCCCGGGTTGGACCGCAACGATCCTGCTCGCTCGGCGTCTGCTGGCGTCGACCAAGGTCACCCGCCGCCAAGGACCAGCTCGGTCGAGGGCCCGGGTCTGTGATGCGTGGCCGCACCAGGACCAGGGGCCCCATCGCTCTCCCGACCGTCCGGATCCATGTCAACGCGGATGGGGCGCCTACGGTCACTGTGGACAAGGAGCCCTACACCCTCTCGCCCAGTTTCGGCCGAGACCAGGTGCGAGGGCTCCTCCAAGATCTCGCGGACGAGCTCGGACCGATCCGCGTCGAGATCACCGAATCCGACGGCGAGAAATACATCGACATCCAAACACCCAGCGATCCCGACCCCACGCCCCGCCAGGCGGCGCGCACGCGCCCGGAGACACCTCGGATCCGCGGCCGCTTTGATTCCGAAGAAGGCGTCATGGTCGCCGTCGTCGTAGCGCGACGCACCGCACAGACCGACGGCACCGTGACCGTGCGGTTGCCTCCCGCGTTCCTCCAGCGATACGGCGACGACGTCGTTCTCATCGGACAGACCACGAAGACGTCGGCCACCCTGACCGAAGGCGGCGAGGGCGTGGCGCCATGAACCTCAGTCCGCGCCAGATCGACGACGAGCTGGTCAACCTCGGCCTCATCCTTCTGGCTGGCGGTGTCATCATCCTCGGGGTGCTCAGACTTGCCGGGTCGATCGCAACATGGATGACCGGGACTGCCAGGCCACGACGCGGACTCAACGGCGCCGCCGACGTGATCACCACCCCCGCTGATCCGGGTGCCGCCCTGGGCGCTCACGGACTGTCGCCCATCGTCTACTGGCTCGTGGTCGCTGCGCTCTTCACCCTCGCTGGGGCAGTCTGCTGGTCGGGCTGGCGCGTACTCGGCAGGATGCGAGAGGCATCGAGACGAGACATACATCGGATAGACGGCGTCGCGACCCGCCGCGATGTCATCCTTGTCGCGTCCGAGTCGACCCTCCTCGGGCGAGCCGACAGCCTCCGCCCCGGCTTGCCCAAGCCGGCCGCGCGAGACGTGGGATACCTCCTCGGCAACGCCCACGGACGCGGCGTATGGAGCTCGGTCGAAGACTCCATGCTGGTGCTCGGTCCACCGCGCTCCGGCAAAGGCCTGCACCTGGTGGTCAACGCGATCCTTGACGCTCCAGGGGCGGTGGTCACCACTTCCACTCGCCCGGACAACATCGCCATCACCCTCGAGGCAAGACGCGAGCGCGGACCCGTCGCTATCTTCGACCCCCAACACCTCGCCGAAGGACTCCCCCACGGCCTGCGCTGGTCACCGGTACGCGGCTGCGAAGACCCCCTCACCGCGATGATCCGCGCCACAGGCCTCGCCTCCGCCACCGGGCTCTCCGCTGGCGGTGTCGAGAGCGGCGGCTTCTGGGAAGGCAAGACCCGCAGTGCACTCCAAGCACTCCTCCACGCCGCCGCCCTCGACCGACGTACGCCCGCCGAGCTCCTCTCCTGGACCCTCGCGCCGGCCGCCGCGGCCGACGCCGTCGCGATCCTCGCCGGCCGGCCCGACGCCGCCACAGGGTGGGCCGAGTCGCTGGACTCGATGATCGAGGCCGACCCACGTACCCGAGACTCGATCTGGATGGGCGTCTCCCTCGCTTTGTCCGCGCTCGCCGACCCACGCGTACTCCACGCCGTCAGCCCCACTGAGGATGAGGCCTTCGACCCCACCGCATTCCTCGAGCACAACGGAACGCTCTACCTGCTCGCCACCGGAGCAGGCGCTGGCGCCTCCTGGCCACTGGTCGCCGCGCTGGTCGAAGACCTCGTCGAGACCGCACGCCACGTAGCCGCCCGCTCCTCCGGTGCCCGGCTCGACCCACCCCTGCTCCTGGCGCTCGACGAGATCGGCAACCTGGCCCCGCTCCCTTCACTCCCGACTCTGATGGCCGAAGGCGGTGGAACAGGCATCACCACCATGCCGGTGCTCCAGTCCCTCTCTCAGGCACGCGACAAGTGGGGCGACCATGCCGCCAACGCCATCTGGGACGCCGCCATCGTCAAGGTCATCCTCGGCGGCACCGCCGCCGCCCGCGACCTCCAAGACCTCTCCACCCTCATCGGCGAACGAGACGAGCACACCGACACCATCACCATCGGCGACCACGGCACCCGCGGTCTCCAACGCTCCACCCGCCGCGTACCCATCCTCCCGCCCGACACGATCCGCACCCTCGCCTTCGGCACCGGCCTCGTCCTGCTTCGGTCCACGCCACCGATCGTCACCGACCTGCGTCGCTGGACAGCCCGCCCCGACAGCAAGGAGCTGGCCCGGCTCCGCACCACGACGGAGAAGCAGCTGGGACATCACCCGATGCCACAGTGACTACGCAGCCCTCGAACGGGGCTGCTTCCACCTCCCAGCCGGCGGCTTCTCAGCATCAACGGGCCTCAGCGTCAGCATGGGCCCGTGTCGATCTGATCCCCACCCCCGCGACGAGGACGGCTTCGCGCACCTGTCTTCCGAGAGCGACGCCGAGCAAGCGGTGTCGTGCGATCGGGAGGCACCTCATGTCGATCCCCACCCAGCTCAGCCTGCACGGCTACATCGCGACCATCCCCGAGCTGACGAAGGCCCGCGACGGCAGCCCACGGTTCCACGCCTGGTTCGGCGTGGAGCAGTTCCGGAAAGAACCCGACGGTTCCTTCACCAAACTCGACCCGGTCCATGGTGACCTCGTCGTCTACGACACCGCGGCCAAGCGCGCCGTCGAGCAGTTCCGCGTCGGAGACTCCTTCGTCGCAGCCGGCTACATCAACGAGTACGAGATCGACCGCGACGATCAGCAGATCCCACGCCAGGAGTTCGTAGCTCGCAGAATCGGCCACGATCTCGCCCGGACCCGCTACGAGGTCCTTCGCGGAAGCCCGGCGGCCGCCGAGACCACATCCGGCGCCGCGAGCGAGTCGATCACCCCCGCTGTCGGGCTCTGAGGCCAACGATGGGCACGACCTACGAAGGCGGCGGCGGTGACGAGATCCTCCGGCCGATCAACTGGAACCTGCTTACCGCCGAAGAGGCCGAGAGCGAGTGGCTCGATTTGAATGCATGGGTCGGCTGGCTCCGATTCGCCTACGGTCTCCAACCCGCCACCATCCCGCCCCTGTGGCACCGGCACGACGAGCTCGTCTGGGAACTCTCCGCACTGCACACCGCCTGGCTCAGCGCCTACGACCCCGAGGCACCGCCCGGTGCCCCGCTCGCATGGCATCGCGAGTTCGTCGATGCCCGACATCGTCTACGCGACTGGGTTAGCACCTGCGGCACCAAGCTCGACCGCGACCGACCGACCAGGCAGGCAACCTGGCCCGGCGAACCCCCGGCAGCCGCCCCTGTCGAGCGGGCGATCGAGAACCGGGACATCGACTTCAAGGAGTTCGTACGCAACGACCTCGCCACGCGCCGTCGACTCGAGGACGAAGTCGCCCACGAGCGCGCCCGCGACCTCGTGGACCGTCTCGGCGGGGCTGGTGAGCCCTCCTTGTGGCGTTTCGGGTCGCAGTTGTCCACAGACACCTGAACCCGCCGGGCCATCCGCAGCGGGTGCTGTGAGCGTCGAAAGACAGCCGTCACTCACTCTGAAGGAGTCCGAATCATGCTTCTCGCCCACGCCGTCGCTATCGCCGAGGCGCGCACCTACATCGCCGCACTCGCTGACACCGCGACTAGCGTCCTCAGCTCAGTCGCCTACGACCGCGCCTTGATCTACCTGGACTCGGTCCACGGGGACCAGGTCCCAGCGCTCACCGGCATCCCCTTCGGGCACCCGGCGACGCTGTATCAGCTGGCGCAGCAGTCAGTCACCGATCTCGGAGCGTACGGCCTCGACCCGGTGCACATCGAGCTCATGCTTGCCTATCTCTCTGACGCGTGGGCGCTCGACCACAGCACTCTCGAGCACGGGGCACTGGTGCTGCCGTCCTGGATCGACCCGATGGACCCGTCGTGACCTACGGCGAGAGCGGTGGCACCATCCGCGCCGGACTGACCACACTGCTGCACCAGCACCGCACCCAGCAGCGGCTCAGCAACAACCCCGGCCGATCCACAAGCCACACCCTCGAGCAGCGCAAGACGTACGGCACACAGATTCGGCGCTACCGACAAGGCCTCCTGGTCTGGTGCCACCAAGCAACGGTCGCCGCCGACCCCTACCTCGGCGCCAACGAGTTCTTCGACCACCACAACCGAAGAAAGGCCGACGGACCCTACGACCTCCTCCGCAAGGGCCTCGAACGAGCCATCGACACCTCAACGGCACCGCTTCCGCCACTGGAAGAACTGAGCAGACCCCACGAGATCGAGCTCGTCGAGTCCTGGCGACAGATCGCCGCAGCAGCAGCCATCGGCGAGCACGACTTCCACGCCGGCGCCGGCCACGGCATGCTCAGCGCCGCCCAATGTCACACCGTGATGAAAGACGTCGCGGCAGTCGTCCAAGCCCTGGTCATCCTCGACCACCGCTACGCCCCCACACCCGGCTGGGAGAAACTCCGCAATGCCGGCCAACTCGGATGGAGCGCCCTCGCCACCGGACTCGAAGCCAGCATCGGCACACCCGATTACACCGTCGACCACCGCGGCTGGCGTCCGCCGCTGAGGTTCATCCGCGGCCCCGCCCGCCCCGGCCTCCTCGGCGTCCTCCAAGCCGAGCAGAACCTCCTCGTACGCCTCAGCTCATCAACCGCGCCGATCAACCTCCGCCTCGCCGCGTCATCCCAGATGGTCATATCCGCAACCCTCGCCGCCCGGACCACCAACTCCGACCTCCAGCATCAGTGGCACACCCGAGCGGAGACATACAAACTGATCGGGCACGCCCTCCGCGACGTGCACCCAGGACACGCCCAGCACGGCGCTCAAGCAGCCCAAGAGGCCAACAACCTCATCGCCCGGACCGCCACCCTGCCTGCCGATGCAACACCCGACGAAAGGATGCTCGCCGCCTTCGACAAACGATTCACCGCCCTCGACGCCCGCTTCGCCGACCTCATCGAGAACGGATTCCGCAACAACATCATCCTCAGACGTACGAAACTCCCCCGCATCGACACCGACAGCCCTGCACTGGTCAAACCAGTACGCGGGCGCCTCGCCCCCATCGTGAAGGCCAACGACTCCGACCTCCTCACCATCGCCAGCACCCGCCTGCGCCCCCGACTCGGGTCGTCTGCACCGCCGCCCCGAGCCGCCGATAGCCGCGCCAGCCTCTATGTCGCACTCGTCACAGAGGCACCGTCAGCCATCGTTTGGCGACGACTGACACCGGACGCGGGGAGCACCGAAGGTCGTCGACCTTCGCTCTGAATACCGCCCGACCGAAGATGGGGCAGACCGCGTCAGTTCGCCCAGAATGACTCTCCTTGCAAGATGCCCTGCATTGGAGGCGCCAAATGGACAAACTCGCGACTGACAGTCCATCTACGTGGTGCTCAACCATGGGATAATCAACGCATCATGATTGAGAAGATCATCATCAGGGGCTACCGGAAGTTCGCTGACATTGAGATCAAGCCGCGCCCGAAGATGAACATCGTTGTCGGTGACAACGAGACCGGAAAGTCGACGCTGCTCGAAGCGATTTGTCTCGCACTCACGGGCAAGGTCAACGGCAAGTGGGCGATCGAGGAACTGAATCCGTTCTGGTTCCACGTCGCCAACGTCGCGGACTACTTCAAAAAGTTCGGGACCCCCGATCAAGTTGCGCCGCCAGAGATCGAGATTGAGCTCTTCCTGGCCTCGACCGATGCAGACGCCCAGCGCATGCGCGGTGTTCACAACTCGCTCGCCCAGGACTGCCCGGGCGTCCGCATGCACATCAAGCCATCCGACGATTACGCCGTCGAGTTCGCTGAGTACATGAAGGGCGATCACCCCGACGTCTTACCGACCGAGTTCTACGACGTTGAATGGCGTGACTTCAACGACCAGCAGATCCGCCGGCGGCCAGCAGTGTTGGGCCTGTCGTTTATCGACTCGCGAACCATCCGCTCGGCAGCCGGAGTTGACTACCACACGCGTCAGATCCTGAGTTCGTTTCTTGACGAGAAGGAGCGCGCAGCCATCGCTGTTGCTCACCGCAAGGCGCGCCACCAGATGACCGTTGAGGCGCTTTCATCAGTCAACGAGCAGATGGCCGAAGACAGTTCCGATCTTCATGACAACGTGATCGGGTTGGCGATGGATCAGTCAGCGAGAGCATCGTGGGAAACAGGCGTGGTTCCGCAGGTCACCGACATCCCCTTCGCCATGATTGGGCAGGGCCAGCAGGCCGCAATCAAGGTGGCGCTGGCGATGCGGCGTCGCGCTGAGTCGGCAAGATTCGTGCTGATTGAAGAGCCAGAAACTCATTTGTCGTACAGCGGGCTGCGTCGATTGATTTCCAGAATCGAGAGCCTCGCGGGCGATGCGCAGCAGGTATTCGTCACGACCCACAGTTCGTACGTACTCAACCGGCTGGGCATTGACAACCTCCTGTTTCTGAGCGCGACTGGAGCTGCTCGCATCGCCGACCTGAGTGAAGGCACCGTCGCCTACTTCAAGCACATGTCTGGCTACGACACTCTGCGCCTAGTTCTTGCGAGTCGGTTGGTGCTCGTTGAGGGCGCGTCAGATGAGATGGTCTTCGAGCGCGCTTTCCGAGACGTGACTTGTCAAACGACGGCCGAGGTAGGCATCGATGTCATCGCCATGGGCGGCATCACCTTCGCTAGGGCGCTTGAGCTCTGCACCAAACTGGATCGACCGGTTGTCGCGCTGCAGGACAACGACGGCAACACGGTTGAGGCGATCCTCGAGGGGTTACAAACGTACCTGTCCGACGACCGCAAGATGTGCATCGGTGACAAGGCGCTCGGGCACACCCTCGAACCGCAGCTCATCACCGCCAACTCCGCGCCAATGATGAAGATCGTCCTCAAGCTCCGTCAACAGGACAACCCGGAGACGTGGATGCCCAACCACAAGACGGAATCAGCACTTCGGATCCTTGAGTCCGACCAGACCATCGCGTTTCCGCCGTACATCCTCGAAGCTGTCGAGCTGGCACGTTGAACCATCTTCTACTCGCGGTCGCTGGGGGACGGAAGACGCAGTCAATTATTGAGGTGTGCGCTGGTGCTCCTGCCGAGCGCAAGATCCTCGTACTCGGGTACACGCGCGCCAGTCAGGACGAACTCGAGCAGCGAATCAAGGCGGCCGCACCCTTCAAGCGAAGTATCGAGGTCTGCGGTTGGTACACTTTCCTGCTGCATCACATCGTCCGTCCCTATCTGCCGATGCTATATGCGGGGCACCGTCTCGCCGGGTTCAACTTCGATGGGGAGCCGGTGCGCGGCCGTTACGCAACGGGCGCCTCGCGGTTTCTCGATTCGGAAGACCGCGCGTTCAAGCTGCACCTGTCGAAGCTGGCCTACGACGTTATGACGGCCAGCCAGGGCGCGGTGATCGACCGCCTGCAACATATTTATGACGAGATTCGGATCGACGAGGTGCAAGACCTCGGCGGCTACGACCTCGACATCATGTCGGCACTCTTCTCCTCGACCATCGACCTACATCTAGTTGGCGACATGCGCCAGGCGCTTCTCTCGACCAACACACGCGACCCGCGGTTGAAAAAGTACCGCTACGGCGAGTTGATCCACTGGTTCCGACTTCAAGAGAAGAACCAGTACCTCACGATCGAAGAACGCCCGCAGACCTACCGATCGAACCAGACGATCGCGAACTTCTCAGACACGATCTTCGCAGCGACCAACCAGTACAGCCCGACGGTGTCCGCGTCAAGAGAGTCCTCTCATCACGAAGGGCTGTTCGCCGTGTCACCGCAACAGCTCGCCGCCTACCTTGAGGACTTCAACCCACTCTGTCTCCGACATGGAGCGAACTCCGGCACGGCGTATGACCTGCCTTACGTAACGTTTGGCAACGCCAAGGGGCGGACGGCGGACCATGTGCTGATCTGCCCCACGGCTGGCATCACGGAGTTTCTGGCGACGGGCAAGCCTCTTGACGGTCGCCCTGCGTGTGCCCTCTACATCGCCGTCACGCGGGCGAAGCACAGCGTTGCCTTCATCATTGATGAGGAAGCGCCAAGTGTGTTGACGGCTTGGAGTCCGTGACTTCGACGTGCCATCCCGCTCAAGATCCCTGTCTCTAGTCGCCAAGTCGCGGTTGGCGCCGGACGTACGTGTCGCGTGGAGGGCGATCCTCGAGCCAGGGATAGTCGCTCGCACGGCGTTCCGCGAGTCGCTCGTCAACCGACATTGGCTCCAGGCCAAGTTCCGTTCTCATGGCGTTGCGCAGTACTTCAACGAGGTCTCTCGTCTGAAACCACATCGGGTAGTAGTCGTTGAACTGGCTGCGCAATTCGACGGGCGCGGTCACTTCAATGAGCGCCGTGGACACCCGGTCGGCCAGGTCGACGACCGAGGGAGTGGCGAGCAACTCGACTTCGCCGAGCGCTGCCTGCAGTTCCGTCTCCCACTGGTGGATGTAGTCGTATAAGCGCTCTCGCCGGACTTCATCGTCCTCAGGGCTCTCATCTTCGCCGTGTCCGGGCAAGAACACTGCCGCGGAGTCGATCTCTCGAAGCATCGTCTCGGCCAGTCCCAGGAACTGCGCGAATGCGGTTCGACGATCCACTAGCCAGCGGCGCTCATCCTCAGCCTCGATCCGCCGCTGCTCGGTCCCCCGGCTCAACCAACCGGTTAGAAGGGCACCGCCGAGACCGCCCGCGAGCGTAAAGCCACCCACGAGGAGCGCCGTCGTGGTTTCCGGCTCCATGTGTGTGAGCGTATCCGCCTGCGAATCCATCAGTCGAGCGGGCGGCCACGACCTCCACGCATAGGGAGGCAAAATCCGGCGCTCTGCCGCGAGCGGGCCTCTCCCCCAGGTCGATGTTGATCGGACCGCCCTCTAGGAACTCGCTTTCCTGCTGCACTAGCGCTGGGACGCCAGGCATACACTCGACCGCGTGTGCGAGTGCAGCGCGAGCCTCGACGACGGAACCGTCCGACGACAGGGCACGAGTTGTCTCGATCCATAAGAGTGCGTCGATCGCTGGACGGATCGGTTGAGGCTTTCTCCGTTGAAGGTCGTCGTGACGGTCCTCTGCAAGTTCGCACCATTCGTCCACCGACCACGGTGGCTGCTGACCCATGACCGCGGCGACGGTCAGAGATTCCAGCGACGGCCCGCTCAGCTCCTTGAAGGCGGCGTCCATCCACGTCTCGGAGTCGGGTCGATGCAGGTCCGGGTGGGTCAAGAGGTGCCACAGAAGGTAGCTAGCGAGCATCGCCCGCCGCTGGGCTTCGTCCATCGGCCCGTTCAGAAGTACCTCAATCCGTACAAGAACCGGACGCATGTCCGCCGAGAGCTGCTCCTCCCGCTTCGAGAGCACCTCGATGAAAATGGACGCGACCTCATCAAGACGCTGTTGAGCCGTTGATGCAGTCATGTTCTCGGGTCGCCACATGTAGTACTGAGGCGCGAGCTGCATCCGGACCACGTTCGGCAGATTCTCGCGGTAGTTGTAGGACTTGTCGACTTGGGTCGGACCTTGGCTGACGAAACTCCGAACCACGTAGATGCAAACCCGATGGAGACCCTCGTGGGTCAGCATGAGGTCACCGCCAGCGGGGCTGATCGTGTGCGCGCCGTCCGACATGATCCATGCCTCGCGCACAAGCTCCTTGAGGCCATGCACACTGTCTGAGCGGACCTGGTACGCACGCCCAAGCGCACGCCGGAGCGACGTGGGACGGATCGGATGAACGTACGGCGGCAACTGCTCGCGATAGAAGTCCGGCGTGAGGTGGTGCCTGACGAATTCAACGAAACGGTGCTTACTGCCGGCGCGCTCCGCCTCCAAAATCGCTGTCTGGACGCCTGCTGTCTGCTCAGGAGACAGACCCCGCATGGCGCGATCTAGAATCTTGCGCTTCCGTGAATCGAGCCGTTCCCAGTCGAGTCCAGGCGGATCGAAGCCTTCGGACAGCGCCTCGAGCGAAGCCACGTAATCGGTGTAGGCCTGCGTCGGATCCTCGAGGCAGCGACGTGCTGCATTGACGATCCGCTTGATTGCTCGCAACGCCCTCTCGTACTCAGGTCGACTCAGAGCCAGCAGTCGACCGATGAAGGCTCTCGCCTCGTCAATCTCCTCATCGGTGATACTGAGATCCTTGTCGAACATCCGACTGATGAACGCGCCCCGTCGGGCACGAGGACGACGCGACCGCTCACTGATCAGATGCCGGACGCGGGCGTGATCAAGATCGAACACGGCGTTGAAGGCGAACGACAAGATGGCCGCGAGGTCCTCGTAGATCTCTTCCCCACCGGTCGACACCAGGAGCTCATCTGTGCCGTCGGGACGGGTCGCCTCTAGTCGTTCGACCAGCGTCACCCACACGGCCGTGGCAGCGTCGGTCGCCAACGAGGTCTCGGGCGACATCGACCCTGTGCCAATGTCGATTTGATCTCTATCAACCAGTTGGAGGTTGCAGAACATTGGCCGCCGGTGCTCGGTTTCGTGCAGATCAACACCATCTCTGAAGTAGATGCCAGTCGAGACCTGGAGCATGAACCAAGCCTCGCATGCCGGACCGACGACGACACCGAGTCTGCGCCAACTCATCAAGTCTCGTTGTGCGCTGGTCAGTGCCTGCATCCAAGCCCGGCGCATCGCTCCCCCGCCGACTACGCCGGTCTTCGGCGCACCAGCGTCGCTACCTTCCCCGTAAGAAGCAGGTCGCTGGGATCAAGCGACATGCGTAGACCCCGCCATCGCACGCTGAGGCGCGTACAGAAGGCCCCGCAGGCGCACCCCTGCACCCCTGCACGGCTTCGCCCGCCAGCGTCGTCGGACTGGATCACGAGGCCAAACCGACATAGACCGGCATGCCCGACCCGCCCGCTATGGCGCTGACAAACGAAGCCGTGCGGGCCTACTACATGTAGTGCGCGTATCTACCCGATACCGGGTGTGTCGCTGCCCTGATGGCGCAGGCTGTTTCGGGTCAGTGGGACTTTCTGACAGCCCCTCGGTCCGGATGGCGCCACCGCTTGCGGGTCAAGCCCCTGTGGCACCACGGGGGCGGCGGCTCCGCACGGCGACAGCACCGACGGAGCTGAGGAAGGGGTCGGTGGCCGTGTGAAACGGGATCCGCGTTCCGAACCGTCAGAGGATGTCTCGAAGGCCGAGGATTTTGGCGAGGGTACTGCAGACATCGAACTCAGAGGTCAGCGTGAGTTGCGTAATGCCATCAGCGTATACAGCACCTCGGAACAGGCCCATCACGTCGCCTTCGAACACATAGTGCGGCGTTGCCAGTCCGAGGGCATGCTCACGGAAGCGCTGATACTCGCTGGGCGTCCGGAACATGACGGAGAACAAGTGGTCGTCCATCCTTGTGATGGAGACATCCCACGACTCCTTGAGCGCATCCAATACTGGCTCCGCGTCTAGGGCAGGATGGACCTCGGTAAAGAGGCTGGCGTCATCGTCGTTCTCGTCAAACATCTCCGGCCGTCGTCTCCAGTTGATGCGAATGTGGTCTACGACGTGGTCGATGTCCGCAACGGTCGGGACGTACGACGCGAGGTACTTGACCATCCACAGGATGGGAGCGTCGACCAGATTCTCGCCCACCTCGGACACGATCCGGCGAGCCTCTGACAGTATCTCCGCGCAGTGGTAGTCGACGCACGATGCGAAGGTCTTCAGGATGCGCCCGCTCAGGTCGTAATCAGGTGGTAAGGGGTGGTTTGACACCAAAACTTGCGCTTGGCTATACAACTCCCTGTGATTCGGGTCGCCGTCCACGTCGAGCGGGTTGTAGCGATCGCCACGCTTATAGACATTGCTCTCGTAATCAAACTTCCGCTGGCACAAGTCGATCAGCCGCGACTGCACGCACAAGTTTCTCAAGAAGTCATCCGCGTCGTAGCCAAGACGCATGCGCCAATTCCCGTTATACTGCCTGAGCTCGTCGGGCGTCTTCGACGCGATGAGGCTCGCCGCATACCAGATGTCTTCGCCCGACTGCCGGAACAACGAATCGAACTTTTCAGCGTCGCCTGGCGGCGGATCGTCATCCAGCCGGAGCGCCTCCTCGATGTCCTTTATCTCGTCGTTCTTCTTCGCTTCGAAGAACCGGATGTCGGTCAGGACGTCGACAATCGTCGGCCGGTTGCCGGGGCTCTGCGCCAGCATGCGCGCCACGATTGGGTCAAGATAGGACATGAGCGGGTAGGACGCCTCGATGGAGGAGTAACTTGGCCCGGCGGGGATCTCTCGGGTAAAGCACTCGTTGACTATTAAGCCCAGAGCGTAGACGTCAGCTGCCGGTCCCAGGCCACGGGCGTCTTGCCCTCTTCGCTGCTCGGGAGATCGGTAGTCCCTGTTGCCGACCAGGTCGCCCGCTGACGTGAGGGTGGAGTCCACGAAATGAGCAATCCCGAAGTCTGCCAGGGCCGCGGACGCGCCATCGACGAGGACGTTCTCCGGCTTGACGTCCCGGTGCACGATGCCGCGCTCATGCGCGAACCGCAGCGCCTCGCCAATCTGTTGGACGTAGGACAACAGCGTCTTGGAATCCGCTTCCCCTCGGTTGATGACGTCGCGAAGAGTATCCGGGTAGCACGGCATGATGTAGAAGAGTCGGCCCTCGTCTTCGCCTCTTCCGACGACAGGGACGATGTGGTCGTGATGGCAACCCTCTTGGAAAGACGCTTCCCGGTCGAAGCGCTCAATCTTCTTCCGGTCGGCTGTGGGTCTGAGTACCTTGATGGCCCAGCATTTCGCTTCAGCGTCAGCCAGCCACACGTCACCCGAGCCGCCGCCGCCAACGGTCGTCCGCAGTTCATAGTCAACGCCGTCGCATGTCAGCCGATTCCCCTTCTTCAGAGACAACTCCCACCCCTCTCCAATCGGGCGACCTCGGGCGACCCAAGGCCACGATGCTCCATCCAGTCATCATGGGCACAACCAAGCCACCTCGAACAATGACCCCACCGTCCCTTCAAAGGACATGTGGGCGAAGTACGGAGTGTCGAGCCTGCGCTGACCGTCCAAAGTTGCCCTCGGCCGGACACGGTCAGGACGCTGGACGACAGCAAGCTGGCATTGCCGATGAGCCTATCGAAGGAAGTCATGGACCGTCGTACGCCGCCCAGTAGGTCGGCCAACTGCTCCCCGAACGATTCGCCGTCTTCAACCAAGTCAGTGACCTTCCGGCCAAATCAACACGACGACCGCAAACGGACGTGCATGATCATCCCCCGCCCGGCGTGAGGAGGCAACTGCTCACGATCAGCGGCATAGCGCCGCCACACCTGCCGCCCGTATGCGTCTTATCGCCGCCAAGGGGTCGGATCACGCTGGCCGAGAGAAACAGGTGGGCTGATCGGTCGCGACCGCCTAGCGTTGCGGGGTGATCGAGTACGGCAGAAGGACACGACGACTTCCAGCTCCGCCGCGGGTCGTCTGGGCTGACTTGGCCAATCCCAAGCGCAACGGCACTCGCACCTGGCTCGCGCTCCTGTCCGATGAGGTTGAGCCCGACGTATTCGACCCTGACCCACCGAAGCGTCTCGCATGGTCCTCACTCTGGCCGAGCCGACCCGACGACAATGTCGTGTTCGAACTCGTAGACCGCCACGGCGAGACAGCGCTGACATTCATCCTTCTCAGTGCCGGCGACCCGCCCGATGACAGCAAGACCGGGCACATCCGCAAGAGGATGAACCAGCTTCTGTTCGCCGAGTTGCGTTACTCATACGGCCAATGAGCCCTGGCTGCCTCCGGCGCGTCGTATCGCCGCCTATCGGGTAAGAACACGGCAACGCGAAAAACACCTCCCCGGGGATCTTGTTTGATGGGACGATCAAAGCAGGAGGTCTGAGATGCCACGTCAGATCATCACGACGCCAAACGCACCGAGCTCGCCGCTCTTCAGCCAGGGAGTGAAAACCGGCTCCCAGGTGTTCATCTCGGGAACCACCGGTATCGACCCGAGCACCGGTCGCATGGCCGGCGACAGCATCCAGGCCCAGACCCGCCAGGCGCTGGCGAACTGCGAGGCCATCTTGCGAGAGACCGGCGCGACCCTCGATGACGTCGTCGAGGTAGGCGTGCTGCTCACTGACCCGGATGACTTCGCCGGCATGAACGAGGAATACGCCCACTGGTTCCCCGTCGATCCGCCCACCCGCTACGCCGCCAAGCTAGGAGCCGAGATACCAGGACTGCTCGTCTCGATTCGCATGACGGCATTCCTTGCCTGACCGCCAGATCCATGGTTGATCGACGCCCTGCGCCTCAGGTCTGGCACTGCGTCACACCGCCGCCAAGGCCGCGCCTTTCTGCCGCCGAAAACCGACGAGGCCACACCTGAGGGCCGTCGCTGAAGATCAGTGACGTTGAGAACGACCTCGATCAGCAACACCCTCGGAAAACTAGGAGTTCGGCAAGGCTCAGGCCACTACGGTGGTTCTGTGCCGTTTCCCCTGCTCAGCGAGCCGACGCGATACGCCGGCGACAGGGGGAGCCCTTTCGCTGGTGACGGACCCTTGCGGGTCCTGCTCGACCTTCCTGCCGACCTGCGCCAACTGGAAGCCGGACCTTGGGAGGGTCCGATAGCGCCCACGCCCGAGCACCTCCTCTGGTCCCTATGTCAGGGGTCGACCGACATCGAGCTGACCTGGCTCGCCGATCCCGGAGAGACCGGTGCCGGAGCAGTCCACTTCCAGGAGCCGCACCTGCCGAGCGACCACTGGCCGTTCAGGATCGAGCGCAACGGCGGCGAGACGTTGGGCGCCGTCTCAATGTATCGCCAACTTGTCCGGGCAGCTGACGACGATCCACTGAGGGCACTGGACAGTTACGCGAAGGCCGCCCTGTCCCGCGACCTCCGCGCCCACGTCACCGTCACCAAAGATCTGGACCTGCTCAACCTCACAGGCTTCTACGCCCGCAACATCAACCCGATGACCGCGGTCGACGCGCTTGCGGTAGTAGGGCTCTACCTGCGCAAGGACGACCCATTTCTAGGCGCCTGGGCACCGAAAGGTGGCTTGAACCTCGATCACCACCTCACGGCCTGGGTCGCCGTCCGCTCTCAACTTCCCAGCGGGTGGAGATGGGGCAGCGCCCTTGTCGATCACAGCACCGCCACTGATGACGACTACGCCACCCTCCTCTTTGGGTCGTTCTTCGAACGCCTGGTAAGGATGCTCAATCATCGAGACGACATCCACCGCGCCGCCGACAACCAGACGGGTCTCGACGCCACCGAGGCGCTCGACACGTTCATGTTCAACGTCGTCGGAGCGTTCGACGCCGCAGCCATCGCGGCCCACATGGGCGCCGGCCGCCAGTTCGCAGACCGCAGAAGGGCTGGATGGCAATCGAAGGATTGGCGAAAGGAACTCGGTGTGCAGCACCTGTACGAGATGTTCCAAAAGAACAAGCCCGCTGACGACCTCTTCGCCGTCTGCCGGCTCCTCCGCAACACCGTCCACGGCGCTGGCCTCAGTTCGATGGTGGTGTCCAGCATGTCCAGCAGGAAAACCCTCGTACGGCTTCCGCACGCCGAGGCCGCCGAGATCGTCGACCGCCTGGACCACCTTGCGCCAGTCCACACCTGGGGCATCGACGAATTGCACCGCGGACACCTCTACATCGACCCATCTCGGCTCGTCGAAGGACTCATGCCACACATCTTTTCGACGCTTGACGAAGTTCTCGCGCACACGCCACTCGAAGGCCTGACCGGTACCGGCGTTGTTCGCGAAGACATACCCGTCGACGGATTCTTCGACATCAGCACACGCACACGGACGTGCCTGTTGACCGGGCTCAATCCGCCGTCGGACTGAGTCAGATCAGCCAGCTCCACAGCGCCCCGATCCGCTCGACTCCTCTGCCATGCCGCCGCTGAGCGGACCGCCTCCCAACGTGACAGCGACGCGCACGGCCTGCTGCGATCGTTCCTCTCCCCGGTCCTGCGTCGCTCCGCCACGACAGTGGCCAGCGTCCTCCCGTCGCGTCGCGGATGCTTGCTGAATCCGGACTCGCTGACTCGGACGCAGCACGCGCGCCAGATGAGGACGGCCCGCCGAAGTATGACGATGTCGACATCATCCGGCCACAGCAGTTAACCGCTGGTGAGAACGACGTGAGCACACTCGCCTGCACCTACGCGCCGACGCCCGCTCGAAGGTCGATGGGCGTCACCGCGCACCTGACCCATATGCCCAACCCCAAGACGATCAATATCTCTCAACGCGTGCCGCGGGTCCAGGAGAGCGCGTCGGAGGAGATGGCCTCCGACCCGTTCTTCAACACGGAAGACGCCTCCGGCTATCTCGGCGTTCCTAAGGCCACGTTGCTGACGTGGCGCGTTCGCCGGCCCGGTTACGGACCGCGCGCGGTCAAGGCTGGCGGCCGGCTCAAGTACCGACTCTCCGAGCTCGACCGATGGCTGCGGGCCCATCAGGAGTCCTTCCCAGAGGACGAGGACATCGACAACGAACCCCCGCCTCAGCCTCAGACGTCAGTCCGTAACCGCCGCCGCACCAGTCGCGTGCGAGGGGCTGCCCTGCGGGCAACTAGCCCCGACGAGGTCGCCTGAGGTCGAAAGGAAAGGCAGAATGGCAAGACAACGACTGATGGTCGGCACCTACGGCGAGATCAGTTGCTTCCAGTTGAAGAACGGGTCGTGGCAGGCGCGCGCCCGATTCTGCGACGTCGATGGTGTCGTGCGTCAGTACCGCAAGAACGGTGAGACAAAGAACAAGGCGAGGGCCAACCTCAAGGCGTTCTTCGTCGAGCACACCGGCACTTTCGGCGACGGCGCGCTCGCGCCCGACGACACCGTTCAGAATCTTCTCGATCTCTGGTTCCAGAAGATGGAGCAGGCGGACGGCGGCCCCAGCACGGAGACCTTGGGCTACTACCGTTCCCATGTCCGCTGGATCCTGGACAGCGACAAGACCGATCAGCCGCTCGGCGCGTACCAACTCCGGCACGTACGGCCGGTGATCATCCAGGCTGCACTGGACAGCTCGGGAGTCTCGGCCGACATGCGCAAGCGCATTCGCAGCGTCCTCGTGCGCGCCTTCGACATGGCAATCTTCCACGAGGCGATCAACGGCAATCCAGCTACGGCTGTCCCGTCGGTCCCGGTGCCGCGGCACAAGAAGAAAGCCGTTCCCGTAGAGGATCTTGATGCCGTGCGTCTGGCCATCCGCGAGTGGGCCAATGCCGACAAGCGGAACGGACCCAAGAGCGTCGACCTGCCTGACATCGTCGAGATGCTTGTCGCCACCGGCATGCGCATCGGGGAACTGCTGGCATTGCGTTGGTCCGACATTGAGCTGGCCGCCCCACCTCAGCGTCGCGACGACGAGGGCTGGTTCCCGTGGCTGATGGTCAACGGCCAGATCACCTCGAAGGGCAAGCGAGTCGACTACGGCAAGACCGACGCGGCGATCCGCCCGATCGCGCTCCCCGACTGGGCGGCGGCGCTGCTGCGGCGTCGGAAGGTTGCCCAGACTCCCAATGACCTCGACGCAGTGTTCATCACTCGGAACGGCACCTGGCACTACCCCACCAACATCCAGGGCCGCCTGCGCCACATTCGTCTGCTCGACGACTACGCCGACCTCACGGTCCTCCAAGGCGTCACGCCCCACTCCTTCCGACGCACCGTAGCGACGCAGATCGACGAGATCTACGACGCCGAGGCCGCGATGAACCAGCTCGGCCACACCTCCAAGACGGTAACTGAGCGGCACTACATCAATCGCAAACTTGTCGTGCCCGATTACCGTTCAGCTACCGAGCGCCTCGCACCGGGCTCCGAGACAAACGGCGGCCCAGCGGTCGGGCTCTGAGAGCCCTCGGGGACCACGAACGACTCACCCCCCCATCCCGTAGACGCGCTCAGCGTCCGTCTACGGGATGTTCTGCGCGCACCCATACTGTCGCGGCGGCTGACGCGCGCGGGGTTCCCCAGGCGCCTGAGCTGGGCTCGCTTTGCGGAAACCGAGCCCAAAGTGAGCCTTAAGGCCCGTTCTCGGAGATCGACCGCGAAATCCCGAATCGCATCACTGCTGTTCAGAGCCGGTTTTCGTCAGCAATGCGACGCATTCGACATGATGCGTCATCGGGAACAGGTCGAAGGCACGCAGGGACTGTAGCCGGTAGCCGTGCTCGGCGAAGATCGCTACGTCACGAGCCAGAGCGGCGGGGTCGCAGGCGACGTACGCGACCTTCCGAGGCGAACGCGCGACGACGGCCTCGACGACCTTCCGTCGGGCACCCTCTCGGGGCGGGTCGAGGACGACGAGGTCGAACGGGCCTTCCTCGAGGCGTGCCAGCACGGTGGCGACATCACCGGCGCTGACCTCGGCGGTCGGGACGTTGCCCACCGAGAGCGCGGAGGCGGTCGGGTCGCCCTCGACGGCGACGACACGTCCGGTGGGACCGACCCGGTCGGCGAGGAAGGCGGAGAAGAGGCCGACGCCGGCGTAGAGGTCCAGGACGGTGTCGCCCGGGGCAGGTGAGAGGGCGGACAGCACCGCGGAGACCAGCGTCGAGGGCGCGCCGGGGTGGACCTGCCAGAAGCCGTCGGCGGAGACCTCGAAGGAGTGCTCCGCTCCCCCGACGGCGACCTGCTCCACGACGGTCCCAGCACCGGGCTCTCGCGCATCCTCTGTCGCGATCAGGCAGTCGTCGACGGGGATGACGTCGTGGGAGCGGTACTTCCGCATGCCTCGGCCGCCACCCGGAGCCGTCGTGTAGCGCTGACGGGTCCGCCAGCGCAGCCCGTCCTCATCCCCAGGAACGGCCTCGACGGCCAGTTCGGACACCAGCGGGTCCGAAGCCGACAGGCCACCCAGGCGGACCAGCTGCTCGCGCAGCACCGTCGCCTTCAGCTCGCGCTGAGCGGACACGGAGACGTGCTGGAAGTCGCAGCCGCCGCAGAGGCCCGGGCCGGCGTACGGGCATGGCGGAACGACCCGTTCCGGTGCGGCCGAGACCACCGAGACCGCGTCGCCGCGCCAGAACCGGTCGCCGGCGGTTCCCTCGGTGATCTCGACGACCACCTGCTCACCGGGCAGGGCGTGGCGTACGAAGACCACGCGGGAAGCGTCCTCGATCTGCACCCGGGCGACGAAGTGGCCACCATGGGCGACCGGGCCGACCTCGACCTCGAAGCGACGACCGACGTACGACTCGCCCTTCGACGCCTTCGGACGGGGCCGCCGCCCACGGGGCGCGGGACGCTGCGGGCGGCTCATCGGCGTCCGCTTCCGCGGCGCAGGCCGGGCGCGAGCCAGTATTCCTCGCGCAGCTCCTCGGCGCGCTCCTTGCCGGAGGCGAGCTGGTAGGGCACGGAGATGACCATGACGCCCGGGGTGAACAGCAGCCGGCCCTTGAGCCGCAGCGCCGTCTGGTTGTGGAGGAACTGCTCCCACCAGCGGCCGACGACGTACTCGGGGATGTAGACGGCCACGACGCCACGTGGGTTGGCATCCCGGATCGCCGACGCGTACTCCACGACCGGGCGGATCAGCTCGCGGTAGGGCGAGTGAAGCACCTTCAGCGGCATCGGCAGGTTGCGCTCGTCCCACTGCTTCAACAGGTCGGCGGTGTCGGAGTCGGTGGTCGAGACCGTGACGGCCTCGAGGGCGTTGGGCCGGGTCGCCTGGGCGAAGGCCAGCGCCCGCAGGGTCGGCTTGTGGAGCTTGGAGACCAGCACGATCGCGTGGACCCGGGTCGGCAGCACCCGGTCTCGCTCGTCTGCGGCCAGCTCACGGGCGACATTGTCGTAGTGGCGCCTGATTCCCAGCATGACCACGTAGAAGAAGCCCATGGCCAGGATCGTGATCCAGGCGCCGGCGAGGAACTTGGTGATCAGCACGATCACCAGCACGACCGAGGTCATCCCGAGACCGAAGGTGTTGATCGCCCGCGAACGCTGCATCCGGCGCCGCTCGCTCGGGTCGCGCTCGGTGGCCAGATGGCGGGTCCAGTGGCGGATCATGCCCAGCTGACTGAGGTTGAAGGAGACGAAGACGCCGACGATGTAGAGCTGGATCAGCTTGGTGGTCTGTGCCTCGAAGATGATGATCAGCGCGATCGCCAGCACGGCCAGGAAGACGATGCCGTTGCTGTAGGCGAGCCGGTCGCCGCGCGCTCCCAGGGACCGCGGCGCGTAGCCGTCCTTGGCGAGGATCGAGCCGAGCACCGGGAAGCCGTTGAACGCGGTGTTGGCGGCGAGAACCAGGATGATCCCGGTGACGGTGATGACGAAGTAGAAGCCCGGCGGGAAGTCGTTGAACACCCCGGCAGCGATCTGGGAGATCACCGGATGCTGCTCGTAGCCGGCCGGGACCGCGTCGCCGGCGGCGGTGCGAAGGTTGTCGAGAGCGTGCGGGTCGACGTAGCGGATGCTCATCTGGTTGGCCAGCACGATGATGCTCATCATCATCGTGATCGCGATCAGGCCGAGCAGCAGCAGCGTGGTGGCGGCGTTCTTGCTCTTCGGCCGCTGGAAGGCGGGTACGCCGTTGGAGATCGCCTCCACACCGGTCAGCGCCGCACAGCCGGACGAGAACGCGCGGGCGAGCAGGAAGACCAGCGCCACCTGGTTGAGGGTGCCCTCCCAGCCTTCTTCGGGCCTGATGTGGAGGGAGGCGCTCTCCGCCTCGGGCAGGTTGCCGTTCACCAGCAGCAACAGGCCGTAGAGGCCCATCCCGAGGATGGCGAACATGAACAGGTAGGTCGGGACCGCGAAGAACGTCCCCGACTCGCGTACGCCGCGCAGGTTCATCGCGGTGAGCAGCACGATCGCGATCGAGGCGACCAGGACCTCGTGACCGATCAGGCTGGGGATCGCGCTGGCGGCGTACTGCGCGGCGTTGGAGATCGACACCGCCACCGTCAGCACGTAGTCGACCAGCAGGGCGCTGGCCACGGTCACGCCCGCTTTACGCCCCAGGTTGACCGTCGCGACCTCGTAGTCGCCGCCGCCGCTCGGGTAGGCGTGCACCGTCTGCCGGTAGGAGGTGACCACGGTCAGCATCACCAGGGCGACGACCAGGCCGATCTTCCAGGACCAGGCGTAGGCCGAGGCTCCCGCCACCGCCAGCATGATGAAGATCTCGTCGGGCGCGTAGGCCACCGAGGAGAGGGCGTCGCTGGCGAAAACGGGTAGCGCGATGCGCTTCGGCAGCAGCGTCTCGCCCAACTGAGAGCTACGGAGCTTGCGACCGATCAGGATCCGCTTGGAGACATCGCCAACACCCACAACCGCAGACGCTACGGCACATCGCGGCTTCGGCGCGCTTCCGGATCGCCACGCGCATCCGAACACGCCAACTTCGAGGGCGTAGGCGACGCGCGGCCCGGGCGAGTGCAATCATGACACGGTGCACGTAGTGATCATGGGCTGTGGCCGCGTCGGCTCGACCCTGGCCAGGAGCCTTGAGGACCGCAACCACACGGTCTCGGTCATCGACCAGAACTCCGAGGCGTTCCGGCGCCTCGGACCGGGGTTCAACGGCGACAAGGTCGCCGGGATGGGCTTCGACCGCGAGGTCCTGCTCAAGGCCGGTATCAAACGGGCCGAGGCGTTCGCCGCGGTCTCCAGCGGTGACAACTCCAACATCATCTCCGCCCGGGTGGCGCGCGAGGAGTTCGGCATCCAGCAGGTCGTGGCCCGCATCTACGACCCCGGCCGCGCCGAGGTCTACCAGCGCCTCGGGATCAGCACCGTGGCGACCGTGAAGTGGACCGCCGACCAGGTGCTCCGCCGGCTCCTCCCGGCCGGTGCCGAGCCCGACTTCCGCGACATGTCGGGCAACATCCGCATCGACCAGGTCATCATGCCCGAGTCCTGGGTCGGCCAGCGGACCATCAAGTTCCAGCGCCAGTCCGGCAGCCGGATCGCCTGGATCGACCGGCTCGGCGAGGGTGTCCTCCCGGTCCTCGAGAGCGTGATCCAGGAGGGCGACGTGCTCCACATCGTCATGCGCGAGGAGAACACCGCGCAGGCGTACAAGACGATCAAGAACGGCCCCGAGGAAGACTGACGATGAGAGTTGCTATCGCCGGGGCCGGGGCCGTCGGCCGGTCCATCGCCCGTGAGCTGATCACCAACGGCCACGAGGTGCTCCTCATCGACAAGAACCCGGGCTCGATCAAGCCCGAGCGGGTCGCGGACGCGGAGTGGCTGCTCGCCGACGCGTGCGAGCTCTCCTCGCTCGAGGAGGCCAGGCTCGACAACTGCGACGTGGTCATCGCCGCGACCGGCGACGACAAGGCCAACCTGGTCTGCTCGCTGCTGGCCAAGACCGAGTTCGGCGTGCCGCGCACCGTGGGCCGGGTCAACCACCCCAACAACGAGTGGCTCTTCACCGAGGCCTGGGGCGTCGACGTCAACGTCTCCACTCCGCGGATCATGTCGGCGCTGGTCGAGGAGGCCGTCACCGTCGGCGACCTGGTGCGGCTGTTCACCTTCCGGCAGGGCCAGGCCAACCTGGTCGAGATCACGCTGCCCGCCGACTCGCCCTACGTCGGCAAGCCCACCGGTCTGGTGCCGTTCCCGGAGAACTGCGCCCTGGTCACGCTGCTGCGTGACGGCCAGGTCTACGTACCCACCCCCGAGCAGCCTCTCGAGCAGGGCGACGAGCTCCTCTTCGTCGTGCCCACCGAGAAGGAGGACGAGCTCGAGCGTCTTCTCGCCCCCACCGGCCACGGCGGCTGACGCCGAGGACCTCGTACGCAGCAACCCCACGATCTCGGCAGGACGACAGTTGGCGCGCTTCCCCCTCCTCCAGACGCTTCGTCCTGTCCGGGGAAGGCTGATCGCCAGCCTGCTGCTGATGGTCGTCTCGACCGTCGCCGGGCTGGTGCCGCTGGTCGGGATCGTCGAGCTCGCCCGGATCCTGCTGCCCGCGGCGTCCGGCGCCCCGGTCGATGCCGACGCCGGGCGTGCCTGGGTCGTGGTCTGGGTGAGCGTGGCGGCGCTGCTGGTGCGCCTGGCGACGGTGCTCGGCTCGTCATGGCTCTCCCACGTCGCCGACCTCGACCTCTCCATCCACCTGCGCCGGCTGCTCGTCGCCCGGCTCGGCAGGGTGCCGCTGGCGTGGTTCACCGAACGCAACTCCGGCACCGTCAAGAAGGCGGTGCAGGACGACGTCGCCGCCCTGCACCACCTGGTCGCGCACTCGGTCATGGAGCTGACCGCGGCGATCACGCTGCCGGCCGTCGTGGCCTGCTACCTCTTCGTCGTCTCCCCGCCGCTCGCCCTGGTCACCCTGGTCCCGCTCGCGCTCGGGCTGGTCGGGTTCCGGATCTCGATGCGGGGTGCCGCGGCGCTCTACCGCGACTACGACGCCGGGCTGGCCGAGCTCGCCGCGGCCACGGTCGAGAACACCGGCGGGATCGCGGAGATCAAGACCTTCGGCGCGACCGGGCAGGCTCACCGGCGCCTGGCCGAGGTCGCCACCCGGTTCGGCGGCTTCAACCGGGCCTGGATGCGACACTCCGCCCTGGGGATGCTGCTGATGGAGCTCGCGCTGACGCCGGCGCTGACCCTCGTGCTCGTGCTCGGCGCCGGGGTCTGGATGCTCCGCGCGGACTGGATCACCGGACCCGACCTGGTTCCGTTCCTCGTCCTCGGCCTGGCCATGACCGCGCCGGTCACCGTCGCCGGCTACGCCGCCCGTGAGCTGCGCGAGGCCAGCGAGGCGGCCCGACGCATCCAGCGCCTGCTGGCCGAGCCAGAGCTTCCCGAGCCGGCCGCCCCGGGCCCAGCCCCAGACTCCTCCCGGGTCGAGCTGCACGGTGTCTCCTTCGCCTACTCCCCCGGTACGCCACCGGTGCTCCACGACATCTACCTGCTCCTCGAACCTGGCACCGTGACCGCGCTCGTTGGTCACTCCGGCTCGGGCAAGTCGACACTGGCCAAGCTGCTGCCCCGCTTCGCCGACCCCACCGCCGGCCGGATCACCATCGCCGGGGTGGACCTGCGCGAGATGACGAGCGCGCAGCTCTACCAGCAGGTCTCCTTCGTCTTCCAGGACACCGGGCTGCTGCGTACCTCGATCCGCGACAACATCCGGCTCGCTCATCCCGAGGCACCGGACGAGGAGGTACGCCGCGCGGCCGAGGCCGCGCAGATCGCGGGCCGCATCGACGAGCTCCCGCGAGGCTACGACTCGGTGGTCGGTGAGGACGGCCAGCTCTCGGGCGGCGAGCGGCAGCGGGTCGCGATCGCCCGCGCCCTGCTCTCCGACACCCCGATCCTCGTGCTCGACGAGGCCACCGCCGCAGCCGATCCCGAGTCGGAGGCGCTCGTCCAGCGGGCCCTGTCCCGCCTCGTCGCCGGACGTACGCTGCTGGTGATCGCGCATCGACTCTCGACGGTCACTGCGGCCGACCAGATCGTGGTTCTCGACGATGGCCGGGTCGCCGAGCTCGGCACCCACGAGGAGCTCCTCGCCCGGGGAGGGCGCTACGCGCGGCTCTGGGCCGCCGACCAGCGCGCCCACCCGGTGGACGGCTGGGCCGAGGAGGAGTCGGCATGATCACCATCGTCCGCCTGCTCGCCGACCTCCTCGATCACGCTCATCGGCGCCAGCTCGCCCGCGTCGTGGCGATGTTCGTCACGACCGGCGTACTCCAGGGGCTGGCCTTCGCGTCTGTCGTGCCGGTCCTGGACGCTGCGCTGCGCCAGGACTGGGACGCAGCGACGACCTGGCTGGGCGTGCTCGCCGGCCTCTTCGTGGCCCATCACGTGGCGCTGACGGTGGGCAACCTGGACGGCTACGACCTGGCCTGCGACCTGCTCGACATCACCCTGGCCCGGCTCGGCGACCACACCGTGCGGCTGCCGCTGGGCTGGTACGACCAGGACCGCACCGGGCAGCTCTCCCGGATGGCGTCCAAGGGCGCCACCGACATCGCCTCGGTGCCCGGTCACCTGCTGCGGCCGCTGATCGCCGCCGTGGTCAGCCCGGTCACCGTGGTCGTCGCGATGGCGTTCCTGGAGTGGCGCCTGGCGCTCGCGCTCCTCGTCGGGGTCGTCGCGGTGCTGGCCACCACCCGGCTCCTGGCGACGATCGTCGGCCGCGGTGAGGGCGCCTACGACGCGGCGATGTCGGAGGGCTCGGCGCGGGTGGTCGAGTTCGCGCTCAACCAGCCGGCGCTTCGGGTCTTCGGCCGCACCGTCCACGGCAACGAGCTGGTCGAGAACGCGCTGCGGGAGCAGAAACTGGCCTCGCGTCGGCTGCTGGTGACCGGGTTCGGCGGTCTGGGGATCCAGCTGCTCTCCATCCAGGCGCTGCTCACCCTGGTGATCGGGCTGACCGTCCACCTCAGTCTCGGCGGAACGCTCGCTCCGGCCACGGCGATCGGTCTCCTCGTCCTCACGGTGCGGTTCGTGGAGTCGCTCATCGACTACGGCGAGCTGTCCAGCGCGCTGCGGATCGCCGAGGGCTCGTTGCGCCGCGTCCTCGATGTGCTCGCCCTCGAGCCGCTCCCCGAGCCGTCCGCGCCGGGCGACCCGGCCGACAGCGGCATCGAGCTGCGCGGCGTGACCTTCTCCTACGACGGCACCACCCGGGTCCTCGACGAGGTCTCCCTCGCCGCGCCGCCGCGCTCGCTGACCGCCGTGGTCGGGCCGTCGGGCTCCGGGAAGAGCACCCTGCTGCGCCTGGTCGCCCGGTTTCACGACGTCACGTCGGGCTCGGTGATGCTCGGTGGGGTCGACGTACGCGATCTCGGCACCGAGGCGCTGATGCGGCGCGTCTCGATCGTCTTCCAGGACGTCTACCTCTTCGAGGGCACCCTGCGCGACAACGTGATGATGTCACGATCCGACGCCACGGAGGACGAGCTGCGGGAGGCCGCCCGGCTGGCCAGGGTCGACGACATCGTCGACCGCCTCCCCCACGGCTGGCAGACCCGGATCGGTGAGGCCGGATCCACGCTCTCGGGCGGAGAGAAGCAGCGGGTCTCGATCGCCCGCGCGCTGCTGAAGGATGCCCCCGTCGTACTCCTCGACGAGGCGACCGCCGCCCTCGACGCCGAGAACGAGGCCGCGGTCCAGGAGGCGCTCACCGCGCTCTCCGCCGACCGTACGGTCATCGTCATCGCCCACCGACTCCAGACCGTCGTCGCCGCCGACCAGATCGTCGTCCTCGACGGCGGCCGGATCGTGGAGCGCGGCTCCCACTCCGAGCTTCTGGCTCACGGCGGGCGGTATCTGGACTTCTGGCGCGAACGTACGCAGGCCGAGGGCTGGCGGCTTCTCGCCAGCGAGTAGACATGAGAGCCACGCCGGCCGGGCGTCCTGAGGACGACCCGGCCGGCCTGGCTCGGACTCAGAACGCGTCCGGGTGCAGGCCCTCAGCGATCGTGCGCACCGCGGTGACGTTGCCGAGCGTGCCCGGGAACGTGTCCGGGGTGCGCAGGGCGATGAAGCGGTCCTCCTTGACGGCGGTGACGTCGGGGAAGGTCTTGCGCAGGTACGCCTCCACCCGCCCGGCCTCGGACTCCTCCCGGACGGCGAACACGATGGCGTCAGGGTTGCGTGCGGCGACCTCCTCCGGTGAGACGACCGCGGAGAAGAACTGTGAGAAGAGCTCCTCGTCGGGGCTGAAGACGTTCTCGCCGCCTGCGCGCTCGATCATGTCGTACTCCACCCCGGCGCCGATCGCGGAGAGCGTCTTGCCCTCGACGAAGAGCTGGGCGACCGTGGGCCGTGGGCGGTCCTGCACGGCCGTCTCGACCGCCTCGAGGTCGCCTCGCGTCTCGGCGACCAGCTCGTCCGCGGCGCCCGAGACCCCGAAGATGCTTCCGAGTGCCTCCAGGTCGGTGAACAGGTCGGTCACTTCACCTGTCGACCGGCGCTCGGGGCAGCCGCCGGCGGCGACGTAGGTCGTCACCCCTGCGTCGTTGAGCTGGTCGATGGTGGCGAAGCCCTGCTCGGCGGTGAACTCGTACTCGGTCGGGGCGACGACCGCGTCGGGCTGTACGTCGAGGAGCTGCTCGCGCGCCGGCGGCGCATCGGTGCTCAGCTCGGGCACCTCGCTCGCGTCCGCCGCGACGTCCTCGGGGAGCTCGTGCATCGCCGTCTGCGCCTGGCCGACGAGCCGGTCGGCGACCCCGAGGCGTACGAGCAGCTCGGTCTGCGCCGGACTGAGCCCGACGATGCGCTTCGGAGCCGACTCGACCGTGATCTCGCGACCGCAGTTCTCCACGGTCACCGGATAGCCCTCGGCAGCCTCACCTTTCGCCGCGGCGTCATCCTGGACGCCGGTGCCGCCGCAGCCGGTCGCGGCCAGGAGCGTGAGCGCTGCCACCGGGACGGTGCGCAGCAGTGGGGTGGTGTTCATGTGTTCCTCTCTCGAACCCGCGCGGACGTCCCGCGCAGGAGCAGGTGTGGGGTGCCGGCCTCAGGGTCGGTGATCCGGCTGGCCTCCACACCGAAGACCTCGCGCACCAGATCGGGCGTGAGGATGTCTGCGGGCTTCCCGAGCGCGACGACGTGCCCGCTGTCGAGCACCGCGACCCGATCGCAGTACGCCAGCGCCAGGTCGAGCTCGTGCAGCGCGACCACGGTGGTGATCCCGAGCTCCGCGACGGTGTGCATCAGTTCGAAGCGGTAGGAGACGTCGAGGTGGTTGGTGGGCTCGTCGAGCAGCAGCAGCTCTGCCTCCTGGGCGATCGCCCGGGCGAGCAACGTACGTTGCCGCTCACCGCCCGAGAGCCGGTGGACCGGCCGGTCGGCCAGCGTGGAGACGCCCGCCAGCTCCATCGCCCGGCCGACGACCAGCCAGTCCTCGGGACTGTCCCGGCCCAGCACTCCCCGGTGCGGCGTACGTCCCAACAGCACGCTCTCGGCGACGGTGAGCCCGAACTCGTCCGGCGGCTCCTGGGCCATCACCGCGACCCGGCGAGCAATCTCGCGCCGGCTCATCGTGGCGACGTCGGCTCCGTCGAGGAGAACCTGGCCCGAGACGGGCTTGAGGGCGCCGAAGCAGGCCCGCAGGATGGTCGACTTGCCGCTGCCGTTGGCGCCCAGCAGGCCGAGGACCTCCCCCGGCTCGACCACGACCGAGGCCGCGGTGACGACCTCCCGGCTGCCCCGGTTCAGGGTGAGGTCCAGCGTCTCGAGCCTCATCGCGCCATCCCCTGCTCGTCGGCGGCCCGGCCGCGCATCAGCCAGAGGAAGAACGGCACGCCGATCAGGGCGGTGATGATGCCCAGCGGCACCTCGGCGGGTGCCGAGACGGTCCGGGCGATCAGGTCAGCGCCGCACAGGAACAGGGCGCCGCCGAACACCGCCACCGGGACGATCCGCCGGTGGTCGGAGCCGACCAGGACCCGCGCGATGTGCGGGACCACCAGACCTACGAAGCCGATCCCACCGGCGACCGAGACCACGGTGCCGGTGAGCAGCGCGGCGGCGAGCAGCAGGACCGACCGCAGCCGGTTGACCCGTACTCCCAGTGCGGTTGCGGTCTCGTCGCCGACCTGGAGCGCGTTGATCGCGCGGCCGGTGGTGATCGAGACGCCGAGCGCGACTACCAGGGAAACCAGCGGCCCGACGAGGTCGGTCATCGTGGCGGCGGAGACCGAGCCCAGCAGGAAGAACATCACGCTGAACACGTTCTGCGCCTCGGTCGTGAGGGTCAGGTAGCTGGTGATCGCGCTGAAGAACGTGCCCAGCGCCACCCCGGTCAGCACCAGTCGCTGCGGGGCGATGCTGCCGTTCTTGTACGCCACCCAGAACACCGCCGCGGTGGCGACCGCGGCTCCCAGGAACGCCGCGGTGCCGATCCAGGCGCCGACCGCCGCCGCGCCCAGGACCACCACCGAGACCGCGCCCACGCCGGCCCCCGAGGAGACGCCGATGATCGCCGGCTCGGCCAGCGGGTTGCGTACGACCGCCTGGATGAAGACCCCGGCCAGGCTCAGCGCCGCTCCGGCCAGCGCGGCCAGCAGCGCACGTGGCAGCCGGAACTGCCAGACCACCTGGTCCTGCAGCGCCGTGTAGGTGCCGTCGCTCATCCACGGCATCCCGGGCAGCAGGTGCCCGGTGACGAGCCTGGCGGCGTCGAGCGCGCTCAGGTCGACGGTGCCCGACGACGCGGACAGCGCGATGACGACGAGGAGGGCGGCAGCGAGGCCGATGGTCAGCACCCGGGCGCGCCATCTGCGCCGGGCGATGGCGGCGGGCACGAGGACGCGGTCGCGACGCGCGAGCGTCGGTGGCGATACGCCGTCCGTGGTCACGGAGATATCGGTGGGGGTCATCACACTCCTGTGGGTTCTTGAGCTGAGTCGAGGGCGAAGTCGAGGACGGAGGCCGCGAAGTCGTGCACGGCGTCGAGGTGATTGCCGCCGTGGCCCATCCGAGGGCGGTGGCTGCGTACGACCTCGGCGCCGCGAGCCGTCAGCGCCGCGGCGAGCCGGTCGGTGGGTGCGGCCGCGACCCGGGAGTCCTCCGCGAAGGTGGTCAGCAGGAAGCGAGGCCAACGCGCGCCCGGAAATCGGCGGGCGCGCTCGAACGGCGAATAGTCGCCCATGGCGGCGCGCACCGCCGGATCGTTCGGCTCGCCGAACTCCGCGGCCCAGTGCCGCGCGCCCGGGTGCTCGCCGATGCGCTGCGGGTCGAGCGGCGCGGCCGTGCAGGCGACCCCGGCGACGAGGCCCGGTTCGGCGAGCGCCGCCGAGACGGCCACCAGTCCGCCGAGCGAGGCCCCGGCGAGCACCAGCCGCTCCGGTCTGGTGAGGCCGAGGCGCACCAGCTCGCGCGCGACGGTGACGGCGTCGGCGACCGTACGCGTCTTGCCCACGCCCTGCCCTGCGGTGTGCCAAGCCGTGCCCGCCCCGCCTCCGCCACGCAGCCGGGCGGTCACGTGCAGCCCGCCGAGCTCGCACCAGGCGGCGACCGACGGCTCGAAGGCCGGGAGGTCGACGATCCCGAACCCGCCGTAGACCTCCAGAAGCGTCGGGCCGCCGGAGTCGCCGGAGTCGCCGGAGTCGCCGGTCAGGATCAACTCGATCTCCGCGCCGTCCTCCGCCGTCACGGTGATCAGCCGCGACCGCGCGCCCTCGCTCGTCGAGCGTGCCGCCTGTTCGAGCGGCATCACCCGCGGTGCGTCGGCCGGCGACTCGATTCGCACCCAGGCGCGGTCCTGCGCCCAGGAGAGACCGGAGACGGTACGTACGTCCTGCTGCTCCGAGATGGCGACGGTCTGCGTCGGCGCGAGGACTCCGGCATCGGCGGCGAGGCGGACGACCACGGAGTGGCCGTCCCGGACCAGGTGGACCAGGCAGCCGCCCGGGATGGCCTGGGCGTGGACTGGGACTCCCGGCAAGGTGTTCAGCCGACATCGCGCCAGTGCCGGTCCAGGCACCCGGAGACTCACCAGCTCGTCGCCGGTCACCGCCAGCAGCGTGTCCGCCGCGGCGCTGACGCTGCGGGCCCTGGGGAGCTCGATCATCTCCGAGCCGTCGATGCCGACCAGCCGGGTCCGCGTCTCGTCGGTCCGGGCGACGACCGCCGTGCCGCCGACCCCGACCGGCGTCGCGCGCTCACCGGCGGCGGTGGTGAACAGCGTCCGTGGCGGCTCGCCGCGCCGGACCCGCAGGCAGCGGCCCAGGGTGTCGACGAGGAACAGGTCCTCACCGGCCCAGGCCATCCGCGTGTGCCTCACCGCCACCCCGTCGAGCTCGGTCGAGGTCCGCGACGACGTCTCCACGACGACCACGCGCCCGTTCTCGGAGCCGTCGTCGCTGACCTCGAGGGCGACCAGGTGCCCGTCCGGCGACGGCGCGAAGCCCTGGATCCTGACGCCCGGGTCGAAGACGAGCCCGCCGTCCTCGTCGACCAGAACCGCGAGCAGGTCCCCAGAGCGCCGGGACAGCCGAAACCGGACCAGCGGCAGTCCCGGACGACCCGACCGCTCGGCACGACGCAGCGCGTCGCGCACGCTCGCGCGCCTCACCGTCCCACCCCGTCGACCCAGGTCTCGGGAGGCCTGATGACGCCGAGGTGCCCGCCCTCGTCGAAGGGGGATCCCAGGTCGATGGTCGACTCGATGCCCGAGCGGCGGACGAGGTGGAGCTCGCCGTCGCCTCCGCGCGTGACCGCGGCCAGGTCGCCGGAGACCAGCGCCAGCGCCCGCCGTTGTGCGGACCTGTCCCCGACGGGATCCCACGGAGCCACCCCGGGACGCGGGGCCGCGCTCATCGGCGGGAGCCCGACCTCGCTGAGCCGGCCGTCGGTGAGCATCGCCAGCCGGTCGCCGTCGGGATGCACGACCGTCCAGGCGACCGTTCCACCGGTGGCGTCGGGCCGGAACACCAGGCCGTCACCGGTCCGGATCACCTCAACCGCTCCGTCGAGCGTCCAGCACACCAGGTGGTTGGTCCAGGTGTCCCACCGCTCGGCGTCGGAGTCGGCCCCACGCACGGAGCAGATGATCCCCAGCGCCGGATCGAAGCGGAGGAAGTACGCCCGTCCGGGGACCGGCCACGGCCAGGTCTCCAGACGCTCGGGCCGGCCACCGGTCACCCGGAGTCGTTCGACGCCCGCTTCGGTGGACAGGTGGACGACTCCGGATCGATGGTCGGCGGCGTCACCGTGCCCGAGGTCGCCCGCGAGCTTCAGGCGCTCGCCGCGTACGACCGGGCAGTGCGGCCCGGCCCGGAGCAGGTCGTGCAGCGCGATGACCTCCGCCTCGCCGGGCTCGCGGTGTCGCAGCACGACCATCGGCTCCCCTGTTCCGACATCCGGAACGATCACGACGCCGGGTTCGCCGGTGCGGACCCGCACTCGCACAGCGGTCGTGCCGCTCGGGTCGGCCAGGTCCACGACCGTGACCAGATCGCTCCACGGATCCCAGGAGGCGCCCAGGCCCGTGGTGACGACGACGTAGCGCCCGGTGGGGTCGCAGGCGAGATGCTCGGCGGGGATCGCGACCGGCACTCTCCGCGCCTGACCTGCGCCGTCGATCACGACGAGCGTGCCGAGCGCGTCGTCCGCGAACACCGCCCGGGCCCCGCCCGGAACGCCCGCCGGGAGGGTGAGGACACCCGCGTGCTCGGCCAGCGTCGCCCTCGACCACGGGCCGGGTGCACCACCGGGTTCGGAGGTCCGCCAACGGCCGGCGCGATGGTCTGCCAGGACGAGTGTGGGGCTCATGGTCGGACACACTACTGGTATTGGGAATGATTCTCATATACGTTTTGCCGCTGTCCGCACCAGCGGGCCCCGGCGACGCCGGGCCGAACGATCCGACAGAGGAGACAGCCGATGAACAACGACATCGTGAGCGAGATCGAGGACACCGAGCAGCTGGCGCACCTTTCCGCCACCCACTCCAACGCGCTGGTCGAGAACCCCTTCGACTGATCGCCGCCGGGTGAGCACTCAGTGCCGTTCGGGCGACCTGGCCACCGTCTGATCGCGGGGGTGCCGGGCTGACGAGCTCGGCACCCCCGGCCCTGTCTGAACCACAACCGAGTATCCAGGAGAGGCCCGATGTACCCCAGACACGACTGGCGCCCACTCCCCGCCGCCCGCGGCGAGGTGCGCCTCTCGACCGACATGCCGGCGCTGCGTACCGGCTCGGGCGACTTCCTCAGGCTGCACGACCTGCCCTGCCCCGGCCGGGTGTCGACCTACCGCTACCTGCTCCGGGTACGCCGCGCCGCGCTGGAACGCGACCAGCGAGCCCTGGCTTCACGATGGCCCGAGGGCCGGCGCAGCGTCCTCGTCCTCGGCCGTGGCCGGCTCAGCCGCGCACTCGCCGCCGAGCTCGCGCGCTCGGGCGCCGAGGTCGTCCGCGACGACGGGGCGCCTCCGCACACCGATGCCGTCGTGGACGTACGCGAGGTTCCGCAGCGGCCGGACCCCGGGCTCGACGAGCGTCTCGGGCACCTGCTCGCCGGCGGAGCGGTGCTGCTGCGCGGTCGGCGCGAGGGCGGCCGGATGCTGGTCTTCCCGCTCGTCGTCGACGGCAGCGAGGCGACCCCGGACCAGGTCAGCCGCCGCCGGCTGGCCGCCTCCCCCGCCGCCCCCGAGCTCTCCTCGTGGCTCGCGAGCGGCCACCACGACCTACGGCCGCTGCGCCGCGCGACGCTGACCCTCACGGTCGCTCGCTGCCTGGCCATCCTGGAGGACTGGGCCGCCGACGATCCCGCGCTCATCGAGCACCGACGTCTGCTGCGCGTCGTCGGCGACGGCCTGCGCGAACGCACCCACACGGTCCTCGGTTTCGACGAACCGGCGCCGCGCCCGCAGGAATCCGCGCGGTGACCGACCCGGAGGCCAGGCCCTTCCCGGTCACCACCCGCGACGGCGTCGTCCTCGGCGGCTGGCTCGTCCGCTCGGTCGGCACCGCACGTGCGGTCGTGCTCGTGCGGACGCCGTACGACGCCCGGGCGCACCTGCCGCTGGCCAGGTCGCTGGCGCGTCACGGCTTCGACTGCCTGGTCCAGGACGTACGCGGCCGCTACTCCTCCGCCGGCACCTGGCGGCCCTACGCCGCCGAAGCCCTCGACGGGACCGACACCGTCAATGTTCTGCACCAACGCTGCCCCCGGACACCGGTGATCACCTACGGCGCCTCCTATGCCGCCCACACCGCCCTCGCGACCGCCCGGACGGATGCCCGGGTGACCCGCGTGGTCGCCGTGGTGCCGGCCCTCGGGTCGTACGAGACCGCCTACTCGGCCGACGGGATCCCGCAGCACCTGGACCGGCTCGGCTGGTGGGCGATCCACGGGTTCGCTCGCGAGGACGAGGCGGCGTTGGATCCGTCCGTCCTGCGGGCCGCGGCCGCGGTCGCCGACCGCGAGGGACCGATGGCGGCCGCGGCTCGTCTCGGCTGGGAACCGGCGCGTCTCGACGCGTTCCGCGAGCTGTGGACCACCCCGGCGCTCGATCTGCCCGACCACTTCGGCGACGTCACCGCGCCGCTGCTGGTCGTCACCGGCGACGCCGACCCGTTCGACGCGTACGCCCGCAGGCTCGCCGCCGGGTGGGGTGCCCGCAGCGGAGCGGGCTGCTCCCTGGCCAGCGGCCCCTGGGGGCACGACCTCGGCATCGGCACCACGGACCCCGCGCTCCGGGCGGCGTACGACGCAGCCGGCTCCCCCGGCCGCATGATCCTGCGCTGGCTCACCCACGCCGAGCCCGCTCCTGGGCGGGAGCTCCGGCTCGATGTCGCCTCCCGAACCTGGTTCGAGCGGCCACTTGCCACGACCGCGCCGGCAACCGAGAGAGGACACGCATGACCAGGTCAGCGATGCCACCGCTGGACGTCGAGCGTCTGGTCGACAAGGAGACCGGACTGATCCGGCGGGTGCGCGAGGTGCTGCGCCCCGAAAGGGCGCCGTTGCGCTACACCTCGCTGACCGCCGAGGTCTCCGATGCGCGCTGGCTCGGCGACTGGCCCGCCGACCGGGTCTCGCTCGGCACCACGTTCGGCGATGTCGCGGGTGCCCGGATCGCCGCGATCGCGGAGGGGGTGGAGCGCTACTGCGGCAACTTCATCCCCGACCGGCTCGATCCGGCCGACCACGGGATCGGGACCGCCGCCGAGCTGCGGGATCAGGGCCTTCGAGTCATCGATCTCGACGACCTCCCCCGCTGGAGCACGGCGCAGCTGGCCCGGCCCGACTTCCCCTATCGCGCGCTCGACGACGAGCTGCCGACGCTGTGGAGCCGTTGCCAGGAACAGCCGGTCGACGGATGGACCGATCCGGCGACCGACGTCTGGATGCCTCACTCCCTCATCGGTCTCAACTGGCGCCAGCGGCGGTTCGCTCACCTGGACCGCGTCTTCCACCTCAACTACGCCGGCATCGCCACCGGCCAGGGCGCCGCCGACGCCCACGACCGTGGCCTTCTCGAGGTCGTCGAGCGCGACGCCCTCGAGGTGTGGTGGCACCACGGCGGACCGGCCCAGGGGATCGACACCGGCTCGGTCCCGGGACTGAGCGCCGATCTGGACGGCGCACCGCTCGACGTGCACGTCATCCGGATGCCCACCGAGCTCGCGCCGGCGATGGCCGCCCTCGTACGCGACCGGGACACGGGTGTCTACGCCGCCGGCTTCTCTGCGTCCACCGACCCGGTCCGGGCCGTCCGCAAGGCGGTGCTCGAGGCGGTCCACACCTGGATCTACACGCTCGGCTGCCGTGACGCCGACGGCTGGGTCTTCCAGGCCGTACGTGCCGGTCTGATGGCTCCCGGCCTCTACCTCGACCACCGCGAGGACCGCCGCTACCTGGACTCGGCGGGGCCGGACTTCACCCGGGTCCGCGACCTCGGTGCCCATGTGCAGGTCTGGCTCGATCCGCGGGTGCACCGTCTCGCCGAGCGGTTCACGGCGCCAGCCCTGGGCAGCGTTCCGATCTCCGAGGTCGCTGCCACCGACGTCGCCGAGGTGCGCCACCGGCTGCACGAGGGCGGTCATCGGGTGATCACTCGGGACCTCACGACACGGGATGTGGCACAAACGCCGCTGCGGGTCGTACGCACCTTCGTCACCGGCCTGGTGCCGAACGCCCCGGCCGCGTTCCGCTACCTCGGGATGCCGCGCTTCGCCGAGGCCGCACGACGCCGCAACTGGGACCCGGTCGACCTCGACGAGCCGCTGGCCCTGTGCCCGCCGCCCCACATGTGATCCGGAGACGCGACATGACCTCGAGCGCCGCGCTCCTCGAGACCGCCTTCTCCCCCGACCTCCCGGGCGATCCGCTGCCTCCGGGACCCCGCGAGAACCGCTGGCCCGGCGAGCCCGTCGAGATCAGCGGCACGGCGGCGACGGCGATCCACCGGCTGTGGCGGGCACGCGGTCACCATCCGCGCCCCGACGGGACCCCGACGACGATCCCGCGCCGGGCGGTCCCCTCCGCGGGTGGCTCCTACCCCGTGCAGTGGCACCTGGTGGTGCCTCCCGGCCACGGGCAGCCGCTCAGCGAGGGCCGCTACGTCTACCACCCGTCCGACGAGATGCTCGTCCGTCGCTCAGAACCCCGAGGACCGAGCCGGCTCGCACCCGACCACGTCGAAGTCGTCCTCACCGTCCAGCCGGGACGAACTTTCGGCCGCTACCGCCACCGGGCGTGGCCGTTGTGGGTCGCCGATGCGGCGTACGCACTGGAGGCGCTGCTCCTCCTGGTCCCGGACGCCTACCTGCCCGAGGACTGGTCCGACCTCGCCGCTGCCCGCCGCGCCCTCGGCCTGCCCCGAGCGGCGCAGGCCGCGTGGTGGCTCGAGCGCGGCCTCGTGCCCGAGATCGCGCTCGCCCGGATCCGGGTGCACCGAGACCCGCGCCTCGACGAGGTCGCCTCCGCCGCGATCTGCTCGCGTCGAAGCCCTGGGCTGGATCGCTTCCAGAAGCGCCGCGACCAGATCCCCGGCACCCGGCCAGGCGCCCAGGCCGCGCGGCAGAGCGGCCAGTCCTGGGTGCTCGGCGCCGACCGCGTCATCGGCTGGCCGCGCCCGCCACGGCTCGACGCCACCGGCTACGCCCGGCTGTGGCAGATCCACCGCCAGGCCGCCCGCCACACCTACTCCCTGACCGCCCGGGGCCATGGCGTCCGCGCCGTCTCCGGGTTCTGCACACGCCCGATGGACACCCGACCGCTGGTCCACGCCATCGCCATCCTTGAGAACGGAGCCGCCGCATGATGGTGGACAAGCTGCTTCTGCGCACCGCGCTGCGACATCCGGCCCCGGCCGCGGCCACCGTCGGGCTGCAGGTCCTCGTGACCGCGACCTACCTCCCGCAGGCCTATGCCCTGGCCCAGGGGCTCTTCGCGGTGGTCGACCGCGACGACGACCGTGCGGTCGCGGCAGCGCTGTGGATCGCCGGGATCGTGGCGGTGCGCTGGCTGCTGTCCTGGGTGCAGGCGACCGCCGCGGCACGGCTCGGTGAGAACGTACGCCTCGGGGTGCGGGACGAGGCACTGCGAGGCGTCCTGGTCCCGGAGTCCTTGCACGACGCCGGCCGGCGGGACGGAGGCCTGAGGACGGCGCTCGTCGATGGGGTCGACGGGGTCGACGCGTACGTCACCCGCTACCTGCCGGCGCTCGCTCAGGCCCTCGTGCTGATCCCGCTCGTGACGGTCCTGCTCGTTCTCGTGCACCCGCTCGCCGGCCTCGCCGCCGGGCTGGCCGCGGTCGGCGCGCTGACCGCTCCGCTGCTGTGGAAGCGACTCATGCGACGACGCTCTGACGACCACTGGGACACCTACGAGGGCCTCGGCTCCGACCTGCTCGAGGCCCTGCGCGGGATGGCGACCCTGCGCCTGCTCGGTCGGGTCGCGGAGACCCGTGCCCGGATGGCCCGGCGGAGCGAGGAGCTGCACCGCGCGACGGCGCGGGTGATGCGTACCTCGCTGCTCGACACCGCGCTCATCGACCTCGCCGTCCAGGGCGGCACGGTCGCCGCTGCCGGGCTCGCGCTGATCGCGAGCGTGAGCGGGACGGGGGTACCGCCGGCCGAGCTCTACCTGGCGCTGATGCTGGTGAGCGAGGTCTTCCGGCCCATCCGGGATCTCTCCGGCGCCTGGCACGCGGGCTATCTCGGGACCTCCGCCGTCCCGGCGCTGCGCAGGCTCGGCGTCGGCGGGCTCAACGCCGCCCGGGAAATCGGCCCGGCCGATGTGAACCGGACCGTGGCGCCCACGGCGGCGCTCGTCGTCGACGACGTCTCGTTCGCCTACCCCGACGGGCCTGCCATCCTCGACGGCGTCCGGGAGCGCTTCGAGCCCGGCACCGTCACCGCTGTCGTCGGCCCGAGCGGCGCCGGGAAGACCACCCTCCTCGACCTGGTCCTCACCCACCTCTCCCCCACCGGCGGCCGGGTTCTGCTCGACGGTCGCCCGGTGCGTACCTCCGACGTGGCGGTGGTCTCGCAGAGACCCGTGCTCTTCGAGGGAACCGTCCGCGAGAACCTCCGGGTCGCCCGCCCCGACGCCAGCGAGGCCGACCTGTGGGAAGCGTGCGCGGCGGCCGGCATCGAGCAGGAGGTACGCAGCCTCCCCGCCGGTCTCGACACGCCGATCGCCAGCGCCGGTGCGAGCCTGTCGGGCGGTCAGCGCCAGCGGATCGCGCTGGCCCGGGCGGTCCTCTCGGACCGCCCCGTCCTCCTCGCCGACGAGCCGACCAGCGCCCTGGACCCGGCCTCGGCACGCACCGTCACCGCCACGCTCGCACGGCTCTCCGCCGACCGCATCGTCATCGTCGTCGCCCACCGCGAGGAGTCGCTCGACGGGGTCGAGCGGATCCTCGAGCTCACCCACGGCCGACTGACCCCGCTGCTCGGCGGGAGCCACGTATGACCACCCCAGCCGCCCCCGCCCGGCCCCTCACCGGGCTGCTCCGTCATCTCGGCGGCGAGCGCCGCGCCATCGTCGCCACCATCGTGCTGGTGGTCGTCAGCCAGGTGTGCCTGGGGGCGATCTCGGTACTGCTCGCCGCCGCCGTCGGGCACGCCGTCGTCCTCCGCGACGCACCGCCGGGCTGGTTCTGGGCCCTGCTGGCCGGCCTGGTGATCCTCCGGGCGCTGTTGACCTGGGGCGAGATGGACGCCTCCCACGCGCTCGCGTTCCGGGTGCTGGCCCGGCTCCGGATGGCGCTCTTCGACCGCTACGCGGTCGCGTTGCCGACCAGGCGTCGCGAGAACGTCGGTCGCGCCGCCTCGACTGCGATGGCCGACACCGAGCGGCTGGAGTTCTTCTACGCCCACACCGTGGCGCAGCTCGTCGCGGCGGCGGTCAACGCGCTTCTCGGGCTGGGCCTCCTCACCGTCGTGCAGCCCACTCTCGCGCTGGTCACCCTCACGGCGCTCGCGCTCGTGCTGGCGACGGTCCCGCTCGGCCGGCGCCGCCTGGAGACTCTCGGTCACGAGGTCGTGGAGGCGACCGGTGCCCTCTCCGACCGTGTCGTCGACGTGCTCGGCGGCCTCCGCGAGGTGCTGGGCTACGGCATCCACGAACCGGTCCGCCGTCAGATCAGGGAGACCGGCGCCGAGGCCGCCCGCGCCGCGGGCCGGCTCGAGACCACTCATCGGGTGCTCGCCGGAGCACGGGAAGCGGCGGTGGCCCTCGCCGGTGTGGGCGTGTTGGTCAGCGTCGTCGGCCGTGACGTCGCCGCCGAGCACGTCGCCGCCCTGGTCGTCCTCGCGCTCGCGACGGTCGCCCCTATGGCCGACGCCGCGGCGACCTGCGCCCGCCTTCCGGCGCTGCGCGCGGCCGCCGCCCGGGTCGGCACCGAGCTCGCCCGCCCGTCCGTGCTGACCCTCGACACCCCGCAGGCGCCCCTCCCCGAGGGGCCGCTCGGCCTCAGGATGAGCGATGTGGACTTCGGGTACGACGACCGGCGGGTTCTGGACGGGTTCGATCTCACCATCGCGCCCGGGGAGCACGTCGGGCTCCGCGGCCCCTCGGGGGCCGGCAAGTCCACCGTCGTGGCGCTGGCCAGCAGGCTCTGGGACCCCGACGCCGGCGCCGTCGACCTCACCGACTCGGCCGGCGACCACGTACCGATCTCGGCTGTCGACGACACCGCCCTCCGGGCCGCGCTGTCCACGGTCGAGCAGGACGGCGCGCTCTTCTCCGGCACCGTACGCGAGGCGATCGCCGGTCCCTCGACGACCGACGCCGAGATCGAGGCACTGCTGGCCCGCCTCGGCCTCGCCGACGCGGTCACCGCGGAGAGCCACATCGGCGAGGGCGGCCTCCGCCTCAGCGGTGGACAGCGGGCACGACTGCGGCTGGCGCGCGCCGTCCTGCAACGTCCGCGGATCCTGGTGCTGGACGAGCCCACCGCCGACCTCGACGAGGCCTCCGCGCGGCAGGTCACCGACCTGCTCGGCACCCTTCCGGCCACGATGCTGGTCGTCTCCCATCGTCCGCAGACTCTCGCCGGGGTGGACCGGGTGGTCGAGATGAGCTCTCGAGAGGCCTCAGAAGGCACCCCGAACCCCCGCAGAGCCCGTAACCACGCGGAACACGCCGCGCGTGAACGTTGAAGATCTCCAGGTCTGGCCTACGCTGGCGACGAGCCGCATCTCGTCAACCTTTGCGGCTCGGATCAACGATTTAAGGAGATCGCATGAACCGCACCGACCTGGTGAGCGAAATCGCCAAGCAGGCCGAGATCACCCAGACGCAGGCTTCCGCCGCCCTGGGTGCTGCCATCGAGGCGATCAGCGCGGCCGTTGCCAACGGCGACAAGGTCACGCTGCCCGGCTTCGGTACGTTCGAGTCGCGCGAGCGCTCGGCTCGCACCGGCCGCAACCCGCAGACCGGCGCCGAGATCAACATCCCGGCCTCGAAGGGCCCGGCGTTCAAGGCCGGCTCCGCTTTCAAGGAGCGGGTCGCCAAGGGCTGAGTCCCTGGACACCTAAAAGGAGGGGCCGGGTCGTCATGACCCGGCCCCTCCTTTGTTCTATGACTGTTCTCAGAGGGCGATCTCCCGGTCGGCGACCGCAGCCGACAGGTCGGTGTCGTGGGTGACCAGCAGCAGCGCTGCCCCGCTCTCGTCGATCTCGCTCATCAGCGCGTCGACGGTCTGCTCCTGGGTGACCAGATCGAGCCGCGAGGTGGCCTCGTCGGCGAAGACGAGGGCGGGACGCGGCAGCATCGCCCGCACGACCGCGATCCGCTGCAGCTCACCACCGGAGACCTGCCCCTGTCGGCGGAGCAGGATCTCGTAGGGCAGGCCGAGCCGCGCCAGCGACGCCCGCACCTCCGCCTCCCCCACACCATGGCGCCGCATCACGTCGCCGAGCGCCTTCTCCAGGCTCACCTGCTGCGGGAAGGAGAGCGCCGGGTCCTGGTACAGCTTCTGCAGCCGTCCCCGGCCCACCCCTTCTCCGTACGTCACCGACCCCGCGTCGAGCCGGGTCAGCCCGAGCAGCGCGTTGCCGAGCGTCGTCTTGCCCGCGCCGCTGGGCCCGGTGATCGCGACCCGCTCGCCGGCCCTGATCTCGAGGTCGAGGTCCTCGAAGACCGGCCCGTGGGCGTACGCCTTCGCGAGACCCGAGGCGCCGACCAGGAGCTCGCTCCCGGCGGGCGCCTGCGAACGCATCCAGGGGTGGTCCCAGCGTGAGGGATCGGCGGCCAGCAGGCGTCGGGTGTAGTCGCCGGTGGGCGTGGTCAGCACCTCCTCGGCCGGACCGGACTCGACCACGGCCGCCTCGCGCATCACCATCACCTCCCCGCCGAGCCGGCGGGCCAGGCGCAGGTCGTGGGTGATGGTCAGCAGCAGGCCACCCTCGTCGAGGTGGCTGAGCAGCAGGTCGGCGAGCTGGTCGACCGACGCTCGGTCGAGGCCCTTGGACGGCTCGTCGAGGATCAGCAGCCTGGCCCCGCCGATGGTCGCCGCGGCGTACGCGACCCGCTGGGCCATGCCGCCCGAGAGGGTGTGCGGGTAGGCCCTGCCCGCGTCGGTCAGCCCGACCTGGCTCAGCCGATGGTCGGCGGCCCGGGCCGCGGAGACGCTCCGTGGCGACCAGCCCGGTGCGCCCTCGGCGACCTGGGCGCGCACCCGCATGGTCGGGTCGAGCGCGAGCGCGGGCTCCTGCGGAAGCAGGGCGACCTCGCGGCCCCACAGCTTCCGCCGACCACCCCGGTCGGCGAGGTCGAGGGACTCGTCCCCGATTGCCAGCGACCCTTCGGCTGCCAGCTCGGGCGGCAGCGTACCCATGAGCGCGTGTGCGAGCACCGACTTGCCCGAGCCGCTCTCGCCGACGATCGAGAGCGCACGCCCGGCCTCGATCCGCACCTCCGGTACGTCGGCGAGGACCAGCGATCCGGTGCGTACGACCACTCCGGTGGCTTTCAGGTTCATCGCCCCTCCTCCGGGGATCGCAGCCCGAGCAGGCAGACGGTGAGCAGGAACAGGACCCCGACCGGGGCCAGCGGCATCCACGGCGCCGCGTCGTAGAACGGGAACGACTCGGTGATCATCAGGCCCAGCTCCGCGCGTGGCGGTTGGAGACCGACCTTGACGAAGCCGAGCGTCGACATCGCCAGGATCGAGGTGACCATGCCGAGCGAGGCCAGCGTCACCAGCAGCGGACGCAGTGCCGGCCACAGATGGCGGCGGACGACGTGGGTCCAGCCGAGCTGGAGCAGCCCGGCCGCCTCCACGGCGGGTGAGCCGAGCACCAGGGCGCTACGTGCGCGCACCACCCGGAAGAACTCCACCCACTGCACCAGCGCGAGCCCTACGTAGAGCGCCACCATGCTTCCGGGCGCGGCGAGCGCCGAGACCAGCAGCACCACGAGCAGCGCCGGTACCGCCACGAAGGCCTCCGAGACCGAGCGCAGCAGCGCGTCGACCCAGCCACCGAACCAGGCCGAGGCGACCCCGGCGACGCAGCCGAGGACCAGCGCGGTCGCCACGCACACCAGCGCGAGCAGCAGCGAGACCCGGGTGGCGTGCGCTACCCGGGAGGCGACGCTACGCCCGTAGTCGTCGGTCCCGAGCGGGTCCGACAGTGACGGCGGCTGCAGGTAGCGAGCCAGGTCCTGGCTCGCGGGGTCGGGCAGCACCAGCGGCCCGACCAGCGCGAACGCGGCGATCAGGACCAGCCCACCGACAGCGGCGACCCGGGTCCACGACCGCTGCGGCCTGGACCCGAGCGTCTGTTCCAGCATCAGCATGCTCATGCGGCCACCGCCCGTCCCCGCGGCCGCGGGTCGAGCCAGGCGACGGCCAGGTCGACCAGCGTGTTGACCAGCACGATCAGCAGCGCCAGCACCAGCGCGGACGCCTGCAGCACCGGGATGTCACGCCAGAAGACGGCGTGGACCAGCGAGTGGCCCAGCCCGTCCCAGGCGAAGAGGCTCTCCACGACGACGACTCCTTCGATCAGCACGACGAACTGCACCCCGAGGTACGGCACCAGCACGACCGCGGCGTTGCGCACCACGTGTCTGACCAGCACCCACCTCTCGGCCAGCCCCTTGGTCTGGGCGAACTCCACGTACGCCGAGCCGCGGACCTCCACGACGGCGTCCCTGGTCACCCGCGCGATGAGCCCGGAGAGTCCGAGCCCCAGGGTCAGCGCGGGCAGCACGATGCTCCCGCCGCCGTGCCCGACCGCCGGGAAGAGTCCCAGCTGCGCCGAGAGCACGATCATCAGGAGCAGCCCCAGCAGGAACGGTGGCACGGCACGTACGCCGGCGACCCACAGCGATGCGAACCGGTCGGCGATCCCGCCCGGCCGGCGCGCGGCCACGACCCCGATCCCGGCTCCCAGCACCACCGCGATCACGATGGCGAGCGCGGCCAGCTGGAGGGTGCCGACCAGGTAGAAGCCGACCTCCTCGAGCACCGGCTGGGAGGTGACCAGCGACCGGCCCAGGTCGAGCTGGAGGAGGTCGACCACCCACGCGCCGAGCTGCTGCCACAGCGGCTGGTCCAGTCCCAGCTCGTCACGCACCTGGGCGGCCGCGGCCGCGTCGACCATGTCGTAGCCGTAGCGCCCCGCCGCGATCCGGTAGGCGATGTCCCCCGGCAACCGCTGGGTGATCACGAAGCAGAGCGCGGATACGCCGACCGCCACGGTGAGCGCTTGCGCCGCCCGCCGGACGAGGACGCCCCCGACCACCCGCGTACTCACGACGCCAGCTCGACGTCGGTGATCCGCCAGGTGGTCTCGAGGGAGTCCAGGACGAACCCGTCGACCCGGTCGCTGACCGCGGCGTTCATCCGGTACCACGCGACCGGGACCAGCGGCAGCTGCTCCTGAGCCGCCCGCACGATCGTCTCGCGGTGCGCGGCGCCCTCGGCACCTTCGGCTCCCGTCGTCAGCGCGGCCACGGCCTCCGCGACGGCGGGGTCGCTCCAGCCCATGGCGCCCCAGTCGGACCCACCCTCGCCGAAGGTGTCGGCGACGGTCGGCAGCGGGTCGGTGACCAGCGCGAAGAACTGGGCGACGAGCGCCATCTGAAGGGTCCCGTCGGCGTGCTTGGCCGGGATCTCGCTGGAGTTGGAGACCTCGACGTCCACCTGTACGCCGACCTTGGCGAGCTCGGCCTGGATGGCGGTGGCCAGCGCCGGCAGCTCGGGTCGGTCAGGATAGGTCAGCAGCTCGAGCCGCAGCGGATCGCCGTTCTTCGTGAGAGTGCCGTCCGCGCCGGCCTTCCAGCCCGCGTCGGCCAGCAGCGCCTCGGCACCCTCGGTGTCGTAGGTCAGCGGCTCGAGGTCGGCGTCCCAGTCCTTCAGGGTCGGCGGCATCAGCTGGGTCGCGGCGAGCTCCTTCTCCCTCAGCACCGCCTCGGCGATCGCCTCCCGGTCGAGCGCGAGGCTGATCGCCTGCCGGACGCGTACGTCCTTCAGCGCCGGGTCACCGGCGTTCATCTTCATGTGGATCGTGCGGGGCTGCAGGGTCGAGGCCATGTCCACGCCGTCGGTCTTCTCGACCCGCTCGCGACCGGCCGGCTCGAGCCCGAAGACCACGTCGGCCTGGTCGCTGGTGGCCATCACCGCGCGGCTCTCGGCGCGGCCGACGGCTTGGAAGGAGACCTTCTCGACGTCGGGCTCCTCGCCACGCCAGTCGGCGACACGCACGGTCTCGATGTGGGAGGGCATCTGGATCGTCTCGATCCGGTAGGGCCCGGTGCCGATGACGTCCTCGACCTTCCCCTCCTCGTCGTAGGCAGAGGGGGCCAGGATCGCGGTGCTGTAGTGGCTGAGCACCGCAGGCAGAGAGACGTACGAGTCGGCGAGCTCGATCACCACCGAGCCGCCGTCCGCGCGGATCGCCTCGACGCCGACGTCGGCCAGCGGGCTGGCGGCCTCGGCTTCGACCTTCTCGAGAACGGCGACGACGTTCTCGGCGGTCATCGGCTCGCCGTCGTGGAACTCGGCGTCCTCGACCAGGTCGAAGGTCCAGGTCCGGTTGTCGTCCTCGGCCGCCCACGACGTGGCCAGGCCAGGTGCGAGCGCACCGTCGATGTCGGCGGTCACCAGGGTCTCGGTGACCTGGAGCCGGGTGAAGAAGTAGCCGTCCGCGGAGGACTCGAGGCTGTGCAGCTCGAACGGTCCGGCGATGCGCAGCGTGTCGCTCGGGCTCTCGGATCGCGAGCCGCACGCGGTCGCCGCGAGAGCGACGGCCGCGAGGACCGCGACGCCTCGCAGGTGGGGGCGGATGTGCATGTTGCTGCCTTCCAGTCAGGTGACCCCGAACCCTAATGAGAATGATTCCCATCTGCAACTTGGTTGTCGGAGGTCCAGCAGACAGACGTCGGCCCCGCAGCTCACAGAGCCGCGGGGCCGACGTTCAGGGCGGACTGGACTCAGCCCTGGCGTGCCTTGAGGCGCGGGTTGCGCTTGTTGATGACGAAGACCCGGCCGCGGCGGCGTACGACCTGGGAACCGGGCTGGTTCTTCAGCGACCGGATGGAGTTGACGACCTTCATGGGAATCTAACCGTTAGTGCTCGTGTAGGGCAGCAGCGCGACCTCGCGGGCGTTCTTGATCGCCTTGGTCACCGCGCGCTGCTGCTGCGGGGTGAGTCCGGTGACGCGGCGCGAGCGGATCTTGCCGCGGTCGGAGATGAACGTACGCAGCAGCTGCACGTCCTTGTAGTCGACGTAGGTCACGTCCGGCGCCAGCTGCGGCTTGCGCCGCTTGCGGACGGGAGACGGCGGTCGTTTGGGCATCAGTTCGGCTTCCTTTCAGCAGAGGCTCTCAGCGGAGCTTGACGGGGTCGACGTAGCCGCGCTGGACCGCGCGGACCAGGCGACGAGGCACGTCATAGCTCTGGCCGTCGACGGTCACCGGCACGAGCGCGACCGGGGTCGCCTTCCAGCTCGACCGGCGGTGGCGGGTGTTGCTGCGCGACATCTTGCGCTTGGGTACGGCCATGGCGGCCTCCTTCGGGGTGGTGGATGCGATTCAGGCGGCGCGACCGATGGGGCCGAGCCAGTCCTCGAGCCCGTCCCAGGACTCCTCCCAGATCTGGCCGCGCTGGGCGATCTCCTGGTCGGTGAGCAGGGCGCGCTCGAAGGCCCGCGGGATCTCGTCGGCCTCGTCGTCGATGCCGATCACGACGATCCGGGTGAGCCGCTCGGTGCGACCCCACTTCTGGGTCGAGCCCACGCTCGCCTGCCCACCGGCCCCGTCCCAGACGCAGATGTCGTCGGGACGGGTCGGCACCCAGAAGCAGCCTCGTGAACGGCGCGGGCCACCGCCGAGACGCTCCAGCTCCTCCTGGAACCGGACCGGGTGGATCGGACGCTCCGAACGCAGGTCGAGCCGCCAGGCGCCACCCTCGGGCAACGGCGGCAGCGCGTTTCGGCGCACCTCCGCGACCCACGCCTCGACAGCGTGGTGCCGGTGCACGCCGGCGACCAGGCCGACGGCGTCCAGGAGCGAGGGGTCGGTCACCACCGGCGTACCCGGCCGGGCGAGAGTCGCGACCAGCGACTCCTCCTCGGGATCGGGAGTCTCGGTGATGCTGACGACGTCGGCGTACTCGACGATCGCACTGGCGACCTCGGCGACGCCGCGACGGTCGTCCTCGGAGGTGGCCAGCCCACGCTCGTCGAGGAGGTCGGGACCGAGCAGGTCCTCGGCGACGGTCGCACCCTCGAGCGCCGCGACGACGGCAGCGATCGAGATGTGCGGAGCCATCCGCGGCGCCCACGCGAGCACCCGGCAGACCTGGATCGCCTCGGCGGCGACCGGCAGGCAGGCGACGATGCTCCCCCAACGGCCCTGGGCCGCCAGGCGCTCGAGCGTCGGCACGATGTCCTCGCGGATCGCGCAGGCCACGCAGGCGTGGGCGAGGTTGATCTCCTCGTGCTCGATCACGCCGGTCAGGTCACTGACGACGCGGGTGAGGAGCTGGCGCTCGGGATCGATGATGTGGCGCACCATGACCGCGTCGGGGAGGCCGAACTGGAGCGAGATGGTCGCCGAGAGCATCGCGCTCTCCGCGACCCCGCTCACCAGGATCACCGGCACCTTCGGGACCGAGAGGTTGCGTGGGGACCGCGGACGAGGCGTACTCATCGGCCACGCCCGTAGCGGCGCTTGAACCGCTCGACCCGTCCCTCGGTGTCGACGACGCGGCCGCGTCCGGTCCAGAACGGGTGGCTGGCGCTGGAGACGTCGACGTCGACGACCGGGTAGGTCTCGCCGTTCTCCCAGGTGACCCGCTCGTGGTCCTCGGCGAGACGCTCGAGGATCGTCGACCGCATCAGGAAGAGTTTGTCCGCCGAGCGGTCGCGGAAGACGACCGGCCCGGAGACGGGGTGGATGCCTTGCTTCATGGGGACCTCCCGCTGTAATTAATGATAACGGTTCTCATTCTACACACAGGATCACGCCCCGCTCATATCGAGGCGAGGCTCACCCCTCGGCGGTGTGGGTGTGCATGCGTACGCCGTCGCTGTTGAAGATGCTCAGCACCTGCGCCGGGCGAGACCCGGTCGCGAAGATCGCGTGCGGCACCCGGGTGTCGAACTCGGCGGCCTCGCCGCGGGTCAGCACCAGGTCGCGGTCGCCCAGCAGCAGCCGCAGCTTGCCGGAGATGACGTAGAGCCACTCGTAGCCGTCATGGACCCGCGGCTCCGGCACCTCGGTCACCGGCTCGTAGGTGATCTTGAAGGTGTTGACCGGCGAGCCCTCGGGAGTCAGTGGCGCGATCTCCATGCCGTCACGGCGGATCACCGGCCGGCGCACCCGCGGATCCGGGACCGACGGCGTCACCAGGCTGTCGAGACCCACACCGAGGTGGCGGGTCAGCGGGATCAGCAGCTCCAGGCTCGCCTGCCGCTTGCCCGACTCGAGCCGGGACAGCGTGCTCGGCGACATCTCCGCCATCGCGGCCAGCTGATCCAGGGTCCATCCCTTGCTGTGCCGGATCGCCCGGATCCGCGGGCCGACCTGCTTGAGCTCGTCGATCATGTGCTCCATCTCCCATTTGCCATTTCTGCAAGAACCCTTGCCGTTCCTTCATTGTGCCACTGAACTGGAGGCATGACCCAACACACCGAACACTTCGACGCAGTCGTCATCGGCGGCGGTGCCGCCGGACTCTCCGCTGCCCTCATGCTCGGCCGCTCCCGCCGCCGGACCGTCGTGATCGACTCCGGCCTCCCCCGCAACCGCTTCGCGGCCCACATGCACGGCGTACTCGGCCACGAGGGCATCGACCCCATCGACCTGCTGCGCAAGGGACGCGAGGAGCTGGCGACGTACGACGTCGGGATCCGTCCCGGGCGCGTCGCCCGCCTGGACGAGACCGAGCACGGCGTGAGCGTCCTCCTCGAGGACGGCGAGCGACTCACCGGCCGGATCGCGATCGTCGCCACCGGCGTCACCGACGAGCTTCCCGACATCCCCGGCCTGGCCGAGCGTTGGGGCGCCACCGTCCTGCACTGCCCCTACTGCCACGGCTGGGAGGTGCGCGACCGGCGGATCGGCGTCCTGACCACCTCACCGCTCGGGATGCACCAGGCACAGCTGATCCGGCAGTGGAGCGACGACGTCTTCGTCTTCACCGCGGGTCTCGGCCCGCTCGAGGAGGCCGAGGAGCAGCGGCTGCTGTCGCGCGGGATCACCCTCGTGACGTCGCCGGTCACCGAGGTCCTCGGCGACGGCGACCAGGTCACCGCGGTGCGCACCGCGGACGGGCTGACCACCGAGGTCGGCGCCATCTTCACAGCCGGCACGCTGCGCCCGCACGACGACTTCCTGACCCACCTCGGCCTCGACCGCGCGGACTCGCCGGTCGGCAGCTTCCTCGCCGTCGACGCGACCGGCAAGACCAGCAGCGACCGGATCTGGGCGGTGGGCAACGTCTCCAACCCGATGGCCAACGTCCCGATCAGCATGAGCGCCGGCACCATGGCCGGCAGCGTCGTGAACATGACCCTGGTCACCGACGACTTCGACCGTGCCCAGGCCGGGCCCGCCGCAGTGGACTTCTGGCAGGAGAGGTACGCCGGCAGCGACCGGATCTGGTCCGGCAAGGTCAACACGGTGCTCGGCGACATCGCCTCCGGCCTCGAGCCCGGGACGGCGCTCGATCTGGGCTCAGGGGAGGGCGCCGACGTGATCTGGCTGGCGCAGCAGGGCTGGCGAGCCACCGGCATCGACATCTCCGAGAACGCCGTCACGCGCGGCCGCGAAGCCGCGCGGGCTGCCGGGCTGAGCGAGGACCAGGCGAGGTTCATGGTCTCCGACCTCTCCTCGCCGGCCGACCTCGACGGGAGCTACGACCTGGTCACCGCCAGCTTCTTCCACTCCCCCGTCGAGCTGCCGCGCACCGACATCCTGCGCCGGGCGGCCGAGCTGGTGAGCCCGGGCGGACACCTTCTGGTCACCTCCCACGCGGCTGCACCGCCGTGGGCTGACGCCGCCGCGCACGAGCACCGCTTCCTCGACGCCAAGGAGGAGCTGGCCGAGCTCGGCCTGCCCGAGGAGAGCTGGGAGACGGTCGTCCTCGAGCACCGGCACCGTCCCGTGACCACCCCGTCCGGCGAGGAGTCCACCCTCGAGGACGCCGTGGTCCTGCTCCGTCGCCGGTGATCGCCAGGCGGGGCGTCAGGCGGCGCCGCAGGTCTCGGTGAGGAACTCGCCGAGGCGCTCATAGGCGAGGTTCTGGGCCTCGCTGCGCTCCAGCGGGTCTTCACCGCGGCCGGTGCGCAGGGCGTCCTCGATCATCATCCGCACGCCCTCGACAGCGGCCGCCGGCGTACCTTCTGGAACACCCATCGACTGCAGGCTCGTCGCCGCCAGACCGAGCGCGGTCTCGTTCTCGTCGTTCGGGGTGGACATCTGGGTCGCGTGGGCGTTCGCCATCGTCTGTACGGCGCCGCAGAACTCCTCCAGGGAGGCGACCGGCCCCGCGGCGACCGGAGCGGCCGACGAGGTCGCATCCGAGGGGGCGGAGATTGCCGGAGCGTCTCCACCGCCGAGGTCGCGGGTGAGCACCACGACACCGATCGCGACCGCGATGAGCACACCGACGATGAGCGCACGCGGCGGGAGGCGGTCGCGCCAGGTCGGCTCACGCCGCGCCTCTGCCCGGCGAGCGGGGTTGCCGGAGCGCCTCGGGTCACCCATCGATGCTCACTGGTAGGTGTTGGCCGGCGCCTCGCGCGGCTCGACGGAGGCGGCCTCGATGGCCGTCTCCGACTTGCCGCCCGGCGCGGTGCCCTCGACCCAGCGACCGGTGACCGCGACCCACGAGTCGCGCTCCGGGGCCTCGTCGTAGTCCTCCACCCGCACCCGCGAGGCGCTCGCGTCGGCGGCACAGCAGGCGATGGCGATGCGGGTGACGTACCAGTTGCCGTTCTCGTCGGTGCTGACGAAGCCGGTGAGGCGTATGTCGCGGTCCTTGATCGTCGCGCCGTCCTCGACGCCGGCACGCCACATGAACTCGGCGACCTCGACGTCGACCGGCCCATCGGAGGCGGGCAGCGGCAGGATTTCGGCATCGGGGGCCGCCGCGACCGGGTCGTCGGCACGCCGCTCGGCGAGGTAGGCGCCCAGGGACGGCGGGCTGGCGACGAAGACGATCACCCCGGGCACGATCGCCAGCCAGGTCATCGCCGGGACCTTGTGGTCATGGGCGTCGTGGTCGTCGCCGTCCTCGCCGTCGTGCCCGCCCGGCGCGGGGCGCAGCAGCATCCACACGGTCAGCCCGAGCAGCACCACGCCGGTGGCGACCAGCGGCCACTTCATCCAGCCGGTGACGTACCTCAGGTAGCCGTCGCCGAGCGAGAGCCGCAGCAGGACGGCGCCGAGAAAGCCGATGACCAAAGCCTGGGTAGTACGAGTCACAGCAGCCACCATCCGATGCCGACGGCGGAGGCGACCGCCGTGATGATCACCAAGGGCACGAAGCGAAGCGCGAAGCCCATGCCGAACTGGCCTGCCTCCATCGAGGCGAGCTTGATGTCCATCGCCGGGCCGACGACGAGGAAGACCAGCTTCGCGGTGTCGGAGAAGGCGGTGAACGAGGCCGCGACGAAGGCGTCGGACTCCGAACAGAGCGCCACGATGAACGCGAACAGCGCCAGCGTGGCGATCCCCAGCACCGCCTGACCGGCGACCGTGTTGACCACCGAGCGGGGTACGAAGGTGTTGACCGCCGCGGCCAACATGGCGCCCAGCACCAGGAAGCCGGAGGCGTGCAGGAAGTCGTGGCTGACGTTGCCCAGGAACGATCGACCGTGGGCGTGCTCGTCGCGGCCCAGGTTGGTCAGCCGCTCGAGCAGCAGCTTGCCGCGGGCGAGCATGATCCAGCCGACAGCCACCGCCGTGATCAGCGACGCCAGGAAGCGCGCCAGCACCATCACCGGCTGGCCGGGGAAAGCGACCGCGGTCGAGACCAGCACCGCCGGGTTGACCGCCGGCGCGGCCAGCAGGAACGTCAGCGCTACCGCGGGCGCGACCCCACGGCGGATCAGTGAGTTGGTCACCGGCACCGCGGCGCACTCGCAGCCCGGCAGCCCGATCCCGGCCAGGCCGGCGACCGGGACACCGAGCGCCGGGCTCTTGGGCACGATCTTGCTCAGCGCCTTCTCCGAGAGGAAGGTCGAGATGACGGCGCTGAGCAGCACGCCACCGAGCAGGAACGGAGCCGACTGCACCACGATGGCGACGAAGATGGTGCCCCAGGTGTTGAACAGGTCGTGGTCCAACAGCGGCAGCAGCCAGCGCTGGGAGAGCAGGATGACGAGCAGGACGATCGCCACGATCTCTGTCTGCCCCAGCCGGAACCCAGACTTCTCGGCCGTCCGCACGGGGGTCTTCGTACTCATGGAGCGTGTGTTTAGCACAGCCCGATGACGCCCGGGTTGCGCCTCGCCGACTCGGAACGATTCTCGTTAGGAACTCACCAGCTGGACTTGGTGATCCCCGGCAGATGGCCCTTGTGCGCGAGCTCGCGGAACCGGATCCGGGACACGCCAGCCTTGCGCAGGTAGCCTCGCGGTCGGCCGTCGACCTGGTCGCGGTTGCGCAGGCGTACGGGTGAGGAGTCGCGCGGCAGGCGGGACAGGGAACGGACGGCCTCGGCCTGCTCGACCGAGCCCGGCTCGGCGGTGCGGATGCGCTCCTTGATCTCGGCCCGGCGTGCTGCGTACCGCTCCACGATCTCGCGGCGCTTGGCCTCGGCCGCGATCTTGGACTTCTTGGCCATCAGGCCTTCTCCCCTCGGGCGAGCATCTCGGCGACGACAGCGTCGATGCCGCGTACGTCGATCCGCTTGATCGCGTTGGTGCTGAGCCGCAGCGTGACCTTCCGACCCAGGCTGGGGACGTAGTAGGTCTTCTTCTGCAGATTCACCTCCCAGCGTCGCCGGGTCGCCTTCTTGGACCAGGGGCGGTTGTTGCCGAAGCCGGGACGGGCTCCGGTGACCTGACACGTGCGTGACATGGCAGCCTTTCTTCTTATTGGGAATCGTTCCCATTATGACATAGGTGTTCCACGTCGTGTCATCGACCGCCCTGCTGACGGTGCCACTGGGCAGGGGATCCATACCGATACCGACTAACATGTCGCGCATGGCACCAACCCAGCAGGTCAAGCGGCGCGCAACCAACCAGGGCGCCGCGGTGAAGGAGGCTCTCGCCGCCGAGGACACCTTCCGCAGCGCCCAGGACGTCTACGCCACGCTGCGAGCCAACGGCGAGAAGATCGGCCTCTCCACGGTCTACCGCCACCTGCAGATCTTCGTCGACGACGGACTCGCCGACGTGATCCACAAGCCCGACGGTGAGTCCACCTACCGGCTGTGCGGCGACGCCTCCACGACCCATCACCACCACCTGGTCTGCCGCAGCTGCGGCAAGGCCGTGGAGATCGAGGGTCCGGCCGTGGAGACCTGGGCAGACAAGGTGGCGGCGCAGAACGGCTTCACCGACGTCAACCACACCGTGGAGATCTTCGGCCTCTGCGCGACCTGCGCCGCCTCCTGACTCAGCTGCGCCGACGCACCGCCCCCAGCGCGGCGTCGACCAGCAGGAACACGACCAAGCTGATCCCCAGCATCGGGACGAACCAGCCGACGAGCGCGGTCACCGCGATGCCTCCCACCAGCACAGGCACCGGCAGCCGGCGCCAGGCACCGCGCGGCACCGGCCGGCCGAACCGCAGCCGACTCGCGCCGCGCGGCCGCCGCAGCCACCACATCCGGTAGCCGAGCAGGGTCATCACGATCAGGCCGATCGCCAGCGCTGCGAGCGCCAGCTGGTTGACGACGCCGAACAGGATGCCCATGTGGGCGCCGATGACCCAGTCGGTCAGCTTGGCCATCACCGGCCAGTCGGCGAAGTCGACCCGGTCCAGCATCTTGCCCGTGGCGGGGTCCACGCTGATCGCGTCGTAGCCGGTCGGCCAGTCACGCTTGTTCTCCGCCGCCGTCCACGCGCTGGCGCCGTCGGCCGGCGGAACCAGGTAGAGCGGATCACCCAACCCGGCCTCCCGCGCGGTGGCGAGGACTCCGTCGACACCGGCCCCGTCGGAGAAGACCGCATCGGGGTCCTCGACGCCTGCCGCCGGCCCCGAGGAGCCGTGGTGCGCGTGCTCGTCCGCGGCGCCGCCGGTGTGCAGGGACGTGGCCGGTGTGGGCTCGGTCCACGACAGCGCGGTACGCACCTCGCCGATGTTCGCCCCGGCGAAGCGCGACCAGGTCAGCCCCGAGACCGACAGCGCCAGTACGCCCAGCAGGACCCACACCCCTATGACGGCGTGCCACGACATCACCCGGGACCGTCCGGTGGCCGCCGGGTCGGGCGTGACCAGCCGGCGCACCCGCCGGTCCCGGCGTCCCTTGCCGATCCACAGCATCAGCCCGCCGAGGGCGACCACCCACAACCAGCTCGCGGCGAGCTCGCTGTAGTGACGCCCGAAGGCACCCAGGTGGAGGTTGCGGTGCAGCTCGTCGAGCCAGGCACGGAAGCCGAGCCACTGGCCGTAGCTGCGCACCTGGCCCTCCACGCCGGCGGTGTAGGGGTTGACGAAGACCGACATCGCGTAGTCGTCGGGCACGGTCTCGTCGGTGAAGACGACCCGAGTGCTTCGGTCTGCGGCGGGCGGCACGTCGACGCGGAGGATGTCGCCGTCGGGGTGGCTGGCCCGGGCGGCGGCGACCTGCTCGGCCAGCGGCACCGTCTCGCCGGCCGGGGTGACATGGGTGAGCTCGTGGTAGGCGATCTGCTCGACCTGCGGAGCGACCGTGTAGAGCAGCCCGGTCACCGAGGCGACCAGGATGAACGGGGCGACCAGCACCCCGGCGTAGAAATGCAGCCGCAGCACGAGCGGGCGGATCATCGGCCACCAGCCGGGCCCGGCGCCGGGCGCCTCCGTAGGCGGCTCTGCCGGCGGTGCGGTCTGGAAATGGGTCGGAACGGACATTGGAGGTTTCTCTCTCTCGAATTTTCGGGTACGCAAGACAGCCACCGGGACTCGCCCGGTGGTGCTCGCAGAGGGATCTCAGAGGCCTGCCGGCCTCGGCGGTCCCCTTCGCGGAGAGACATCGGCCCACAGGGCCGGTCGCGGGACGAACTGTGTCGACTCGGCGAGCAGGCGGCCGGCGACCGCGACCCGCGGCATCGGGACGCTGCGTACGGCCACGGCGAGGGCCCTGCGGTGCAGCACCCAGACGACGACGGAGAGGACGGCGGCGCAGGCGTGGGCCAGGAGCATCGCGGCGCCGTCGGCGGAGCCGAGCGAGGTGCCGACTGCGTGATGGTGCTCGGCGCCGGGGGCCGCGGAGAACGCAGCGAAGACCTCGTGGAGCCCGAGTTGGGACAGGCCGGCCAGGACAGCACCGGTGAGGAGTCCGACCCGGCGCTGCAGCACCACGACGCCGGCACCGAAGACGGCCAGGGCCGCCGCGGCCAGCCAGCCGGCACTCGGCAGCGCGCCGCCCGCGGCCAGGTGGGCCAGGGCCGCACCGGTCATGATCTCGAGCGTGGCGAGCAGGGAGAGCCACACGCTTCCGCGTGTCGGCCTCACCACCCGGAGCTCCATCCGGCTCAGGCGTCCTGGGGGCGGCCCTGGACCGGCGTGTGGTTGCGGGCGAGGAGCCAGATCATGGTGCCGTAGCAGGCGATCCGGAGCACCCAGCCGAGGCCGGTGCGGAGGATGCCGAGGGCGAGGATCGCCCAGTCGCGGTCGATGGTCCCACTCCAGGCCAGGAACCAGATCGGGCCCTGGATGGCCGCGCCGATCGCTCCGGGAGCCAGGAAGAGCCAGGTCAGCCGCGAGCACAGCTTCACGATCTGCTTGTCCTGGTGCCACTCGAGCGGATCGCCGCTGGCGACGCCGATGAAGAAGCCGAAGATCGGCCAGCCGATCAGGCACAGGCCGCCGACCACGACGGTGTAGCCGAGGCTGATCAGGATGCCGGGCAGGAAGTAGGCCAGCGCCTGCTCCTCGGCTGTGCCGCCCATGGACTGGGCCAGTCGCACCACCGCGAAGCCGATGAGGATGCCGAAGATGGCGTTGCCGACGTACTGCAGACTCGAGCGCTGCACGAGCCGGACCAGCAGGAAGGCCGCCGCGGTCGCGGCCGAGGCGATCAGCGCGACCTTGAGGTCCTTGACCACCAGCCAGGCGATGGTGAAGACCAGCCCGGGTACGCCGGCCTCGAGCATCCCGCGCACACCGCCCAGCCCGGCGGACATCTGGCGGCGTACGACCGCCTCGACGGTGTCGACCGTCGGATGGTTGTGGTCGTGCTCGTCGCCCTGGCCGTCGGCAGGGGTCTCGGAGGCGGGGCTCACGTGTGGTTGGCTCACTCGTTGGGGTCCGGTATCAGCTCGTAGCGGGGGTTGAACATGATGCGCTGGCCATCGGTACGGCCGATGCGGCCCTGTACCTGCAGGGACCGGCCCGGGCTGATCCCGGCGATGCGCCGGCGTCCCAGCCAGATCAGCGTCAGGGTGCCGGAGCCGTCGAACAGCTCGGCCTCCAGGGCGGGGACACCGCCACGGGGCCGCAGTGTGATCGTACGCAACGTCCCCCGCAGTCGCACCGGCTCACGGTCGGGCGCGTCGGCGATCGAGGCGACATCCTTGGCGACGTAGGCCGCCCGGATCTCGCTCGCGTCGATCGAGGCGGTGTTCGCCCACTCGCTGAGCTTCGCGCGCAGCCGGCCCTTGGACACTACCGGCTCACTTCTCCACGCGACGCGCGTTGGGCGGCAGCTTCACCTCGAGCGCCTCGCCCTTGGGCTTGGCACCCTCACCGCGGCGCACGACCACCCGCTCGAGGAGCTTCTCCCACTCCTTGCCGGCGGTCGGCTCCATCGCGGGACGGCCCATCATGGTGGCGCGCAGCATCCAGCGCGGGCCGTTGACGCCGATGATGCGGGTCTGCTGGACGGCCGGCTGGCCGTCAGGCAGCTTGACCTTCATCTGGGTGATCAGCTCGGTGCCCCACGGGCCCTCCAGGTCGGCGGTCGCACCGCCGCGCTGCTGGACGTCCTCGCGCAGCATCGGCAGCGACTCGGTCCACAGGTCGCCGTTGCGGGGCGCCGCGAAGGCGCGCAACTCCATGGCGCCGTCCTCGGCGGTCAGCATCACGGCCGCGATCTGCCCGGACTTCTCGTCCACCTGCAGGCGGAGCTCCTTGCCCGGCGCGGGGGCGAGCATCATCGACCCGAGGTCGACCCAGTCGCCGGTGATCAGACCGTCGGGGACGGAGTCGATGTCGAACGGCCCGACCTCGGGAGCCGCCGGCACCGGCCGCTCGGGGGCCATCGGCCCGTCCTCGACCGGTGCAGATGGCTCTCCCCGGTGGGAGGGCGTGGACTTGCGACGGAACTTCACGACCATCTGCTTTCAGGTTGCGGTGATTCTCTGAGGAGACTTATCTAACACTGATCCCTCAGCGGTTGGAGAAGCCCCCTGTAGAACCGTATCCCCCATCTCCACGAACGGAGTCGGGCAATTCGGAGACCTCGACGAACCGAGCCTGCTCGACGCGCTGGATCACCAGCTGGGCGATCCGGTCGCCGCGGCGCAGCTCGATCGCCTCGACAGGGTCCAGGTTGATCAGCGCCACCTTCACCTCGCCGCGGTATCCCGCGTCGACTGTGCCGGGGGCGTTGACGATGGACAGGCCGTGCTTGGCGGCCAGCCCGGAGCGCGGGTGCACCAGGCCGACATACCCCTCCGGCAGCGCCATCGCGATCCCGGTCGGCACCAGGGCGCGCTCCCCCGGCTTCAGGCTCACGTCCACGGTCGTCCGCAGGTCGGCTCCGGCGTCGCCCGGGTGGGCGTACACAGGTGGCGGCAGCTCGGCGTCGAGACGGACCAGGGCTACTTCGAGATCAGACACAACCCGCACCTTAGATGCTCTTCGGCTCACCCGATTCGTGACTCCCTTGACCGACGTGAAAAACTCACGATTCGTGAGCACCCCGGCGTACGACGAGCGACTGACCGTGCCGCTGCGGTGGTGGGTCCAGGGCGTCATGTTCCTGGCGACCCTGTGGATCGCTGTCATCCTGTGGGTTCCGGCCGCGCTCGCCTGGGGCATCACCGCGGCGATCGGCGGCCTGTTCGCGCTGGCCATGATCGTCTTCGGCAACGCCAGGATCACGATCGCCGACGGCGTCCTGCGCGCCGGGCCCGCCCGGATCGAGGCGCGCTTCCTCGGCGAGGCGGTCGCTCTCGACGAGACCGAGGCACATCACCTGGCGGGGCGCGACGCCGATGCCAGGGCGTACCTGCTTCTTCGTCCCTACCTCAAGCGCGCGGTGCGGGTCACGATCGACGACCCGGCCGACCCGGCGCCCTACTGGCTGCTCTTCACCCGGCACCCGGTGGCGCTCGCGAAGACGGTCAACGCACTCCGAGCGAGTCTCTGAGCGGCAACCTCCCGGCCATGGCCTAGGCTCGAGGTATGTCCAAGTCCACCAAGGCTGACAAAGCCGACAAGGCTGACAAGGTCTGGGCGATCATGGCCCTCGTCAGCGGAATCGGGGCCGCCAAGGTCACGAACAAGGTCCTCTCCACCGGCTGGAAGGCGTCCACTGGACGCAAGCCACCGGCGAACCCCGCCGACCCCGACGTACGCCTCGTGGAGGCCGTGCTCTGGTCGGCTGCGACCGGCGCCACCGTCGCGCTCGCGCGGATGTTCGCCCAGCGGCGTGCGGCCAACTACTACGTCAAGTCGGTCGGTCGGCTGCCCAAGCAGCTGGAGCGGGACGAGCGCTGAGTCAGCAGATCTGAGATAGCAAAGAAGGCCGTACGGAATCCGTGCGGCCTTCTCCTCTTTTCCCGGCTTGCGTCGGGCTTTCCGCCGAGTCGGCGCGTTTGTACAGAGCGCTTGCCAGCGCAAGCTGTACAAACCCGCCGACTCGGCGGCTTTCAACTGCGCTTACGCGCAGTCGAAGCAGATCATCTTCTTCTCGTCAGCCAGCTGGCTGCGGTGGTGGACCAGGAAGCAGCTCATACAGGTGAACTCGTCCTCCTGCTTCGGCTTGACCTCGACCGCCAGCTCCTCGTGGCTGAGGTCGGCTCCCGGGAGCTCGAACGACTCGGCCGCCTCGGCCTCGTCCTCGTCAACCTTGCCCGAGTTCTTGTCGTGACGACGAGCCTTGAGCTCTTCGATGCTCTCCTCGGACTGGTCCTCTTCATTTTTACGCGGTGCGTCGTAGTCCGTCGCCATATGCGCCACTCCCCTTCTTACTCATCTTCAGTCCCCCCGCGCGCCCCCGAGGGCAGCGGCACGGCCCGTGATTGTGCACCATCAACGCGGATTTCGCACACTCAACCGGATCCGCGTCGCCGAAACGTTCTGTCATCTGGCGGTATTCCCTATCACGGGTATAGATGAGCAGTGAGTTTCGGGTGGGTGAACGCGGCTGTACCGACGGGGCTCCGGGACCTTCCCGGCCCCCGGCCGGTCATAGATCTACATCAACCAGCGGCTTTCAGTCGGGTACGACACCCGGGAGCGAGTCAACTGGCAGAAAACCGGCCTGAACAGCCGCTTTCCGTAGTTCATCGTAGCCGTGGGCTGGTGCGACGATCACGAACCGGCGACCGCCGATGCCGGTCGTCGCCTCCCAACGAGCACCGGCGGCTTCCGCGACCAGGCCGGCCGCGGCATGGTCCCACAGGTGCAGCCCCTCTTCGAGGTAGCCGTCGAGGGTTCCCTCGGCCACCCCGCAGATGTCCAGAGCCGCCGAGCCGATGCGACGAACGTCACGTACGACCGGCAGGAACCGGACCAGTGCTTCGGCCTGAACCCGGCGGAGCTCGGCGTCGTAGGAGAACCCGGTGGCGATCAGCCGCTGCCCGAGCCCGGCGGGCTGACGTACGCTGATGGGCTCGCCGTTCTTGACCGCGGCGACCGATCCGTCGGGCTGCCGGAAGGCGGCGTAGAGGGTGCCGCGGGGCACGTCCACGACCGCACCGGCGACGACCTCGCCGGCGTACTCGGCCGCGATCGAGACCGCGTAGCTCGGAAGGCCGTAGAGGAAGTTGACGGTGCCGTCGATCGGGTCGACGATCCAGCGAACCCCGCTGGTGCCCATCGTCTCCTCGCCCTCCTCACCGAAGAAGGCGTCCTCCGGACGCTCCTGGGAGATCAGCCGCCGGATCAGCGCCTCGGTGTCCCGGTCTGCCTCGGTGACCACATCGGTCACGGTCGACTTCGTGGCCGCCACCTCGACCACGCCGGCGGCCCGCTCGCGAACGAGATCGGCGGCCGCGCGGGCGGTCGCCACCGCGAGCGCGAGCAGGTCTCCGGACTTGGGGGCGGGCTGAGCCGGCGCTGGATGCTCTGTCATGGGGCCGACCCTATGCCGCGGCCGATCAGCTGATCACTCGGAGTACTGGGGCGAGTCCTCTCCGGACAGGGTCGGCAGCTGCGAGCGCTGGTTGAAGCAGCAGCCCGCGGGGCAGCGGTCGGGCCCGGGGCCCAGGTCACCCACGGTAGGCCGCTCAGGGGCCTGCCCACGCTCCGCAGCGGCACGTTCGAGGAGCAGCTCGCGTACGGCAGCGACGAAGCGCGGGTCCTCTCCCGCGGTCGGGCTGCGGCGGGCGTGGATCCCGAGCTTCTCGGCGGTGGCCATGGCCTCGGTGTCGAGGTCGTAGACGACCTCCATGTGGTCGGAGACGAAGCCGACCGGGCACATCACGACAGCGGTGACATTCTTGCTCGCCAGGTCCTCGAGGTGGTCGTTCACGTCGGGCTCGAGCCAGGGGATGTGCGGGGCGCCGGAGCGGCTGCAGTAGACGAGGTCCCACTCGTGGGTGACCCCGCGCCGCTGCGCGACCTGCTCGGCGATCACCTCGGCGACGTCGAGGTGCTGGGCGACGTACGCGTTGCCGTCGGGGCCGGCGTTGTCGTTCATCGAGGTCGGGATCGAGTGGGTCACGAAGAGGATCCGCGCGCCATCACGCTCGTCCTCGGGCAGGTCCTCGAGGGAGGCGAGCACACCGTCGACGACGGGTGCCACGAAGCCCGGGTGGTTGTAGTAGCGCCGCAGCTTGTCGAGCACCGGCGCGCTCTCGACGTCGCCGCTCCTGTCGCACGCCTCGAAGAGGTTCTCGCGGTACTGCCGGCACGAGGAGTAGGACGAGTAGGCGCTGGTCGCGAAGACCGCCGCCCGCTTGATCCCGTCGGCCCGCATCTGCGCGACCGTGTCGCTCAGGTAGGGATCCCAGTTGCGGTTGCCCCAGTAGACCGGCAGGTCGATCCCGTTCTCCGCCAGGTCGCTGCGCAGCGCCGCCAGGAAGGCCCGGTTCTGGTCGTTGATCGGCGACTTCCCGCCGCGATCGAAGTAGTGCTGCCCCACCTCGACCAGCCGCTCCCGCGGGATCCCCCGCCCCCGGGTCACGTTCTCCAGGAACGGCACCACGTCCTCGGTCTTCTCCGGCCCCCCGAAAGAGACGAACAGCAGAGCATCGTAGGGAGAGACATCCACCCGCTCATGCTATTTCACCAGGTACGCCACCGACGAAACGGCCACGTCCGGCGCGGTCATCCGCCTCTGCTCGCTGGACCCGCGTACCAGAGCCGGGTGGCCAACTCTTGGTTGTCTCGCTGGATCTGGTGCTGCAGGCGTGGGTAGAGCCTCGAGGACGTCAGCCGCACCGTCGCACGACCAGCAGCATCGCGGCAACGTACCCACTGCCAGGCCCAGGACGGCTCGACGACGGTGAGATCCGACCAGGGAATCACCCGTGAACCCAACGGACCAGACAGCCGCAGCCCCTCGGCATCGATCTCCAACCGGGATCGGGAGGCCAGGTACCACAGCGTGAAGATGACAGCACCTGCGACGAAGAGGATCCCCATCACGGGGCCCAGCGAGAACGCGACCACGCCGCGGGATGCGAGGAACATCACCGTCCAGATCGCCATTCCCCACGCAAGCCCGACGCCGAGATGGACCGCCCACGATCGTCCGACGAAGGCGACCACCTTCTCTTGCTTCTGCACGCGCTGACCCTAGCCATCCCAGTGATCGGTGTCCTCGGAACGCAAGACCTCGCCGAGGCGTCAGAAATCGGGCGCCAAGAGTCGATTCTCCGCGCCCGGGAATCGACTTCTCGGCGTCAGAAACTGACGTCTCGGCGTTATTCGACGACGGATGAGTAGGCGACTACGCCTCGCTTGATCAGGTCCATGGTCTGCCTTGCGGTGCGGCGGAGGGGGGTGTCGCCGGCGGCGTCGGCGACCTGGCCGCAGAGGTCGATGAGCTGCTTGACCCAGCGGACGAAGTCGCCGGCGGCGAGCTCGACCTCGCTGAGGACGTCGTCGAGCTCGTCGCCCTCGGCCCACCGGTAGGCGGCCCAGGCGAAGCCGAGGTCGGGCTGGCGGAGGAAGTCGAGCTTGTGGTCGCGCTCGAGGGCGTCGAGCTGGCCCCACAGCCGTACGGTCTCGGCGATGACGTCCTTGACCCGGCCGCCGGGGAGGCGGGGCGGGGTGGCGTCGTCGGCGCGACGGGCCTCGTAGACCAGCACCGAGAGGGCAGCGGCGAGCTCGGAGGGGGTCAGGTCGTCCCAGAGGCCTTCGCGGAGCGCCTCGGCAGCGACCAGGTCCATCTCGGAGTAGAGCCGCATCAGGTGGGTGCCGCGCTCGGTGACCGTCTCACCCTCGAGGTAGTCGAGCGCGACCAGCACCTCGCAGACCCGGTCGAAGGTGCGAGCCACCGTGTTGGTGCGCGCTTCCACCCGGCGGCGCAGCGTGTCGGTGTCGCGCGACAGCTTGAACCAGCGCTCGGCCCAGCGGGCGTGGTCCTCGCGGTCGGGGCAGTCGTGGCAGGGGTGCATCTTCAGCTCGCGCCGCAGCGCGGAGATCTGGGTCTCGGCCGAGCTCTTGCGCTCCTTGCGGGCGGTCGGCGAACCCTCATACGGCACCGGTCGCAGGTCGCGGGTCTTCTCCCGCAGCCGGGAGGCCATGTCGCGGCGCATCTGCGGGTTGCGGCCGTTGAACGACTTCGGCACCCGCAGCCGGGTCTGGGCGACGATCGGCACGTTGAAGTCCATCATCGCCAGGCGCCGGGCCTGCCGGTCCTGGGTGATCACGTAGGGACGCGGCCCTTCGGGGTCGAAGCCCGGGTCGACGACGACGGCATAGCCGGCGAACTTGCCCGTCGGCACGTCGATCACGTCACCGATCTTCAGCTTCGAGAGCGACTCGATGATCTCGTCGCGTCGGTCGGCACGCCGCTCGCGGGAGGAGGACTTCTCGACGTCGGAGATCTTGCGGCGGATCGCGGCGTACTCCATGAAGTCACCGCGGTCACACGTCGCCGCCTCCTGGTAACCGTCGAGCGCGTCCTCCGCCTTCCTCACCTGGCGGGCCAGCCCGACGACCGCCTTGTCGGCCTGGAACTGAGCGAACGACTGCTCCAGCAGCTCGCGCGAGCGCGCCCGGCCAAACTGGTGCACCAGGTTGACCGCCATGTTGTACGACGGCCTGAAGCTCGACCGCAGCGGATAGGTGCGCGTCGATGCGAGGCCAGCGAGCTCGCGCGGGTTGAGCCCCTGCTGCCAGAGCACGACGCCGTGGCCCTCGACGTCGAGGCCGCGACGGCCGGCACGGCCGACGAGCTGGGTGTACTCCCCCGGCGAGAGGTTGACGTGGGCCTCGCCGTTCCACTTCGAGAGCTTCTCGATGACCACCGTGCGGGCGGGCATGTTGATGCCCAGCGCGAGGGTCTCGGTGGCGAAGACAGCCTTCACCAGGCCGCGCAGGAACAGCTCCTCGACGACCTGCTTGAACGCCGGCAGCAGCCCGGCGTGGTGGGCGGCGACGCCGCGGGAGAGGCCGTCGATCCAGTCGTGGTAGCCGAGGACGTGCCGGTCCTCGTCGGGCAGGTCGGCGCAGGCCTCCTCGACGTAGGCGAAGATCTCGTCGCGCTCGTCGGGCGTGGTCAGCCGCAGGTTGGCCTGGATGCACTGGCCGACCGCGGCGTCGCAGCCGACCCGGGAGAAGACGAAGTTGATCGCGGGGAGCAGGTTGTCACGCTGCAGGGCAGTGATGACCTCCACGCGCGACGGGATCCAGACCCGCCTCCCGTTGCCCACGCGCCGGTTGCCCCCAGAAGAGTCACGGCCCTTGCGCTTGTCCTTGGGCGTACGCCGGTCGGTCATCCGTCCGGCCGCCCAGTCGTCGCGCGCCAGCCTCATCAGCTCGCCGTTGACCGGGGCGCCCTCCTTGACGAACCCGGCCGCCGCGTCGACGTCGGAGGAGGCGAACAGATCCATGATCCGCCGGCCGGCCATCACGTGCTGGTAGAGCGGAACCGGCCGCTTCTCCTCGATGATCGTGGTGGTCTCACCACGCACCGTGGTGAGCCACTCTCCGAACTCCTCGGCGTTGGAGACGGTCGCGCTCAGCGAGACGACCGAGACCGACTCGGGCAGGTGGATGATGACCTCCTCCCAGACCGCGCCGCGGGAGCGGTCGGCGAGGTAGTGGACCTCGTCCATGACCACGAACCCGAGTCCCATCAGGGTCTGCGAGCCCGCGTAGAGCATGTTGCGCAGCACCTCGGTGGTCATCACCACGACCGGCGCCTCGCCGTTGACGACGTTGTCGCCGGTCAGCAGGCCGACCTGGTCGGGGCCGTAGCGCTTGACCAGGTCGTTGTACTTCTGGTTGGAGAGCGCCTTGATCGGGGTCGTGTAAAACGCCTTGCGGCCGGTCGCGAGCGCCAGGTGGATGGCGAACTCACCGACGATCGTCTTGCCCGACCCGGTCGGCGCGGCGACCAGAACGCCCTTGCCTTGTTCGATCTCCTTGCACGCCTCGACCTGGAAGTCGTCGAGCCCGAAGTCGTAGAGCGAGGCAAAGTCCCGGAAGACGGGGAAGTCCTTGTCACGCTTGAAAGCGGCGTACTTCTCCGCTGGCGAGGCGTCCATGGCCCCGAGCCTATCGACCGACACCGACAATCAGGCGCGCGGTGGCACCAGTACGCCGAGAGCGGACGGCACGCACTCGACGTCGAGCGGCAGCGGCCCGAGGCGCTCCCCGTCGCTGTAGGCGATCACACCGGGAGCCGAGGCCTTGATCCGGCGTGCGCGGATGCGTTCGAAGGCCGGATGGGTGAGGTGCTTGGCCTGGCGTACGCCCGGGAAGACGCGCAGGAACTCCAGCCGCGAGACCGGCTTGATGAGGATGGCGTCCAGCAGGCCGTCGGCTGGGTCGCAGTCCGCCGCGATCCGCAGGCCTCCCCCGTACGACTCGGTGTTGGCGATCGCCAGCAGCATCGCCTCCTGCTCGCGGACCGCGGTCGCGCCGGTCGCGTCCTCGATCTCGAGCCGGTAGGGCACCGGCTTCCAGCTGCGGATCACCGACAGCGCGGCGAGCGTGTAGCGAAGGTCGCCGTGGGGCCACCTCATCGCGTTGGCCCGCTCGTTGACCGCTGCGTCGAACCCGGCCGCCAGGACGGTCGCGAACCAGGTGTCCCCGCTGCGACCCAGGTCGATGCGACGGGGGTGGTTGCGTACGACCACGTCGGCGGCCGCCAGCGGGTCTCCGGCCGGGATCCCGAGCGCCCGCGCGAAATCGTTGCCCGTCCCGAGCGGGACGACGCCGAGGCTGACCTCGGTCTCGGCCAGTGCCTGGACCGCGACGTGGACCATGCCGTCGCCGCCGAGGGTCACGACCGTGTCGACCCCGTCGGCCGCCGCCTTCCGGGCCAGCTCGAGAGCATGCTCGGCGTCGTCGCCGATCAGGTGCTCGACCGTGGCCCCCGAGGCCACCAGCCTCGCGGTGACCGCATCGAGGATCTGGTCGGCGTGGCCACGGCCGGCGGTGGGATTGGCGAGCAGGGCGATCTGGCGCGTCACCCGGTGAAGACTAGTGGTCAGATCACCGACGGGACGTCAGGATCCCCGATCATGTCCTTGCGCTTGCTGGCCTTCCGCTTGTCGTGCGCCCGGGCGATGACCTCGGAGATCCCGAAGAGAACGACCATCGGGCCCGCCATGATCGTCATCGTGAACGGGTCACCCGACGGCGTCGCGACGGCGGCGAAGACGAAGGAGCCGACGATGATCCAGGCGCGATACTTGCCCAGGGCGGCACCGGGCAGGACCCCGATCCGGTTGAGCAGGATCACGAAGACCGGGATCTCGAAGGCGATGCCGAAGACCAGCAGCGTACGGCTCAGGAAGCTGAGGTATTCGCTGAACTCGACGATGTTCGTCAGGCCGTCAGGGACGAAGGCGAACAGGATCTCCAGGCCCTTGGGCAAGGTGACGTAGCCGAGCAGGACACCGAGGAGGAAGAGCGGGCCGGCGACGGCCACGAAGATCCTCGACATCTTCTTCTCGTGGGCGTGCAGGCCGGGCATCAGGAACGCCCAGATCTGGTAGAGCCAGATCGGCGCGGTGCCGATGAACGCGGCCAGGCCGCACAGCTTCAGGTAGAGCATGAAGCCGCCTGCGGCGCCGTTGACGGAGCTCAGCGAGGCGGCGCCGCCCTCCTGGTCCATCATCTTGACGGCCTGGAGGTACGGGTCCATGACCAGGTCGAAGAGCTGCTCGAAGAAGAACAGCGCGACGACGAACCCGACGACCAGGGCCAGGGATGCCTTGATCACCCGCGCGCGGAGCTCACGCAGGTGGTCGGAGAGCGCCATCCGGCCGTCGTCGCCGATGGGGTGCTTGGGGGTGCCGCTGAAGATCGCGACAACACCGGCGATGGACAAGGTCGGCCTCAGTTGCCGGAGAGGCGCTCGCGCTCGGCCTTGATCTCGGCCTCACGACGCTCGAGCTCGGCGATCCGCTCCTGCTCGGAGGCGGTCAGCTCGGCCGGCTTCTCGGCCTTGTCGCCCTTCTCCTTCTCGTCCTCGTCGCGAAGCCCCTTGGTCTCGGTCTTGAAGATACGCAGCGCCTGACCGGTGCCGCGGGCGAGCTCAGGAAGCTTGGCGGCGCCGAAGACGAGGATGACGATCGCCAAGATGATGAGCCACTCGGCTCCCTGCGGCATACCGATCAATGGAGTGAACATGAACTACCTCATCTACGTCTAGGGGGAACGCCAGAAGTCTACGCGCCCGTACGGTACAGGCCGAGTGCCTGCCGCGCAGACGCGGCAAACGATTCAGTGAACTCTTCCTGCTCGATCATCTCGGCGTAGGGCGCGAGCCGGAGCAGGAAGCGGGTGAGCCAGCGCTGGTCGTAGACCCGCAGCCCCACCTCGAGCCCGCCGTCGGGCAGCTCGACCGGGTCGATCACCGAGTAGTACTCACCGACCCAGCGGGCCTCCGGAGCCAGCCGCACCCGGACGACCGTGCCGTAGTCCGTACGCTCCAGCAACCCGGCCGCGTCCTCGGCGCTCGCGCCGTCCTCCGGGTCGGTGGCCACCGGGGTGTCGAGCACCTCGGCGCCTCTGATCCGGTCGAGGCGGAAGCTGCGCGGCGCCTCGGCGGTGTGACACCAGGCGTCGAGATACTCGATGTCGCGGATCGAGACCAGCGCGCGCGGATCGATGACCCGCGAGGACTCCTCGTCGCGTGCCGGGACCCAGTAGTCGATGCGTACCTGGCGGCCCTGGTCGATCGCGGTCGCGATCGCGGCATGGATCTGGACGAGCGAGGTGTCGACCAGCTCCTCGCCGGGGTCGACGCGCGCCGCGGCGCCCTCGGCGGCCGCCTGCTCGAGCTTGGCCAGCGTACGGTCGACGACCTCCTTCGTCTCCGCGCTCACCGCTCCGCCGCGCAGCGCGCGCAGCGCGACGATCACGGCGGTGGCCTCGATCGGGGTCAGCCGCAGCTGGCGGTCGAGGTAGTCGGCGTTGGAGATCCGGATGACCCGGTCGCCGTCGGGCTCGGTCAGCGCGTCGATGTCGACGTCGATCAGGTCGTCGGGATAGCCGCCGGGCAGGCCGCACATGAAGAGCACCTGCAGATCCTTGACCAGCTGCTTCTCCTCGACGCCGAGGTCGGCGGCCGCCTTGTCGAGGCGTACGTCGTCCTCTTGGGAGTAGAGGTAGGGCACCAACGTCAGCAGACGCCCGACCTGGCCCTTGGCACCGCTCGCACCCGTCGCACTCATCCTGCGGCTCCGTCCAGGCGCGCGACCAGCTGCTCCAGCCGCGTCCCGACCTCGCGGCGCAGGTCGTCGGGCTCCTCGACGTAGGCGTCGGGGCCGTGCCCCAGCACCGCCCCGACCAGGTCGGCCGGGACCCGGGTCAGCACGACGCGGTCCCAGTCGTCGCTGCCGTCGGGTCCCGTCACCCCGGACTCGGTGGAGTCGGCCGCCCTGCGGAGGGTGTAGCCGCTCCCCTGCCGCAGCAGCAGGACGGCCTTCCCCGTAGGCGGTGCCGGCGCCAGAGTCCGTGCGATATCGCGTACGTCCACCTCGCCCGGCACCTCGAAGGCATCGAACTCGCCGGCCGCCCGAGCCTCCCCCAGGACGCGGGAGAGCCGGAAGATGCGGGTGTCGTCGCGGTCGACGTCGTGGCCGACGGCGTACCAGCGGCCCGAGTAGCGCACCACGCCCCACGGCTGCAGCCGTCGATGGGAGGGCTCGGCCGCCCGCGACCCGCGGTAGTCGAACTCGACGATCTGCCGGTCCTGGGTCGCGGCCACGAAGACGTCGAAGGAGCCCTCCTCCGCGGCCAGCCGGGGCTGGACGATCTCCAGCGCCGAGACGTCGGTCTCGAGCCCGGCGGCGTTGAGCTTGCGTACGGCCTCCGTGGTCGCCTCCGCCATCGAGGCGTTCTCCCAGACCCTGGTGGCCAGGGCGACCACGGCGAGCTCGTCGGCCTCGAGGGTGATCGGCGGCAGCGCGAACTGCTCGGGGCTGACCCGGTAACCGATCTCGTCCTCGAAGAAGGAGTCGATCACCCCGGTCTCGATCGGCACACCGAGGCTGCGCAGCTCCTCCTTGTCGCGCTCGAACATCTTCTCGAACGCCTCACCGTGGGACGACGGGTAGAGGACCTCGCGGATCCGCTCCTTCGACACGTTGTCACGCTGCACGAGCAGCATGATGAGCAGGTTCATCAACCGCTCGGTCTTACCCGCCGCCACGGTGTTCTCCCCCTAGAGACTCTTCTACTGCGGCGCCGGGGTGGCTTCGGCCTTGACGACGTCGATGACGAAGTAGAGCGTGCTGTTGGCCGGGATCCCCGGCGTGCCGCCCTGGCCCGGCTTCTCCTCTGCACCGTAGCCCAGCTCCGGCGGGATCTGCAGCAGAACACGGCTGCCGACCTTGACGCCCTCCAGGCCGTTGGTCCAGCCCGCGACCACCTGGTTGAGGGCGAACGGCACGGCCTCCTTGCTGAAGCTCTCGTCGAAGGGCTTCTTCGCGCCGTAGGTCATGCCGAGGTAGTTGGCGGTGACCGTCTGGTCGGTGGTGATCTCCTCGCCGTCGCCCTCGGTGACGATGGCCCGCTTGAGCCCGTCGTCGGCCTTCGGCTTGGCGATGCCGGTGAAGTCGAACCCGGTCGGCTTGCCGTTCTTCTCGACGACCTTCGGGAACTCGGAGGCGTCGACGTCCTCCGGCGTCTTGTCGGCGGCAGGCTTCACCACGTCGACGACGACCAGCAGCGTGTCGTGGTTGCCGATGCCCATCTGCGGGTTGCCGCCCTCGCCGAGCAGATCGGCCGAGCCGACGATGGCCTCGATCCTGTCGCCGACCTTGGCGTCCTTCAGGATCGTGCTCCACGGCTTCTCCGCCGGGAGCTCCTCACCCTCGGGCGCCTGGCTCTCGTAGGCCCACTCCTTGTCCAGGGTGGTGGCGTTGCCGATGTAGATCTTGGCGAACACGCCGCGACCCTCCGGGATCTCCTCACCCTTGCCCTCGGTCAGCGTCTTGACCTTGGGGTCCTTGGGGTAGGCGATCGCGGACTCCCACTTCAGCGTGGGCGCCTTGTCGACCGAGGCCGAGACCGTGGCGCCGTCGAAGCCGGAGACGGTCTCGTCGCCGTACCCCGTCTTCTCCTCGCCGCCGCAGGCGACCAGAGCCGGGATGAGCAGGGTGACGGCCAGCGCGCTCAGCGCGTGGCGCAGACGAGGCCGAGGAGCAGTGGGCACAGTGCAAACCTTCGTGACGTGAAATAGAGATAGACGACAGCGGAGCACACCATATCCGCCCGGTGGTTACCCCGCAGCGAAGCCACCCCGGCAGAGGTGTCACATGCCGTCGATCAGCCGCTGGACGCGCTCGTCGTACGCCTTGAGCGGGTCCTTGCACAGCACGGTGCGCTGGGCCTGGTCGTTGAGCTTGAGGTGGACCCAGTCGACGGTGAAGTCGCGGCGGCGCTCCTGCGCCTTCTTGATGAACTCGCCGCGGAGCCGCGCACGGGTGGTCTGCGGCGGCACCGACTTGGCCTCGAAGATCTTCAGGTCGGTGGTCGCCCGCTTGACCGCGCCCTTCTTCTCCAGCAGGTAGTAGAGGCCGCGGTTGCGGTGGATGTCGTGGTAGGCGAGGTCGAGCTGAGCGACGCGCGCGTGGCCAAGCGGAAGGCCGTGCTTGGCGCGGTAGCGGTCGATCAGCTTCCACTTGATCACCCAGTCGATCTCGCGGTCGACCAGCGAGAGGTCGTCGGACTCGATCGCCTTCAGGCCGCGCTCCCACAGGTCGAGGGCGGCGATCATGGTCGGGTCGGTGATCTCCCGGCGGTCGACGAACTCGCGCGCCTTGGAGAGGTATTCGTTCTGGATGTCCAGGGCGCTGGCCTCGCGGCCGTTGGCCAGCCGCACCTTGCGGCGGCCGGTGAGGTCGTGGGCGATCTCGCGGATGGCGCGGATCGGGTTCTCCATCGTCATGTCCCGCATGACGACGCCCTCCTCGATCATCCGCAGCACCAGGTGGCAGCTCGCGATCTTGAGCATCGTGGTGGTCTCGGACATGTTCGAGTCACCGACGATGACGTGCAGGCGCCGGTACTTCTCGGCGTCCGCGTGCGGCTCGTCGCGGGTGTTGATGATCGGCCGGGACCTGGTTGTCGCCGACGACACGCCCTCCCAGATGTGCTCGGCACGCTGGGAGACCGCGAACCCGGCACCCCGCGGGGTGTGGGTGACCTTGCCGGCGCCGACGATCAGCTGGCGGGTGACCAGGAACGGGATGAGCACGTCGGCGAGCTTGGAGAACTCCCCGGCGCGGCTGACCATGTAGTTCTCGTGGCAGCCGTAGGAGTTGCCGGCCGAGTCGGTGTTGTTCTTGAACAGGTAGATGTCGCCGGCGATGCCCTCGTCGTGCAGCCGCTGCTCGGCGTCGAGGAGCAGGCCCTCCAGGATCCGCTCCCCCGCCTTGTCGTGGGTGACGACCGAGACCACGTCGTCGCACTCGGGCGTGGCGTACTCGGGGTGGGAGCCGACGTCGAGGTAGAGCCTCGCGCCGTTCCTGAGGAACACGTTCGAGCTGCGGCCCCAGCTCACGACCTTGCGGAAGAGATAGCGGGCCACCTCGTCCGGGCTCAGCCGCCGCTGGCCGCGGAACGTGCAGGTCACGCCGTACTCGTTCTCGATGCCGAAGATGCGCCTGTCCATACCTGAAACCCTAGACCGTCGACGGTCACTCCGGAGGCGTTCAGAGGTACGACACGGCGGGGCGCGCCGTCCACCGGCACGCCCCGCCGCGAGCCGGCGCCGGAAGGGTCGAATCTCACATCGCTCACAAAGCCGGCGACGAGGACGGCCAGCCCTAGGATTGCGGCTCGTGCCCTCACCGCCGTCTTCGTCCTCCGCCGGCAACCAGCCGGGCGTCCTCGCTGCGCTGCGTTCGCCGCGGCTGCTGCGTACGGAGGTACTGGCGGGTCTCGTCGTCGCACTCGCGCTGATCCCCGAGGCGATCTCGTTCTCGATCATCGCCGGGGTCGACCCACGGGTCGGGCTGTTCGCCTCGTTCACGATGGCGGTGGCCATCTCCTTCCTCGGCGGGAGGCCGGCGATGATCTCGGCGGCCACCGGCGCGGTCGCGCTGGTGATCGCGCCGGTGATGCGGGACCACGGCTATGACTACCTGATCGCGACGGTGCTCCTGGGCGGCCTGATCCAGATCGGGCTGGCGCTGGCCGGGGTGGCCCGGCTTATGCGCTTCCTCCCCCGCTCGGTGATGGTCGGCTTCGTCAACGCGCTCGCGATCCTCGTCCTCGAGGCGCAGATCGTCCACATGGTCGACGTGCCCTGGGCGGTCTACCCGATGATCGCCGTCGGCATCGCCGTCATCGTCGGATTCCCGCGGATCAACAAGGTGATCCCGGCCCCGTTGGTAGCGATCGTCGCGCTCACCGCCTTCACCGTCATCGGCGCGGTCGACGTGCCGAACGTCGGCGACCAGGGCAAGCTGCCCGACAGCCTGCCGACCTGGTTCCTCCCCGACGTACCTCTCACCCTCGACACCCTTCAGATCATCGCCCCTTACGCCCTCGGCATGGCGCTGGTCGGCCTGCTCGAGTCGCTGCTGACCGCCAAGCTCGTCGACGACATCACCGACACCCACTCCGACAAGACGCGCGAGGCCGGCGCCCAGGGTCTGGCGAACCTGATCACCGGCTTCTTCGGCGGCATGGGCGGCTGCGCGGTGGTCGGTCAGACGATGATCAATGTGAAGGTCTCCGGCGCCCGTACGCGCCTGTCCACCTTCCTCGCCGGCGTCTTCCTGCTCATCCTGGTCGTCGGCTTCGGCGACACCGTGGCGCTGATCCCGATGGCCGCCTTGGTCGCGGTGATGATCATGGTCTCGGTCAGCGCCTTCGACTGGCACTCGGTCCGGCCCGCCACCCTGCGGCGGATGCCGCTCTCGGAGACGGTGGTGATGCTCACGACCGTTGCGGTCACCGTCGCGACCCGCAACCTCGCGATCGGCGTCATCGTCGGGGTCCTGGTGGCGATGACCCTCTTCGCGCGCCGCGTCGCCCATCTGACCCACACGCACCGGGAGCTCGTCGAGGACGCCGACGGCAGCATGAGGGCCGTCTACCGGGTCACCGGCGAGCTCTTCTTCGCCTCCAGCAACGACCTCTACACCCAGTTCGAGTACGCCGACGACCCCGACGAGATCGTCATCGACCTCTCCGACTCCCACATCTGGGACGCTTCAACGGTCGCGACGCTCGACGCGATCACCCACAAGTACGAGGCCAAGAACAAGTCCGTACGCATCGTCGGCCTGAACCCGTCCAGCGCCGATCGGCACGAGCGGCTGACCGGTCAGCTCAGCGGTCGCTGACCTCGGCACTCGAATTCGTGCCGCGCACCATGTAGAGATCGGCGCGCCGGCCTCGTTCCCTCGTCGAAGGCACCCGCCACAACGACGAGCACAGTACGAGGATGGCAGTCATGACACACCTGTTGAAGTTCGACCACATCGGCATCACCGTCGCCGACATCGACCTGGTCACGGATTTCTTCGTCGGCCTGGGCCTGGAGATCGAGGGACGTACGTTCGTCGAGGGCGAGTTCATCGACACCGTCTGCGGGATCCCCGGGGCACGCTGCGAGGTCGTGATGCTGCGCCCTCCGGGCGGCGACACCACTCTCGAGCTCGCCCGGTTCGTACGTCCCGACGATGTGCCCGGCACGCCCGAGGCGATGGCCAACATGCTGGGTCTGCGCAACGTCTGCTTCCAGGTCGACGACCTCGACGCGGTCCTCGCGGAGCTGGCGAAGGACGGCTACGGGTTGGTCGGCGGGGTCGGCGTCTACGAGGACATCGTGCGGATGGCGTACGTCCGCGGACCCGAAGGCATCGTCGTCTCACTCTCGGATCAGATCGGCTGACGCCTGGAAATGCGACGTGGGAGTGCTGAGGCCACACCAGGTGACCGCAGCACTCCCACGTCTCTGGACTCAGTCGAGCGGCGGGGCGATCGGCGGCTCGCCGTCGTCGTCGGCCGGCGGGGCCAACGGCGCGTCGCTGACCGGCTTCTCCGCCGGCTTGTCGGCGGGCGGCTCGACGGCGGCCGGCTCGGCCGGCTCGACCACCGGGGTCGCGACGGCAGCGCCGAGGATCTCGAGCAGCGTCGCCGGTCGGATCCTGCGGAACTTGCGCGGCTGGGTGCGGTTGCGGTCGAGGACCGCGACCTCGAGGTCCTTGGCGGCGATCTCGCGGTCGTCGGTGTCGGTGTGACCGAGCGCGGCGACCGCCAGCTTGATGGCGTCCTCGAGCGAGGCACCCTCGGTGTAACGCTCCTTGAGATATCCACCCACAGCCTCGGCGGCACCACCGATGGCGGCGAAGCCGTGCTCGTCGACGACCTGGCCGTCGTAGGTGAGCCGGTAGAGCTGGTCGTCCTCGGCGGAGTCACCGATCTCACCGACGAAGAGCTCGACCTCGTAGGGCTTCTCCCCACCCGAGGAGAAGATCGTGCCGAGGGTCTGGGCGTAGGCGTTGGCCAGGCCACGGCCGGTGACGTCGCGCCGGTCGTAGGCATAGCCGCGCATGTCGGCCAGCCGCACCCCGGCGATACGGAGGTTCTCGAACTCGTTGTAGCGCCCGACCGCCGCGAAGGCGATCCGGTCGTAGATCTCGCTCACCTTGTGCAGCGCCGCCGAAGGGTTCTCGGAGGCGAACACGATGCCGTCGGCGTACTGCAGCGAGACCAGCGCCCGCCCCCGGGAGATGCCCTTGCGCGCGAAGTCCGCGCGGTCGCGCATCAGCTGCTCAGGGGAGACATAAAAAGGAGTGCTCATCGGCCACCCTCCAGCTCGGCGATGGGACCGTCGGGCCGCTGCAGCCTGCCGGTGATGACGGCCTCGGCAACCGCCGCGACGTCGGCGTCGGGCAGCGTGCGCCCACCGTCGGCGGTGATCACGTGGACCAGCGGGAACAGCTTGCGGGACAGGTCAGGGCCACCGGTGGCCGAGTCGTCGTCGGCCGCGTCGTAGAGCGCCTGGACCAGAACCGCGACCAGCGTGGCCTCGTCGAGGTCGGGTCGGTAGAGCTTCTTGAGGGCACCCTTGGCGAACAGCGAGCCCGAGCCGACGCCGGAGTATCCGGTCTGCTCGTAGCGGCCGCCGGTCGGGTCGTACCCATAGATCCTTCCTTCGCCGGCCTCGGGGTCGAACCCGACGAAGAGCGGCACCACGACCAGGCCCTGCATCGCCATCGGGAGGTTGCCCCGGACGAGGGCGGAGAGCCGGCTGGCCTTGCCCTCGATCGAGAGCGTGGTGCCCTCGATCTTCTCGTAGTGCTCCAGCTCGGTCTGGAAGAGCTTGACCAGCTCGACCGCGAGCCCCGCGGAGCCGGCGATGCCGACCGCGGAGTATTCGTCGGACGGGAAGACCTTGCGCATGTCGCGCTCGGCGATCAGGTTGCCCTGGGTCGCCCGCCGGTCACCGGCGATGATCACGCCACCGGGGAAGGTGGCCGCGACGATCGTGGTGCCGTGCGGGGCGATGTCGCTCAGATTGCCCGGAACGGCGTCGCGTCGCGGGAGCAGCTCTGGGGACTGGGCCGTCAGAAAATCGGCAAAGGACGAGGTGCCCGGCGTCATGTAGGCAGCCGGGATACGGGATTCGGACATTCCTTACTGCCCGCCCTTCTGGATGAAGGACTTCACGAAGTCCTCGGCGTTGGTCTCCAGGACGTCGTCGATCTCGTCCAGGATGTCGTCGACGTCGGAGTCAAGCGCTTCCTTGCGCTCATTCACATCGGTCTCGGGCGCGGTCTCGACGGACTCCTCCGTCTCGGAGGACTTCTTCGGCTGCTTCTGCTCCTGTGCCATGTCTTCAACCTATCCACTAGCACCGACAAACCTGAGGAAACAATGCCCGATTTCGCTACGGGAGGAAGCAGAAGTCGAACGTTGGGCCGAGATGTGGCACGAGTCGCAATCGACGCTCAGGAACCGGTCAGCCGGTTGAACAGGTCGACGGCGGTCTCGGAGGAGTCGAGCAGGCCACCCACGTGCTTCTTGGTGCCCCGTAGCGGGTCGATGGTCGGCACCCGCTGCAGCGACTCGCGCCCGGGCAGGTCGAAGATGACCGAGTCCCAGCTGGCCGCGGCGACGTTCTCGGAGTACTTCTCCAGGCAGCGGCCGCGGAAGTAGGCCCTGGTGTCGGTCGGCGGCTCGTGCATCGCCTTCTCCACCAGGTCGTCGGTCAGCAGACGCTGGATCCGCCCGGCGCGGACGAGGCGCTGGTAGAGGCCCTTCTCGGGGCGGATGTCGGCGTACTGCAGGTCGATCAGGTGGAGCTTTGGGTCGTCCCACTCCAGACCGTCACGGTCGCGGTAGCCGAGGAGCAGCTTGTACTTGGCCACCCAGTCGAGCTCGGTGGCGCACTCCATCGGGTCGCGCTCGAGGCGGTCGAGCACCGACTCCCAGCGCTCCAGGACGTCCTTGGTCTGATAGTCGGCGTCGGAGCCGTAGCGCTCCTCGACGAACTTCTTGGCCAGGTCCAGATACTCCATCTGCAGCTGGACACCGGTCAGCTTGCGACCGTCCTTGAGCGTGATCAGCGTCTTCAGCGACGGGTCGTGGGAGACCGCGCGCAGCGCCGAGACCGGGCCGTCGACGCTGAGATCGCGGGTGATGTAGCCGTCCTCGATCATGGCGAGCACCAGCGACGTACTCCCGAGCTTGAGGTACGTGGAGATCTCGGCGAGATTGGCGTCGCCGAGGATCACGTGGAGGCGGCGGTACTTCTCCGGGTCGGCGTGGGGCTCGTCGCGGGTGTTGATGATCGGCCGCTTGAGTGTGGTCTCCAGCCCGACCTCGACCTCGAAGAAGTCGGCGCGCTGAGAGATCTGGAAGCCGTGCTTGGGGCGCTCCTGGCCGATCCCGACCCGCCCGGCGCCGGCGAAGACCTGCCGGGAGACGAAGAACGGGGTCAGGTGCTTGACGATGTCGGCGAACGCGGTCGAGCGGCGCATGAGGAAGTTCTCGTGCGCACCGTAGGAGACACCCTTGTTGTCGGTGTTGTTCTTGTAGAGGTGGATCTGCGGGTTGCCCGGCAGCCGCGCGGCAGCGCGGGAGGCGTCGAGCATCACCTGCTCACCGGCCTTGTCCCAGCGCACCGCGTCCAGCGGGTTGGTCACCTCGGGGCAGGAGAACTCCGGGTGGGCGTGGTCGACGTAGAGCCGGGCGCCGTTGGTGAGGATGACGTTGGCCAGCCCGAGATCCTCGTCGGTGAGCTGGCTGGGATCGGCCACCTGCCGCGACATGTCGAAGCCGCGCGCGTCGCGCAGCGGCGACTCCTCCTCGAAGTCCCAGCGCGCTCTCCTCGCCTTCAATGTCGAGGATGCGTACGCATTGACGACCTGGCTCGAGGCCACCATCGGGTTGGCCTGGGGCTGTCCGGCCACGGAAATTCCGTATTCGACCTCCGTGCCCATCACCCGTCGTACGCTCATGCCTGCAAGGCTACCGGCCACGTGCACGAAGGCACGTGAGCATCCATACGCCACGCTGAGGTTTGCCCGAGGTTGTTCGGCTGGGCGGCACCAGGAGGAGACCGCTAGTGAAACGCGATGTCCGGGGGTATGTCGTCGGCGGAAGCGGGTCATGGTGAGGTTGGGCCATGGGAACTCCTGAGATCCGGCGGGCAACCGCCGACGACCTCGACGACATCTTCTCGATCTGCCTGCTCACCGGGGCATCGGGCGAGGACGCCACCGAGTTCTACGACGACCCCCGACTGCTGGGGAACATCTACGCCGCTCCCTACATCGTGCTGCGTCTCGGGCTCGGGTTCGTGGCGGTCGACTCCGAGGGCGTGGTGGGCTACGTCGTCGGCACCCCGTTCACCCGCGCCTTCGAGAAGGAGTGCGAGGAGGACTGGTGGCCCGCGCTCCGCGTCGTCAACCCCGATCCGGGGCCCGATCACGACCGGAACGACTGGAACGCCCGGCTCCGCTCCCAGATCCACCGCCCGCCGCGGATGCTGGGCGAGATCCTCAGCGAGTTCCCGGCACACCTGCACATCAACCTGCTCCCCCGCGCCCAGGGCCAGGGCGTCGGCAAGGAGCTGATCGGGATGATGCTCGGCGCCTTCCACGTCGCCGGCGTACGCGGCGCGCACCTCGGCGTCGCTGCCGGCAACACCCGCGCGATCGGGTTCTACCGGCGCATCGGCTTCACGACGCTCGTCGAGGGCGAGGATTCGATGCTGCTCGGTGTCCAATGGACCGGAGAGATGGAAGAGTGAGCTCTCATGGGACTCTGGGAAGCGCGGGTGGTGCCACACATCGTGGACCGCACCTGCGGGATCGAGCAGCTCGAGCCGCTGCGCCAGCAGGCCTGTGACGGTCTCCGCGGCCAGGTCGTCGAGATCGGCTTCGGCAGCGGGAGCAACATCGGCCTCTATCCACCCGCGGTCACCGAGATCATCGCCGTGGAACCGTCCGACGTCGCCTGGAAGCTCTCGGCCACGCGTCGTTCGGGCTCATCGGTCCCGGTGAGCCGCGTCGGCCTCGACGGCGCCCGGCTCCCGCTCGCCGACGCCTCGGTCGACACGGGGCTGGTGACCTTCTCCCTGTGCACCATTCCCGACGTCACCGGCGCCCTGGCCGAGCTTCGCCGCGTCCTGCGCCCCGGCGGCACCATCGGCTTCGCCGAGCACGGCCTCTCCCCCGACCCCGGCGTCGCCCGCTGGCAGCACCGCCTCGACGGCCTCCAGCAGCGCCTCTTCGGCGGCTGCCACCTCACCCGCGACATCCCGCGGCTCGTCGAGGCCGCCGGCTTCACCCTCGACCGCCTGGAGCAGTCCTACCTCCCCGGGCCGTCGCTCTCGCGGCCGTGGGGGTATCTCTCGGTCGGGCGCGCGGTTCCTTCGTAAAGGCGCGCTCAGCGCTGTCAGCGTTTCCGCGTACGCAGCGCGTGGGCGACGTTGACGCCGACGAGGCCGACCCAGGAGATCACCAGGGCACCGAGGTTGTCGGTGACGCCGAGGGTGATGCTGATCGGGATGCCGGCGACGGCCGACCCGGCGCCCAGGACGAACTGGAAGACCGAGGTGCGCGACTCGTTGCGCTCGGCGAGGGTGCGGGCGGCGGAAGTGGCGCCGACCCGCTCTTGGACGGTCTTCTCGATGCGGTCGGCGAAGCCGGCTACCAGCTCTGCGTCGAACGCATCGCCCAGCTCATGGCGGGTCTCCAGCCCTGCCTCGATGTCCTTGCGCGCCATCTCGTCTGCCACGTCGATCAACCTTAGGGGATCAGATGCCGGGGTCGATGTCCCCGACGTTGTGCTGAATATTGGTTCGCTCGGTTCGGCCGGACAGCGCCGCGATCAGCGCCACGACAGTTACCACCACGACGACTATGACGAGTGCCACTACTCCGGCAACGATCAGCAACCACGCTGCCATCTGGCTCCCCCATTCTCACCGGCGCGCGAACGCTCAAACACTAGCCCGCGAGCCGTCCACCCGCAGCCGAATAGACTCCGCTACCGGCTTCAAACGACCACGACGAGCTTCCCGCTGGCCGTCCCGTCCTCCATCCGCTGATGAGCCTCACGGATCGTGTCCAGGTCGTACGTCGTGTCGATCGGCACCACTGCACGACCGGCGGCCACATCATCGAGGAATCCCTGAAGCACGTCGACCGGGAGATCGTCGGCCTCACCCGCGTAGGCGGTGAGCCGAACACCTGTGGGGAGATAGTCGATCGGGTAGAACTCCTCGACGGTCCACACGTTCGAGAGCATCCCGGTGAAACAGACCGTGCCGTGGACGCGGGTGGACCGTAGCGTGTCGGGGAGCGTCGGCGTACCGATCAGCTCGATCGCGCCGTCGACCCCTTCAGGAAGCAGCCGCCGCACCTGGGGCGCGACGTCGCCGTCGTCGACGAGCACGTCATCGACCCCGATCGCCTCGAGCGCTTCGGCCTTGGCCGCGCTCCGAGTCGTGGCGAGAACGCGAAGACCCTTCCGCTTGGCGAGCACCGCCGCCGCCATTCCGACCGACGAGGTGCCGCCTCGGATGAGAAGGCTCTGACCAGGCTCGATGTCGACTCCGACGGTCAGGGAGCCGTACGCCGTCTGCAGCATCTCCGGCACGGCCCCCAACGTCGCCCAGTCGAGGTCGGAGCGGAACGGGATGACCTGTGCCGCGGGAACGCAGGTGTATTCGGCGTAGCCACCGTCGAACGTACGTCCCATCCCACCCATCATCGTCATCACCTGCTGCCCGGGCTCGAACTCGCCGCTCGGCGCAAGATCCACGACGCCGGTGGCTTCGATGCCCAGCACACGCGGGTACGTCACCGAGTCCCCGGCGAGCCCCAGTCGGGTGTGCAGCTCCGAGCGGTTGAGCCCGAACGCCTTGACCCGGATCCGCACCCAGCCCGGTTCAGGCTCCGGAAGCGGCAGGTTCTGGACCTGCAGGGCCTCCACCGGTCCGGGCGCCTCCAGCACAACAGCTCGCATGGTCTCGCTCGAGTTCACGAGTCGATCTCCTCTCTGATCCAGGCCCTCTCGGCGGCACTGGTGGCACGAGCGGTCAGCAGGAGACCGCGTCGGTAGGGGTCGGCGACCTCTTCGGCCCGAACCGGACGGTCGCCGTCGTAGAAGAAGCTCGCCGGCGTCTCCAGGAACTCCAGTCGTCGGCGAAGGACCGCGTGCTGGTCGGAACGGTGTGGCAGCAGCGACAGGAAGGTGAGCACGACGAAGAACCGGCTCGCGTCGGTGATGTCGTGGCCGTCGGCGGTGCGAATCGCTTCGAGCAGGTGAGCCCGCCCTGCATCGATCAGAGTGAGCGTGTGCCGACCGGCCCGGCCGCGCCCCGGCTCGGACTTCTTGACCACATAGCCGTTGCGTTCGAGTCGGTCGGTCGCGGGATAGAGCGTGCCGTCGCTGATGCGGCGGGTGTGGCCGTACAGCTGCTCGATCTTCCGGCGCAGCTCGTAGCCGTGCTGAGGTCCTTCGGCCAAGAAGCCGAGGACCATGACGTCGATGATGCTCACGCCAGAACCGTACCTCGATTCGAGGTATTGTCCTAGCGTTCCCGGCTTGGGAATCAGCACCTTGGCGGCGCTTCCATGGCAGCAGACGACAATCGGCCCGCCACCCTTTTCGCAGGTGGCGGGCCGATTATGCGGTCGGCACAGGTTACAGATACTGACCCGTGTTGGAGACCTGCTCGATCGAACGGCCGGGCTCGGTGCCCTGCTTTCCGGTGATGAGCGTGCGGATGAAGACGATCCGCTCGCCCTTCTTGCCGGAGATGCGGGCCCAGTCGTCGGGGTTGGTGGTGTTGGGGAGGTCCTCGTTCTCCTTGAACTCGTCCACGCAGGCCTGGAGCAGGTGCTGCACCCGCAGGCCCTTCTGGCCGGAGTCCTCGCCGGAGTCCAGGAACGACTTGATGGCCATCTTCTTGGCCCGGTCGACGATGTTCTGGATCATCGCGCCGGAGTTGAAGTCCTTGAAGTAGAGGATCTCCTTGTCACCGTTGGCGTAGGTGACCTCCAGGAAGCGGTTCTCCTCGGACTCCGTGTACATCCGCTCGACGACCGTGCGGATCAGCTCGTCGACGGTGGCCTGCTTGTCGCCGTGGAACTCGCCCACGTCGGTCGGGTGCAGCGGCAGGTCGGGGACCAGGTACTTCGAGAAGATGTCGCGAGCACCCTCGGCATCGGGACGCTCGATCTTGATCTTCACGTCCAGACGGCCCGGGCGAAGGATCGCCGGGTCGATCATGTCCTCACGGTTGGAGGCGCCGATGACCAGCACGTTCTCCAGAGCCTCGACACCGTCGATCTCGGAGAGGAGCTGCGGGACGATGGTGTTCTCCACGTCGGAGGAGACACCGGTGCCACGCGTACGGAACAGCGAGTCCATCTCGTCGAAGAAGACGATCACCGGGGTGCCGGCCGCGGCCTTCTCACGAGCCCGCTGGAAGACCAGGCGGATGTGGCGCTCGGTCTCACCGACGTACTTGTTGAGGAGCTCGGGGCCCTTGATGTTGAGGAAGTAGGACTTGCCGTCCGCTCCGGTCTTCGCGGCGACCTTCTTCGCGAGGCTGTTGGCGACAGCCTTCGCGATCAGGGTCTTGCCACAGCCCGGAGGACCGTAGAGCAGCACACCCTTGGGCGGCTTGAGCTGGTGCTCGATGAAGAGGTCGGGGTAGAGGTACGGCAGCTCGACCGCGTCCTGGATCTGCTCGATCTGGCCGGCGAGGCCACCGATCGACTCGTAGGAGATGTCGGGCACCTCCTCCAGGACGAGCTCCTCGACCTCGGACTTCGGCACCTTCTCGTAGACATAGCCCGATCGTGGTTCGAGCAGCAACGAGTCACCCGCGCGGATCGCGTCCTGCAGGAGCGGCTCAGCAAGACGTACGACCCGTTCCTCGTCGGCATTGGCGATCACCAGGGCGCGCTCACCATCGGCGAGCAGCTCCTTGAACATCACCACCTCGCCGACCTTCTCGAACTCCATCGCGGCCACGACGTTCAGCGCCTCGTTGAGCATGACCTCCTGGCCATAGCGCAGCTCGTCGAGGTCGACGTTGGGCGATGCGGTCACCCGGAGCTTGCGCCCACCGGTGAAGACATCGATCGAGTCGTCCTCGTTGCGCTCGATGAAGGTGCCGAAGCCTGCTGGCGGCTGTGCCAGCCGGTCGACCTCCTCCTTGAGCTTGATGATCTGGTCACGGGCATCCCGAAGCGTCACGCTGAGTCGCTCGTTCTGCGACGTCACGGCGGCCAGGGAGCGCTGCGCGTCAGCGAGCCGCGCCTCCAGGCCACGCGAAGATCCGGGCATCTCGGTCAGTCTGTGCCGCAGGTCGGTCACCTCAGCTTCGAGGAAACGGACATGACTCTCAAGCTCCTCGGGGCTGCGCCCCTCGGAATGGAATCCATCGGATGTCGACATCAGCACACCTCCTCTACTCCCTCGACCCTACAAGGGAGAGGGGCAGGAGAGGAGAAGGATTTACCGGTGTTGGACACTATTCGTCGACAACCGCCAAGTTCGTGTCAACACGTGGCACACGTTCTGCAGAGTGGACTCAGTCCACTTCGGTGCCATCCTCTGGCAGAACCTCCACGACGGGCTCGGGAGCCGGCATGTCGGCCGGCCGCGGGCCGGAGTAGTCAGGTCCGTACGCCCCGGGGGCAGGCCGGCGTGTCTTGCGCGGCGCGCGCTCGCCCGGCGCAAGCCTTCGGGCCGTCACCAGGAAGGCGGTGTGGCCGATCATCTTGTGACCCGGCCGGACCGCGAGACCCTCGACGTGCCAGTCGCGAACGAGCGACTCCCACGCCTGCGGCTCGGTGAAACCTCCGTGGGCGCGGACCGTCTCGACGAAGCGGGACAGCTGGGTGGTGGTCGCGACGTACGCGCAGACCATGCCGCCGGGGTAGAGCGCCTCGGCCGCCGCGTCGACGCACTCCCACGGAGCGAGCATGTCGAGGATGAGCCGGTCGCAGCGGATCTGCTGGCGCGGCAGCTCCTCCTGGAGGTCGCCCAGGTTGAGCGACCAGCTCGGGTGGGACTCCCCCGCCGGGGTGCCGAAGAACTGGTCGACGTTCTTGCGGGCGACCTCGGCGAACTCCTCGCGCCGCTCGAAGGAGGTGACCTTGCCGAACGGGCCCACCGCGCGCAGGAGCGAGCAGGTCAGGGCACCGGAGCCGACCCCGGCCTCCACGACGGAGGCACCCGGGAAGATGTCGGCCATCGCGACGATCTGGGCGGCGTCCTTGGGGTAGACCACGGCGGCGCCGCGCGGCATCGAGACCACGAACTCCGACAGGAGCGGGCGGAAGACCAGGTACTCACCTCCGGTGGAGGCGGTGACGGTGAAGCCCTCTTCGCGGCCGATCAACTCGTCGTGGTCGATGTGGCCCTTGTTGGAGAAGAAGCGCTTGCCGGCGACGAGCTCGAAGTTGTGGCGGCGACCCTTGGTGTCGGTCAGCCGCACCCACTCGCCCTCGCGAAGTGGCCCGCGGTGCACGCCCGCTCGGGCCTCTGCCGGAATGTCTGGAATATCAGCGCTTGACACCCGCCGAGGCTACCCGTTCTTTCGGCCAACCCGGCAAACCGCGGCTCAGGCTCCCGCGCGGAAGGCCGCGTCGACGTCGGAGGTGACCAGTACGCCGTAGATCGAGCCGTCGGGCTCGACCAGGAGGTATTCGGGTGCCGGCGTCTTGGAGATCGCCTGGATCAGGGACTCCCCGTCGATGTCGGCTGGGAGGGTGAGGCCGTCCTCGAGCTGTCGAGTGACCGTCGAGGTGGCCATCCAGGGACGACGGTCCTCCGGGGTCGCCAGCAGCGCACCCTCGTGGACGAGACCGATCGGCTCGCCGCCGCTGCTCACGGTGACGATGCTGCCCGCCTCGGCCTCCTGGGCGCGGCGTACGGCCTCGGCCAGGGGCAGGTCGGCAGGCACGGCCAGGGTGCGGCGGGCCAGGTCGCGGGCGACGAGGAGCGGGAGCCGCATGCGCGCCCTCGCTGACATGATCGCCGCGGAGGCACCGCTCCAGAGGAAGACGCCGATGATGACGGCGAGGATGTAGTCGGTGAGGTCGGGCTGGACGCCGAGGATCTGTCCCTGGATGAAGGGCCACAGCAGCACGACGACCGCCAGGACCCGGCCGGCCCAGCCGGCGACGATGTTGCCGCGGTTGATGTTGCCGGTCGAGGCCCACACGCCCGCCTTGAGCAACCGGCCGCCGTCGAGGGGCAGGCCGGGGACGAGGTTGAGCACGCCGACGAAGAGGTTGGTGAACCACAACCCGGTGATGAACAGGCCGATCAGGCCGCCGGGGGTGAGGAACGAGACGCCGAACGCAGCGGCGGCGACGGCCAGCGAGACCAGCGGTCCCACGACAGCGATCCAGAACTCGTCGCGTGGCCGTTTCGCCTCCTTCTCCACGGCGGTCGCGCCGCCGAGGAAGTGGAGCATGATCGCGCCCACGGGGTAGCCGAGTCGCTTGGCGACGACCGCGTGGGCCGCCTCGTGCAGAAGAACGGCGCCGTATAGAACGACCGCGAACGCGAAGCCGGCGACGTACGTCAGCCAGCCCAGGCCCGGCTCCACGGCATCGATCCGGGGCGCCATCAACCAGGCGATCAGAGCCGCGATGAGGAACCAGGACGGCGTCACCAGGACGTCGCTGCCCGCGATGGAGCCGACCTTGATCGTGCCCGGGACTCGGGAGGTGGGCTCCGCCTCTTCGACCGGCTTGTCGCCGCCGGGGCGTGGGTCAGGGTCTGCCACATCCCGAGCGTACTTGAGCGGCGGTCGTCAGGTGGTGCCGACCCGGATTGTCGGTGCTGGCGAATAGTGTCGACGTCATGAGCACCTCACCTGCCGAATCGCTGTCGACCCCGGTCGACGGCGTCAACGTGCTGGGGTCGCTCTCACCGAGCCGAGCGAGCGACTTCACCTCGTGCCCGCTGCTCTACCGGTTCCGCACGATCGACCAGCTGCCCGAGCCGCCCTCGGAGGCGGCCGCGCGCGGGACCGTCGTCCACAAGGTGCTCGAGGACCTCTTCGACCTGCCCGCTCCCGAGCGCACGCCCCGGCAGGCGAAGTCGATGGTGGAGCAGGCGTGGGAGGACGTACGCAGCCTTGATCCGGCCCTGGCGACGCTGTTCACCTCTGAGACCGAGGGGGCGGAGGAGGGCTGGCTGGAGTCGTGTCGGCAGGTGCTGCGGCGCTACTTCGACCTGGAGGACCCGCGTCGTCTGGAGCCCGCTGAACGCGAGCACTACGTCGAGGCGCTGCTCGACTCCAAGCTGCTGCTGCGCGGGTTCATCGACCGCGTCGACGTCGCCGCCGACGGCCGCATCCGTGTGGTCGACTACAAGTCGGGCCGCGTCCCCAGCGAGGCGTACGAGGCGAAGGCGCTGTTCCAGCTCAAGTTCTATGCCCTGGTGATCTGGCGCACCCGCGGCGTGGTGCCTGCGATGCTGCAGCTGATCTATCTCGGCTCGGGCGACATCCTGCGCTACGTGCCCGACGAGTCCGACCTGCTGGCCACCGAGCGCAAGGCCGAGGCTATCTGGCGGGCCATCCGCACGGCCCAGGAGACCGGTGAGTGGCAGCCGAACCCGGGGCGGCTGTGCGGATGGTGCGCCCACAAGTCGCTGTGCCCTGCGTTCGGCGGCACTCCTCCCCCGCTTCCGGCGACCACAGGCCCCGTCGCCGCCGGAGACGACGTCGATCTCGACTAGGGCCCGTGGCCGTGTCTCCCAAAGACACGGCCTAGGCGCGTCTACCAGGATCGGCCGGTTACGGGAGTTATCGTCGCGACGAATGTGACGAATGCGCTTGGCTGAGGAGGTGCGGCTGCTCGTGGGCTCGACGGACTCGTCCACCGGCTCGACCAGCGGGAGCGCGACCTCGTCTCGGCACCGTCCCGACATCCAGGGGCTCCGCGCGATCGCGGTGCTCGCGGTCGTCGCGCTGCACGTCGGCTTCGGATCGCTGACCGGCGGCTTCGTGGGCGTCGACGTCTTCTTCGCGATCTCTGGCTTCCTGATCACCCAGCAGCTCATGCGGCAGGTACGCACCGAGGGCCGGGTCAGCCTGCTCGGCTTCTACGCGCGCCGGGCCCGCCGGATCCTGCCGGCGGCGACGCTGGTGCTCCTCGCGACCGTCGTCTACGCAGCGCTCTTCCTCGGCTTCGTACGCACCCGGGTGATCGCCCTCGACGCGCTGTGGTCGGCGGCGTTCGCCGCCAACTTCCGGTTCGCGTCGCTGGAGACCGACTACTTCTCGGCGGCGCTGCCGCCCTCGCCGCTGCAGCACTTCTGGTCGCTTGCGGTCGAGGAGCAGTTCTACCTGGTCTGGCCGCTGATGATCCTGGGCTGCCTGTGGGCGATGAAGCGGCGCAGACAGAACGCCACCGCGGAGGGCCCGATCGACCAGCGCAGGCGCAGGCGTGTGCTGGTCATCGCTCTCGGCGTCGTCATCGTGGCCTCCCTGCTGGCCTCGGCGGTGCTGACGCGGACCAGCCCGGAGGCCGCGTACTTCTCGCCCTTCACCCGCGCCTGGGAGCTCGGCCTGGGCGCGATCGCGGCGATCGCGTTCCGTGACGACGGCCCCCAGGATGCAACCGCGCGGTGGCGGGCGCAGGTGCTCTCGGCGTTCGGGATGTTCTTCATCGTCTGCGCCTGCCTGCAGTTCAACGACGCGACCCCGTTCCCGGGCACGCCGGCGCTGGTGCCGGTGCTCGGCAGTGTCTTCATCATCGTGGCCGGCACGCTGTGGCACGGCCCGACGGTGGTCGGCCGGCTGCTGTCGGTGCCGCCGCTGCAGGTCGTCGGCAACTGGTCCTACTCGCTCTACCTGTGGCACTTTCCGGTGCTGGTCCTCGCCGAGCTGCAGCTGGGCCGCGAGCTGCGCTGGTGGGAGCAGGTTCTCCTCGTGGCGCTGGCGCTCGGTCTGGCGGGACTCTCCTACCACTACGTCGAGGAGCCGTTCCGGCGCGGCATCCTCTGGCGCCGTCCGGCGTTCGGTCGAGCCGCCACGCTGGGCCCAGTGGCGCTCTACCCGCTGAGCATCACCCTGGTCGCGGTGACCTGCTTCGGGGCCAACACCTACGCCACCGGGACCGCCCGCGACGGCTACCAGCCCGCGATCACACTGGCCGAGGCCGATTCCTCCGCGTCCTCCGGACCGTCCAAGCAACCCGACCGGCCCGCGTCGAGCGCCGCACCGCCCGCTGCCAAGGCGCAGGAGCCCGACCCGCTCCCGGCGCTGCTGAAGGCTTCGGTGCTCGCGGCCCGCAAGAACCAGGCGATCCCCACCAACCTGAAGCCGGGCCTCACCAACCTCTCCGACGACGTGGAGTCGGTCGGCGAGTGCAACTACTACTCGACGAACGTACGCAAGCTGTGCCCGCGCGGTGACGCCGACGCCGAGAAGACGATCGTGGTCATCGGCGACTCCCACGCCCGACACTGGACGCCCGCGGTCGAGGAGATCGCCGAGCGCTCCGGCTACCGCGCCTACATGCTGGCCATGCCGCAGTGCACCGTCTCGCTGGTCACCCCCGACAAGATCGACAGCACCGACCCGATGACGTCGTGCGACGACTTCCACGACTTCATGCTCTCCTCGGTCAAGAAGCTCCGCCCCGACCTGCTGCTGATCTCCTCGCGCCCGATCAGCGCCGCCTACCACGACTCCTCGGGCCGGCACACCGATCGCGCGGACGTACGCCGAGCCGTCTACCGCGGCTACCAGCGCCTGCTGTCCCAGGTGAAGCCCGCCGCGAAGCGCACCGTGTGGCTGCGCGACGTACCGGCGCTCGAGTTCGACCCGGCCACCTGCCTGAGCAGCAACAAGACGCTCTCGCCCTGCACCTACAAGCCACTCGAGAGCCAGCAGGACGGCGCCGACCTGCAGATGCAGGCGGCCAAGTCAGCTCGCGTCGAGACCGTCGACCTCGACGACATGTTCTGCGACAGCGTCGGCATCTGCACGACCGTCGTGGGCGACACCATCACCCATCGCGACGGCCACCACCTGACCGCGACCTACTCCAAGGAGCTCGGTCGCACCCTGGGCGAGCGCCTCAAGGTCTGGTGACGCTCACTCGGTGTCGTCGGGCTCGGGCGGAGTCTCGGCGCCGTCGCGCTCGTCCCGGTCGGCCCACTCGAGCAGAGGCTGGATCGAGAACGGATGGTCGTCGATGTCGGCGTGCAGGTCACCGATCTCCGCGAACCGGGCCGGCACCGTACGCATCGTGAAGTCACGCGGGTCGACGTCCTTGGTCTCCTCCCAGGTGATCGGGGTGGAGACCCTGCCGTCGGCGACGCCGCGGATCGAGTAGGCGCACGCGATCGTGTGATCTCGGGTGTTCTGGTTGTAGTCGACGAACAGCTGCGCCGGGTCACGGTCCTTGCGCCACCAGGCGGTGGTGACCAGCTTCGGTGCCCGGCGCTCGACCTCGCGGGCGAAGGCGTGCGCGGCGCGGCGTACGTCCTGGAATCCGTGCTCAGCCGGGATCCGGACGTAGACGTGCATCCCGGAGCCACCGCTCGTCTTCGGGTAGCCGACCGCGCCCAGCTCGTCGAGAAGCTCGCGTACGACGCCGGCGACGGTCTGCACGGTCGAGAAGGGGCAGTCGGGACCGGGATCGAGGTCGATGCGCCACTCGTCGGGCTTCTCGGTGTCCTCGCGGCGGCTGTTCCACGGATGGAACTCGACCGTCGACATCTGGACGGCCCAGATCACCGCACCGAGCTCGGTCACGCAGAGCTCGTCGGCGGTGCGGCCCCAGCGCGGGAAGTAGAGGCGTACGGTCTCGATCCAGTCGGGCGCCCCCTGCGGCAGCCGCTTCTGGTGCACCTTCGGCCCCGCCAGGCCCTTGGGGAACCGGTGCAGCATGCACGGCCGCTCCCACAGCGCGTTGACGATCCCCGGGCCGACGGCGAGGTAGTACTGCGCCACGTCGAGCTTGGTCGCCCCGGCTCTGCCATTTTCTTGGGATGGGAAGTAGACCCGATCGGGGTTGGAGATCCTGACGACGCGGTTGTCCACCTCGATCTCCACCGACGGCGATGCCTTGGCCATGCTCGCCAGCGTAGGCGCTGAGATGATGCGGTGAAACGAAACTCGCTCATCCGGATCCTCACGGGGGTGTCACGTGGACCTCACTCCGAGGCGTCGAAGGGATGTGAGCACATCGACCGTGAGGACCCCCGCCGAGGAGTTCGCCGACTTCGTCCATGCGACAGGTGGCGCGCTCTACCGCACCGCGCTGCTGCTGACCGGTGACCATCACCTGGCCGAGGACCTGACCCAGACGACGTACGCCCGGGTCTTCGCGTCCTGGCGTCGGGTCAGCAGGGCGGACAACCCGGCGGCCTACGCGCGACGTGTGCTCCTCAACGGATTCATCTCCCACCGACGGCTCCGGCGCAACGCCGAGACGCCGACCTCGACGCTGCCGGACGATCCGGGCAGCGATGCCGACCCCAGCGCCCGGATCGACCTGCTTGCCGCCCTCCAGCGGCTGTCGCCGACCGACCGGGCCGTGCTCGTCGCACGCTATTGGGAGGACCGATCCGTGTCCCAGACAGCTGCCGACCTCGGACTGACCGAGACGGCGGTCCGCACCCGCTCGAAGCGTGCCCTGGAACGGCTGCGCCCGCTGGTTGCGGACATCTTCCCGGAGAGGACCACCCGATGAACGACCCAGAGACCAGCTTCCGTACGGCACTGCACGAGCGTGTCGCCGACCAGCACCCCGACTACGCCAGGATCTCAGCCGGCGCGATCAGCGCGGGCTCACGCATCAGGCACCGCCGGCGCATCACCGTGACCGTCGGCGCCGCTGCGGCCATCGGCGCCTTCGCCGCAGGTGGGCTGGGGCTTTCTCAGTTCCTGAACACGACCGCGGTCGACCAGGCACCCCTCGGCGCCGCAGGCGCACCGTCCGCGTCGGCCTCGCCGTCGGCAGCGCCGCTCGCCTCCGGCCAGAGTCTTGACCTCGGCGACGGTGTCACCGGACAGGTCGTCACCAACGACGAGGCGAGGACGATGGACATCACGGTGCAGGCGGTCAGTGGTCTTCGGGGCGCCGGGACCGGCTTCACGATCGTCCTGTCCGGGCTGGCCGGCGCGGTCGAGCAGAAGTGGAGCAACGACACGCTCCTCGAGGACTATCCCGGCATCAGGATCGCCACCGAAGGCGCGCGCAAAGGGCTCGTCGACAAGGTTCCCGTCGAGCAGCCACCCGGTTGGACGTGTGAGTGGTCGCTGATCGACGACAAGGCCTCCTGCACGTCCGAGGACGGTGGCGTGGCCGGCCTGGTGATCCGCGCGGCGAAGGACTACCAGGTGTGGAGCACCAGCCCCGACAAGGCCGGCCCCGGCTCGGGTTCCTACATCACCCCGGTCCACGGCGACATCTTCATCAGCGTCCAGAGCGGGGAGGGCACCACCGACGCCGAGCTCGAGGCGCTCGCGAGCTCGCTCCGGTGGACCGACTGAGCCGCTACGGGTTGCGCCGCAGCAGCGCCAGGAACATCGCGTCGGTGCCGTGACGGTGTGGCCACAGCTGCACGGTGCCTGCCATCGGCCCGGCGCTGTCGGGCACCGTGCCGGCCGTGGCTCCGATCGGCTCGAGGGTGACATCGGATCGGCCCTCGAGCACGGTCTGCACGACGCCCTTCGTCTCGGCCAAGACCGGCGAGCAGGTGGCGTAGAGCACGACACCGCCCGGCCGGGTCAGGTCGATCGCCCGGTCGAGCAGGGAGCGCTGCAGGTCGACGAGTACGTCGAGGTCGGCTGTCGCGCGTCGCCAGCGTGCCTCCGGACGGCGGCGCAGCGCTCCCAGGCCGGTGCACGGGGCGTCGACGAGGACCCGGTCGAACGTCGCGTCCTTGAACGGCGGCCTGGTCCCGTCGCCGGCCACGACCCCGGCGGACCCGTCCACGTACGTGCCGGACGACCGGTTGGTCAGGTTGGCGAGGACGAGTCCGGCACGGTGCGGCTGGCGCTCGTTGGCGACCAGCGCAGCGCCCTGTTGCGCTGCCAGGGCGGCGAGCAGCGCCGACTTGCCGCCGGGCCCGGCGCACAGGTCCAGCCACGACTCCGTCCCTGAGTCCTGCCGGCCGAGGTCGGCCTCGGCAAGAGCGATGGCGACGAGCTGGGACCCCTCGTCCTGCACCCCGGCGCGCCCTTCCGCGACCGCGGCGATCCCGGCCGGTGAGCCGGAGTCGAGCGTGACTCCGAAGGGCGAGTAGGGCGTCTGCGCACCACCGAGCTCCTCGACCGTCGCCCGCCCGGGACGAGCAACGAGCGTCACCGACGGCGGCACGTTGTCAGCCTCGAGCAGCGCGTCGACCTGGTCGCGGCCCACAGCCTCGGCGAGCCGCTGGACGACCCAGCGCGGGTGGCTGAAGGCGACCGCGGCCCAGCCATCGTGGTCCTTCTCGCGCGCGGGCGCCACCTCGGCGACCCACTCGTCGAGGGACTTGCGGGTGACCTTGCGAAGCACGGCGTTGACGAATCCCGCCGGACCCTGACCGACCTTCGACCGGGTCAGGTCGACGCTGGTCGAGATCGCGGCATGGTCGGGCACCCGCATGGACAGCACCTGGTGTGCGCCCAGCCGCAGCACGTCGAGCACCTTCGCCTCGACCTTGGCCAGCGGCCGGTCGATGCAGGCGGCCAGCACGGCGTCGTACGTCCCCTGCTGCCGCAGCGTCCCCGAGGCGAGCTCGGTGGCGAAGGCCGCGTCGCGACCTTCCAGCCCGAGTCGGCCGAGGACGTGGGGCAGCACCAGGTTGGCGTACGCCTCGTCGACCCGCACCGCCTTCAGCACCTCGAACGCGGCGAGCCGAGCCGGATCGGCGGGCTTGGTGCTGCCTCGCGGACCCGATCGAGCCGGTCCCTGGGGCCGCCGGCCGGGGCCTGAGCGCCTACCCGGCTGTGACCTATTCGAAGGCGACACCGGACTCCAGACGTACGCCGCGGGCCCAGTCAGCCGCGGGCATCTCCTTCTTGCCGAAGGCCTTCACCCGGCCGAGGCGGACCGCCGTGGTGCCGGTGCCGACGAGGACCTCGTTCTTGCGGACGACGAGCTCCCCGGGAGCCACCGTGTCCTCGGCGATCGTGACCGGTCCGACCTTGAACCGCTCGCCGTCGAGCAGGGTCCAGGCTCCCGGCGCGGGGGTGCAGGCGCGGATCTGGCGGTCAATGGCGACGGCGTTCTGCGTCCAGTCGATCTGGGCGTCCTCGACGGTGATCTTGTCGGCGTAGGTGACGCCTTCGGTGGGCTGCTCGCGCGCCTCGAGGGAGCCGTCCTCGATGCCGTCGAGCGTGGACACCAGCAGCCGGGCCCCACCTTCGGTGAGCTTCTCGAAGAGCGACCCGGAGGTCTCGTCGGGCGCCAGCGCCTGGGTCATGGTGCCGAAGACGGGGCCGGCATCCATCGCCTTCACGATCCGGAACGTGGTGGCCCCGGAGATCTCCTCGCCGGCCCAGACCGCGCGCTGCACCGGAGCGGCGCCGCGGTAGGCGGGCAGGAGCGAGAAGTGCAGGTTGACCCAGCCGTGCCGCGGGATGTCCAGCGCCGACTGCGGCAGCATCGCACCGTAGGCGACCACCGGGCAGCAGTCGGGCTCCAGCGCCTTCAGCTCCGCCTGGAACTCGGGCTCGCGGGGATGCTCCGGCTTGAGCACCGGCACCCCCAGCTCCTCGGCGCGCTGGGCCACCGGCGAGGGCACCAGCCGCTTGCTGCGCCCCTGGGCGGCATCGGGGCGGGTGACGACACCGACGAGCTCGTGGCGCGAGGCGGCGATCGCGTCCAGCGAGGGGACGGCCACCTCGGGCGTACCTGCGAAGACGACCCTCATCAGAACCCGAACCCGTTCGTCGCGTGCGGCGAGACCTTCACCGTGGGCTTCTCCAGGCCGAACCACTCCGACTCCCGGATCTCCTTCATCGCGGCCTTGCGCGCGGCCTCGTCGAGCCGGTCGATGAAGAGGATGCCGTCGAGGTGGTCGGTCTCGTGCTGGATGGCTCGGGCGAGCAGCTCGGAGCCCTCGATGGTGACCGGCTCACCGTGCATGTTGAAGCCCTTCGCCACCACCGACAGTGCCCGGCGGCAGTCGAAGGTGATGTCGGGAAGCGACAGGCAGCCCTCTCCCCCGTCCTGCGTCTCCTCCGACAGGGTCAGGTCCGGGTTGATCAGGTGACCCACCTCGCCGTCGACGTACCAGGTGAAGACCCGCAGGCTCACTCCGATCTGGGGAGCGGCCAGTCCGGCGCCGGGCGCCTCGAGCATGGTGTCGGTCAGGTCGGCAACGAGCTTGCGCAGCTCCTTGTCGAAGTCGACGACCTCGATCGCTGGCTTGCGCAGCACGGGGTCGCCGAAGAGTCGGATGGGCTGGACTGCCACTGTTCTCCTAGGTGGTCGAGCGTGTCGAGACCACAATACGTGGGCTGAGCGTGGGTCAGAGCGTCGGCGGATCCACCTGGACCCGGACCGGGTCGAGCTTGCGCGCCGACCGCACCCGCTGCAGCTCCCCGAGCGCCTCGGTGAGTTTGACGCCGAGGGATCGCGGCACGCGTACGACCGCACGCAGGCGTGGCTCTCCGGTGGATGTGGGCTCGGCCGGGACCGGGCCCAGCACCTCCGCGCCGGGCGGCAGCGCCAGCAGGGTGAGCGCGTCGTCGAGCGCTCCGGGAGTGCCGGTGATGGTGGCCAGCCGCGACGCCGGCGGGAGGTGGGCCTCCTGTCGGGCGGCCGCCTCGCGCTGGGCGAACCCGGGCTGGTCCCAGCGCACCAGCGCCTGCAGCACCGACAGCGCCGGGTCGCCGACGACCAGCACCCGCCCACCGGGCCGCACCAGTCCCGCGGCGTTGCTCCAGCGGCGCAGCGCCTCCTCGTCCGTACGCAGGTCCGGCCGCCCCAGCAACAGCCAGGTGTCGAGCAGCAGCACCCCGGCATAGCCGCCCTCGGCGACGGGCTCGGCGCCGATGGTGGCGACCACGATCGCCGGTGTGCCCGGCACCGTCTGCTTGACCGCCCCCGCTGAGGAGGTCACCACCCGGACCCCGGCGAAGGAGCGGCCCATCTCCTCCGCCGTACGCGCCTCGCCGATGATCGGCGCCCGCAGCCCGAACCCGCCGCAGGCTCCGCACGCCCAAGCCGACTCGACGTGACCGCACCAGCCGCACGTCGGCGGCGCGGCCGGTCCGCCGAGCTGCAGCGGCCCTTGGCAGGCCGAGCACCTGGCCGGCGTACGGCATCGGTCGCAGGCCAGCGAGGCCGCGTATCCGCGCCGCGGCGTCTGTAGCAGGACAGGTCCGGTGGCTAGTGCCGCCCGGATGATCTCGTGCGCCTCGCGAGGCACGCGGGAGGCGCGGGTGAGCGGGTCCTTCTCGAGGTCGAAGTCGGTGTCGCCGGTGATCTCGATGCTCACCCGCTCGCGGGCCAGCGCCCGGGTGGGCCGGATCTCCTGCGCCCAGCCGGTCTCGGCCAGGAACCCAGCCTCCACCGTCCGCGCGAAGCCACCCACGAGCGCGGCCGCCTGCTCCTGCTCGGCGCGCAGCAGCAGTACGTCGCGCGCGTGTGGGTAGGGCGAGCGCTGCTCGGCGAGCAGGTCGTCGCCGTCATCCCAGACGACCACCAGCCCGAGGTCGCGTACCGGTGCGAAGGCGGCCGCGCGGGTGCCGATCGCCACCTTCACCGCGCCCCGGGCGACCCGCAGGAACTCCCGGTAGCGCGAGGCCGGCCCGGCGTCGGCGGCCAGCACGGCATGCTGCCCCTCCCCCAGCACCTTGGTCATCGCGGTGTCGAGACGGGCGAGGTCCTTCCAGTCCGGCACCACGACCAGCGCGCCGCGTCCGGAGGCGAGCGTCGTCGCGGTGGCGTGAGCGATCAGGTCGGCGTGGTCGGTGCCGGCCGCGGCGTGCCAGACCGCGCGCGGCGCACCGCCGGAGGCCAGATGTCGTAGGAACGCGCCCGCCGGCTCGTGACCCGCCCAGGCCGCGGCCGCGGCCGCGGCGTCGAAGGGCCGCCCGGCCGGGGCGACCGCTGAGGGTTCCTTCTCGGTCGAGGCGTGCCGGGGCGGGATCGCCAGCCGGAGCACGTCGGCCCGGGCACCCGCGTAGCGCCGGGCGACCGACTCGCTCAGCGCGGCCACCTGCGGCGTGAGCACCGGCTCGGAGCTGACGACCCGCTTGAGCGGCTGCAGGTTCGCGTGCTCGGAGGATTCCGCCCGCCCCACGACGAAACCGTCAACGTCCTTGGGGCCGAACCGCACCTTCACCCGGACCCCGGGCTGCGCCTCCTCGTCCATCGAGGCCGGGACCGCGTAATCGAAGGGCCGGTCCAGGTGGGCCATCGGCAGGTCGACCAAGACCTTGGCGACCGGATCGACCTCGGCGATCGACGCCTCCGCGGCCTTTCGTGCCCGCGTCGCCGCCGCCTTCGCCCGCCCCTCCTTGACCCGGTCGCGAACCAGCCCGGGCAGCTCAAGCTCGGCTGCCCCGGCTGCCTCCTGCGGTCCCCGGCTCACAGTGGTCATTTCTACCAGCCGCCGCCGACACCTCCACGGCGCCGACCCCTCGAAAACGCCGCCGGCGCCCGTCTCTGGTGGGACGGGCGCCGGACTTCTCAGGCTTTTCCTGCACTTCTCAGGTGTTGCAACGCCAGAGAAGTGCAGGAATACCCGGTTAACCGGGTATTCCTACGTCAGGCGCCAGCAGCAGCCTTGAGCGCGTCGGCGCGGTCGGTGCGCTCCCAGGTGAACTCGGGAAGCTCGCGGCCGAAGTGACCGTACGCAGCGGTCTTGGCGTAGATCGGGCGGAGCAGGTCGAGGTCGCGCAGGATCGCGGCCGGGCGGAGGTCGAAGACCTCGAGGACGGCCTTCTGGATGTTGGCCTCGGGCACGGTGTGGGTGCCGAAGGTCTCCACGAAGACGCCGACGGGCTGGGCCTTGCCGATGGCGTAGGCGACCTGGACCTCGGCGCGACGGGCCAGGCCCGCGGCGACGATGTTCTTGGCCACCCAGCGCATGGCGTACGCAGCCGACCGGTCGACCTTCGACGGGTCCTTGCCCGAGAAGGCGCCGCCGCCGTGGCGGGCCATGCCGCCGTAGGTGTCGACGATGATCTTGCGGCCGGTCAGACCGGCGTCGCCCATTGGACCACCGACCACGAAGCGGCCGGTCGGGTTGATGTGGAGCTTGTAGCCGTCGAAGGGAACCGACGACTTGAACTGCTCGAGCACCGGCTCGATGACGTACTTCTTGATGTCGGCGTGCAGCTGCTCCTGGGTGGTCTCCTCGGCGTGCTGCGTCGAGAGGACGACGGTGTCCACACGCACGGCGCGGCCCTCGTCGTCGTACTCGATGGTGACCTGGGTCTTGCCGTCGGGACGCAGGTAGTCCAGCGTGCCGTCCTTGCGGACCGCGGTCAGCTTCTCGGCCAGCGTCTGCGCCATCTTGATGGGCAGCGGGAACAGCTCGGGCGTGTCGTCGCAGGCGTAGCCGAACATCAGGCCCTGGTCGCCGGCGCCCTGCAGGTCGAGCTCGTCGACCGAGCTGTCCAGGCGGTGCTCCTCGGCGGTGTCGACGCCCTGGGCGATGTCCTGGCTCTGGGCGCCGATGGCGACCTGGACACCGCAGGAGTGGCCGTCGAAGCCCTTGAGGGAGGAGTCGTAGCCGATGTCCAGGATCTTCTGGCGCACGAGCTGGGCGACCGGCGCGTACGCGTCGGTGGTCACCTCGCCGGCGACGACGACGAGGCCGGTGGTGAGCAGGGTCTCGACAGCCACCCGGCTCTTGGGGTCGTGCTCGAGCAGGTAGTCGAGCACGGTGTCGCTGATCTGGTCGGCGATCTTGTCCGGGTGCCCCTCGGTCACCGACTCCGACGTGAAGAGACGTCCGGTCACGTGTAGCTCCGTTTCAAAGGTTCGTGTGGGTTGAACAGGTAGGCAAACGTCAATCGTTCTGGTCGACAAACATAGACCCCGAACCCCAGGACCGTTGGGGTGGTCCTCATCGTGGCGCGTGGCGTGTCGTCAGTTTGTACGTTGTTCATCCAGGCGTAAGGAGATCTGGTCCCAGATCACCTCTGCGAGGGCGGATTTCGCCCCTTCCTGCACGTCGACGTGGCCTCCGTCGGCGCCCAGGATGACTGCCTTGTTGACCTCGCTGCCGAAGACCGCGCCGCCGCTGACGTCGTTGACGACGAGCAGGTCGCAGCCCTTCCGCTTCAGCTTGGCCGTGGCGAGCTCGAGCACCGAGCCGGTCTCGTCGCCCGTCTCCGCCGCGAATCCCACGATCACCTGACCGGGCTTGGTCCGGTGGTGGGAGATCTCGGCCAGGATGTCGGGGTTCTGCATCAGCTCGATCGTCGGCGCCGACCCGTCGGCGGCCTTCTTGATCTTGGCCTCGCTCACCCCGGTCGGCCGGAAGTCGGCAGGGGCGGCGGCCATGACGACCGCGTCCGCACCGGTGGCCGCGGAGACCACGGCGTCGCGCAGCTCGGCGGTCGTGCCGACACGTACGACCTTCAGGCCGGCCGGGTCGGGCAGGGTCACGTTGGCGGCGACCAGGGTCACCTCGGCACCGCGGGCGGCCGCGGCCCGGGCGATGGCATAGCCCTGGAGCCCGGACGAGCGGTTGCCGAGAAAGCGGACCGGGTCCAGGTACTCCCGGGTGCCGCCGGCGGAGACGACGACGCGATGACCGACGAGGTCGGCACGCCCGCCATGGGCGAGGACGGCACGGGAGAGCTCGAAGATCTCGGCCGGCTCGGGCAGGCGGCCCTTGCCGGTGTCCTTGCCGGTCAGCCGGCCCTCGGCAGGCTCGATGACGATGTTGCCGCGCTCGCGCAGGGTGGCGACGTTGGCCTGGGTCGCCGGGTGCTCCCACATCTCGGTGTGCATCGCCGGGGCGAACACGACCGGGCAGCGCGCGGTGAGCAGTACGTTGCTGAGCAGATCGTCCGCGAGGCCGTGGGCCGCGCGGGCGAGCGTGTTGGCGGTCGCGGGCGCGACCACGACGAGGTCGGCCTGCTGCCCGATGCGTACGTGCGGGACCTCGGTGATGTTCTCGAAGACGCCGGTGGCGATCTCCTTGCCCGACAGCGCCGCCCAGGTGGGGGCGCCGACGAACTCGAGGGCGGCGGCCGTGGGGACCACGGTCACGTCATGGCCGGACTCGGTGAACCGGCGTAGCAGCTCGGCCGCTTTGTAGGCGGCGATGCCGCCGGCGACCCCTAAGACCACGCGCGGCCGCTCCCCCTCGAGGGGAGCGGCCGAAGTGGTGCTGTTGGTGGACAGCGGAGGACCTGGACGATCAGGCGTCGCCGGCAGGCGCCTCGGCAGCGGCAGCCTGAGCCGCAGCCTGGGCGGCCAGCTCGGCCGGGTCGATGTCCTCGCAGGTCAGCAGGTCCTCGTTGATCTCGCGCAGCGCGATCGAGAGGGGCTTCTCCTGAACGTGGGTGTCGACCAGGGGGCCGACGTACTCGAGGAGGCCTTCGCCGAGCTGGGAGTAGTAGGCGTTGATCTGGCGAGCCCGCTGGGCGCTGTAGAGAACCAGCTTGTACTTGCTGTCGGTCTTCGTCAGCAGGTCGTCGATCGAGGGGTTGGTCACGCCCTGGGCGTCGATCTGAGGGGCAGCCACGTGAGCCTCACTTGTCGGCTTGGTCGGATTTCTTGCTCGGAAGCCCGAGCGTCATCAAGGTTACCAACTCATCGGCTGCCTGATGAACTTCGTGGTTCACGATCGTGACGTCGAACTCCTTCTCCGCCGCCAGCTCGACCCGTGCTGTCTCCAGGCGGCGCTCCCGCTCGGCCTCGGTCTCGGTGCCTCGACCGACCAGCCGGCGTACGAGCTCGTCCCAGCTCGGCGGGGCCAGGAAGACGAAGATCGCCTCGGGCATGGTCTCGCGCACGAGCCGGGCGCCCTGCAGGTCGATCTCGAGCATCGCCGGGCGTCCCTCGGCCAGCGCCTTGTCGACGGGACCACGAGGAGTGCCGTAGCGGGCCATGTTGTGGACCGTGGCCCACTCCAGGAGCTCGCCACCGGCGATCATCGCGTCGAACTCCTCGTCGGAGACGAACAGGTAGTGCACCCCGTTGACCTCGCCCGCGCGAGGCTTCCGGGTGGTCGCCGAGACGGACAAGAAGACCTCGGGGTGGTCGTCGCGCACCGCCGCGGAGACGGTGCCCTTGCCGACCGCAGTCGGACCGGCCAGGACGACCAGTCGCTTCTCGTGGCCTTCGCCGGCGCCGGCCGGGGTCTTCTCGTCCGTCATCAGACTCATCGGCGAGCGAACTCCTCGACCAGCGCGGCCACCTGCTTGGGGCCGAGGCCCTGCACACGGCGGCTCATCGCGATGCCGAGACGCTCCATCATCTGGGTTGCCCGCACCTCACCGAGGCCGGGGTGGGAGGTCAGCAGGTCGATGACCTTCATCTTGCCGACGACCTCGTTCTTCTTCCCTTCCTCGATGACCTCGAGGACGGACATGCCGCCAGTGCGGACCTTGTTCTTGACAGCAGCCCTCTCCTGGCGCGAAGCCGCGGCTTTGACGAGCGCGGCAGCGCGCTGTTCAGGGGTGATGTCCGGAGGCAGAGCCACGAAGACTCCCTTTCACGATCAATGTGTAGTCGACAGGGCAACCGGGTCGCGCGGTACAGGGATCGTGCCCCCCGGCTGAGCGCTGAAAGTAAGCGCTCGCGCCAATCTAGCCATTACGTTGCCGGGGCGGCAATCGGGGTCGCCTAACTGGTGTCCATTCGGTTCACAGGGTCAAGGACGTGTGACACACGTCCCGGGCCTGCTGCTGGACGCGTACGGACGCCTCCTGCGTCTTCGTGCTGCTCACCTTCGTGGCCGCGTCGGCGATCTTCTTCGCCTCGGCTTCGCTGACGCCCTCGGGCGGCTCGCCGTTCTCGAAGTCGTCGGCCGAGACGCCGGCGTCCTCCAGAGCCGTGCTGAGCCCCGAGATCGCCCCCGTGAGCGTCTTCCAGTCCTTCGCGATGTCGTCGGGCGCGTTGCGCTCGAGGTCCTCGAAGATCGGCAGGGCGGCGATCAGCCCGCCGGTGCCGTCCTCCCCCAGGGTGTTCGTCAGCTGCTCCTGGTGGCCTCTGAGTGACTCGCAGTAGTCGTCGATCGGATCACCGCACGAGCTCAGGCCCGTGGCGAGGATCGGCAGGACGAGGAGCTGAGCGGCCATCCGGAGACTGGTCATGGCGCCAGTGTCTCAGCCGAGCTCGTCTCGCAGCCTCAGGGCCTCGTCGCGCAGCGCGGCCACGTCCGGGCCCTTGCGCAGCAGTCCGCGGCTGGTGCTGGCGACCACGTTGGCGTTGGCGGACCCGAAGATCCGGGCGAGGTCGCCCGGGGTGCCGCCCTGCTCACCGAAGCCCGGAGCCAGGATCGGTCCGTTGAACCCGAAGTCGTACGCCACCCCCGCACCGTCCGATCCGTCGATCGTCGCACCGACGACCGCACCGAAGGAGCCCAGCGGAGTCTCGGCCTCGTTCAGCCGGCGCAGGTGGTCGAGCATGACCCGGCCGACGCTACGCCCGTCCTCGACCGTCGCGTGCTGCACCTCGGGGCCCTCCTTGTTGGAGGTCAGCGCGAGCACGAACAGCCCGGCGTCGAACTTCGTGGCCGTCTCGACGAACGGGGTCAGCGAGCCGAAGCCGAGGTAGGGGCTCACGGTCACCGCGTCGCTGCCGAGCGGGCTCGCGGGATCGAGGTAGGCGTCGGCGTACGCCTGGCTGGTGGAGCCGATGTCACCGCGCTTGATGTCGAGGAGCACCAGCGCGCCGGCGGCCTTCGACTCGGCGATGACCCGCTCCAGCACCGCGACGCCGCGCGAGCCGAAACGCTCGTAGAACGCGCTCTGCGGCTTCACGACGGGGACATAGGGGGCCAGGCCCTCGACCGCGGTCAGGGCGAACCTCTCCAGGCCGGCGAGGTCGTCGTTCAGGCCCCAGTCGAGGAGCAGCGAGGCGTGCGGGTCGATCCCGGCGCAGAGCCGCCCCCGCTCGGCAAGGGCGGCGGCGTAGCGGGCACCGAAGCTCATCGAGCAACTCCGTTCGCGATCCGGCGGGCGTAGCCGGGACCTTCGTAGATGAACCCGGTGTAGCCCTGGAGCAGGTCGGCACCGGCGGCGAGGCGCTCGCGGGCGTCCTCGACGGTGGCGATGCCACCGACCCCGACGAGGGTCATCTCGGGGCTGACCCGGCTGCGGAGCAGCCGCAGGACGTCGAGCGCACGCGCCTTGAGCGGGGCGCCGGAGAGACCGCCGTCGCCCGCCGCGGTGATCTCGGCGGGCGCCGAGGCGAGGTGCTCGCGGCCGATGGTGGTGTTGGTCGCGATGATCCCGTCCAGGCCGATCGCGCCGGCCAGGTCGGCGACCTCGACGACGTCGGAGTCCGCCAGGTCGGGCGCGATCTTGACCAGCAGCGGGACCCGGTGCTTGGTGACCTGGTCGGCGATGGAGCGGACGTGCTCCAGCAGCGGCTGCAGCTTCTCGACCGACTGCAGGCTGCGCAGGCCGGGCGTGTTGGGCGAGGAGACGTTGACCACCAGGTAGTCGGCGTACGGAGCCAGCAACCGGGCCGACTTGGCGTAGTCGGCCTCGACGGCCGCCTGGTCGTCCTCCGGGACGAGCTTCGTCTTGCCGATGTTGATGCCGAGAACCGGCCCGCCGGCCGCCGTGCCACGGCGCTCCACGCGGCTCGCCAGCCTGGCCGCGACCGCCTCGGCGCCGTCGTTGTTGAAGCCCATCCGGTTGATCACCGCACGGTCGGCGGGCAGCCGGAAGAGGCGCGGCGCCGGGTTGCCCGGCTGCCCCTCCCCCGTGACCGTGCCGATTTCCACGTGCCCGAAGCCGAGCCCGCCCAGCGCGTCGATGCCGACCGCGTTCTTGTCGAAGCCCGCGGCCAGGCCGATCACGTTCGGGAAGGTGAGCCCCATCGCGTGCACCGGGGATCCCGGCGTACGTGTCCTGGACAGCGCCGGGCCGGCCGCACGGATCGCGGCGAACGCCTGCTGGTGGGCACGCTCCGGATCCGTCTTCGTCAGTACCTTGTCGAACAGGGTCCGGTAGGCCTTCATGTGGCGGACACCCCGCCGTCGTGGTGGCCGACGACGTCGCGCCACTCCTGCAGGCTGCGTACGTCGATCTCACCGCGCCGCAGCGCCTCGATGCCCTGCACGGCGGCGCCGAGGCCCTGGACCGTGGTGATGCAGGCGATGTTCGCCATCACCGCGGCGGTGCGGATCTCGTAGCCGTCCATCCGGGCGGACCTGGCGTTGGAGGTGCCGTTGGGGGTGTTGATGACCAGGTCGACCTCGCCGTCGAGGATCCGCTGGACGGTCGTCTTCTCACCATCGGGTCCGGTGCCCTCGGAGTGCTTGCGCATCAGCCGCGAGGGCACGCCGTTACGGCGCAGCACCTCGGCGGTGCCCTCGGTCGCGAAGATCTCGAAGCCGTGGTCGGCGAGCACCTTGATCGGGAAGATCATGGTGCGCTTGTCGCGGTTGGCCATCGAGACGAAGATCCGGCCCTGGGTCGGCAGCGGACCGAACGCACCGGCCTGGCTCTTGGCGAAGGCGCGGCCGAAGTCGGAGTCGAGTCCCATCACCTCGCCGGTCGACTTCATCTCCGGGCCGAGCACGGTGTCGACCTGCTGACCCTCCGGGGTGCGGAACCGGTTGAACGGCATGACCGCTTCCTTGACCGCGATCGGCTGGTTGGGCGGCAGCGCCCCACCGTCGCCGGTCGCCGGGAGCACACCGGCCGTACGCAGCTCCGCGATCGACTCGCCGAGCATCACCCGCGCCGCGGCCTTGGCCAGCGGGGTCGCGGTCGCCTTGGAGACGAACGGGACGGTGCGGGAGGCGCGCGGGTTGGCCTCGATGACGTAGAGCACGTCGGAGCCGAGGGCGTACTGGATGTTGAGCAGGCCGCGTACGCCCACGCCTTCGGCGATCGCCAGGGTGGCCACGCGGATGCGCTCGACCTCGGCGGCGCCGAGGGTGATCGGCGGCAGCGCGCAGGAGGAGTCACCGGAGTGGATCCCGGCCTCCTCGATGTGCTCCATCACGCCGCCCAGGAACAGCTCGGTGCCGTCAAAGAGGGCGTCGACGTCGATCTCGACGGCGTCGTCGACGAACTTGTCGACCATCACCGGCTTGTCCGGGGTGACCTCGGTCGCGGCCTCGATGTAGGAGCGCAGCGCCTCGTCGTCGTAGACGATCTGCATGCCGCGCCCGCCGAGGACGTAGGAGGGACGCACCAGGACCGGGTAGCCGATCTCGGCGGCGATCTCGCGGGCCTCGTTGAACGTGGTGGCCATGCCGTGCTTCGGCGCGACCAGGCCGGCCTTGTGGAGCACCCGGCCGAAGGCACCGCGCTCCTCGGCGAGGTGGATGGCCTCGGGGCTGGTGCCGACGATCGGCACGCCGTTGTCCTTGAGCGCCTGCGCGAGCCCGAGCGGGGTCTGGCCGCCGAGCTGGCAGATGACCCCGACCACCGGTCCGGCCTGCTGCTCGGCGTGGACGATCTCGAGCACGTCCTCCAGGGTGAGCGGCTCGAAGTAGAGCCGGTCGGAGGTGTCGTAGTCGGTGGAGACCGTCTCCGGGTTGCAGTTGACCATGACGGTCTCGTAGCCGGCTTCGCTGAGCGCGAGGGAGGCGTGCACGCAGGAGTAGTCGAACTCGATCCCCTGCCCGATCCGGTTGGGTCCGGAGCCGAGGATGATCACGGCCTCCTTCTCCCGGGGCGCGACCTCGGTCTCCTCGTCGTAGGAGGAGTAGTGGTAGGGCGTACGCGCCTCGAACTCGGCCGCACAGGTGTCGACCGTCTTGTAGACCGGGCGGATGTTCAGCGCGTGGCGTACGCCTCGGACCACGTCGGCGGTCATGCCGCGCATCTTGCCGAGCTGGTAGTCGGAGAAACCGTGGCGCTTGGCGTAGCGGAGCACGTCGGCGGTCAGCTCGGGCGCCGCGATGATCTCCTGGGCGATCTCGTTGATCAGGAAGAGCTGGTCGATGAACCAGGGGTCGATCTTGGTGCTCTCGAAGATCTCCTCCGCAGTCGCACCGGAGCGGATCGCGTCCATGACCCGCTTGAGCCGGCCGTCGGTGGGGACCTTGATCTCCTCCAGCAGCGCGGGCTTGTCGAGCTCGACGACCTCCTGGGTCCAGTCGAAGACCGCCTCGGGCTTCTCCAGGCTTCGCAGCGCCTTCTGGAGGGCCTCGGTGAAGTTGCGGCCGATCGCCATCGCCTCGCCCACGCTCTTCATGTGGGTGGTCAGGGTCGTGTCGGCGCCCGGGAACTTCTCGAAGGCGAAGCGCGGGACCTTGACGACGACGTAGTCGAGGGTCGGCTCGAACGACGCCGCGGTCGAGCCGTTCGGCCCGGCGGTGATGTCGTTCTCGATCTCGTCGAGGGTGTAGCCGATCGCGACCTTCGCGGCGATCTTGGCGATCGGGTAGCCGGTCGCCTTGGACGCCAGCGCGGAGGAGCGCGAGACGCGGGGGTTCATCTCGATGACGATGATCCGGCCGTCGGCCGGGTTGACGGCGTACTGGATGTTGCAGCCGCCGGTGTCCACGCCGACGGCGCGGATGATGCCGATCGCCAGGTCGCGCAGCTTCTGGTACTCGCGGTCGGTCAGCGTCAACGCCGGGGCGACGGTGATCGAGTCGCCGGTGTGCACGCCCATCGGGTCGAGGTTCTCGATCGAGCAGACGATGACCGAGTTGTCCTTGCGATCGCGCATGACCTCGAGCTCGTACTCCTTCCAGCCGAGGATGGACTCCTCCAGGAGCACCTCGGTGGTGGGGCTGGCCGCGAGGCCGGCGCCACCCAGGCGCCGCAGCTCGGTCTCGTTGTACGCGAAGCCCGAGCCCGAGCCACCCATGGTGAAGCTCGGCCGGATGACCACCGGGTAGCCGAGCTGCTCGGCGCCGGCGAGCAGGTCGTCGATGCTGTGGCAGATGACCGACTTCGCGCTCTCGCCGCCGAGCTCGGCGACGATCTTCTTGAACTCCTCGCGGTTCTCACCGCGCTGGATGGCGTCGATGCTCGCGCCGATCAGCTCGACGTCGTACTTCTCCAGGATCCCGCGCTCGTCCAGCGCCACCGCGCAGTTGAGCGCGGTCTGGCCGCCGAGGGTGGCCAGGAGAGCGTCGGGGCGCTCCTTGGCGATGACCTTCTCGACGAATTCCGGGGTGATCGGCTCGACGTAGGTCGCGTCGGCGAACTCCGGGTCGGTCATGATCGTGGCCGGGTTGGAGTTGACCAGGACGACCCGGATCCCCTCCTCGCGCAGGACGCGACAGGCCTGGGTGCCGGAGTAGTCGAACTCGCAGGCCTGGCCGATGACGATCGGCCCGGAGCCGATCACGAGCACGGACTTGATGTCCTCGCGCTTGGGCATCGCTCAGACCTCCTTCGCCATGAGAGAGATGAACCGGTCGAAGAGGTAGGCGGCATCGTGCGGGCCGGCCGCTGCCTCCGGGTGGTACTGGACCGAGAAGCCCTTCAGCTTCCCCGTCTCGGCGTCCTTGAGCTCGAGGCCCTCGACGCAGTCGTCGTTGAGGTTGACGTGGGAGACGGTCGCGATGCCGTAGGGCGTCGTGGTCTCCTCGCCGATCGGGGCGTCGACGGCGAAGCCGTGGTTGTGGGCGGTCACCTCGACCTTGCGGGTGGTGAGGTCCATGACCGGCTGGTTGATCCCGCGGTGACCGTACTTCAGCTTGTACGTCCCGAAACCGAGCGCGCGGCCGAAGAGCTGGTTGCCGAAGCAGATCCCGAAGTAGGGGATGTTCTCGGCGAGGGCCGCCTTGAGCAGCTCCACCTGGCCGGTGGTCGCGGCCGGGTCGCCGGGGCCGTTGGAGTAGAAGAGTCCGTCGATGCCCCCAGATTCGGCATTGATGGCGAGGACGTCCTCGAGGGTCGCTGTCGCCGGGAGGACGTGGACCTCGATGCCGCGCTCTGCCATCCGCTGCGGGGTCATCTCCTTGATGCCCAGGTCGAGGGCCGCGACGGTGAACCGCTTCTCGCCCTTGGCGGGGACGACGTACGCCTCCTGGGTGCTGACCGCGTCGGAGAGGTTCGCACCGCTCATCTCGGCGCTGGCGAGCACCTTCTTCAGCAGGACCTCGGGGTCGGTCTCGATCGTGGAGATCCCGACCCGCATCGCGCCGCGCTCACGCAGGTGGCGGGTCAGGGCGCGGGTGTCGATCCCGCTGATGCCGACCACGGACTGGTCGCGGAGGTCGTCGTCGAGGGTGCGCTGGGCACGCCAGTTGGAGGGGACCCGGGCTGGGTCGCGTACGACATAGCCGGCCACCCAGATCCGACGGGACTCGGGGTCCTCGTCGTTCACGCCGGTGTTGCCGACGTGCGGGGCGGTCATCACGACCACCTGCTGGTGGTAGCTCGGGTCGGTCAGCGTCTCCTGGTAGCCCGTCATACCGGTGGAGAAGACCGCCTCGCCGAAGGTCTCACCCTCGGCACCGAACGACTCCCCCCGGAACGATCGACCATCCTCGAGTACGAGGAGTGCTTCTTTGTGGGCATGCAGCGGCACGCCGTACCTCCTTCTCCGCCTCACGGGACGGTGCTTAAAGGATGTCGGTCAACTTGCTGGTGACAGTATCAAGCAGATGCCGGTTGACGGCAGTTGGCGTCCGCCGCGTACGCCAGCACTGTGACGTACGCGGCATTCGCCGCTCTGCGGTCGGGCTCAGCTGTGCGAGTGGGGCGGCACGACCCCGCCCTCGGAGGGCTGCACGATGACGAATCCCTGGCCGTGGAAGGCCACCTGGAACGCCTCGCCGCTGCCGCGGCCGATGAGCGCACCGGCGGTCAACGACTTCTGCAGGCTGGTCTGCAGGCCGAGCGACCAGCCGACGACCGCGTTGGTGTCGGTGAAGGTCGGCGCATCGCCGGCGTTGAGGACGACCGGGTCACCCTCGGTGGTGACGGCGATCCAGCCGGTGCCGCGCAGCGTGGTGTTGAAGAGACCGCCGGTGAGCATGCCGGCGCCCTGGACCCGCTCGATGTTCCACTGCAGGCCGCCGGAGAAGGCGAGCACGTGGTCACCGTTGATCGAGATCCCGGAGTTGTTCAGCTGGAGGATGTGGACCTCCTTGGCCGCGTCGGCCAGGAAGACGTCACCCTGACCCTCGACACCCATCAGGCTGAGGCCCTCACCGGTCACGGCCTTCTTGAGGAACTTCCCCACGCCGCCGCCCTGGTACTTGAACTGCACGTTGCCCTGGTAGGCCACCATCGAGCCCTGGCGCGCCTGGAAGGGCTCCCCGACGCGTACGCGCAGGAGCCTCTTGTTCTGCAGCACCGCGCCGTCGCCCTGGATCTCGGCGAAGCGGCCGTCGATCAGGTCACCCGAGATTCCGGCGAACGGGTCGCCGGTGGGCTGGGCCTGCGCAGGCTGCTGCCCGTACTGGGCGGCCTGCTGACCGTACTGGCCGGACGCGGCTTGGGCCGGCTGCGCCTGGGCGCTCTCACCGTACGCAGCCTGCACTGCCTGCGCCGACCCGACCTGCGTCGGCGCCTCCTGCTCCACAGTGGCCTGAGGCGGCGTCAGGGGCGCCGTCGACTGCTGCCCGCCCGTGGAAACGTGCTCGGTCCACTGGCTCCCGTCGTAGTAGCGAAGCTCGGCCTGTCCGGTCGGGTCCGGGTACCACGCTGCGTCCGTCATCTCTAACCCTTGCGTTCACGGACCCACATCGGTCCTTCTCGACTCCATCCTGGCATGCGCTTGATGCGCGACTCACCGGTGTTCCACCCGGCCGCCCTATTCTGTGACCGTGACGACGAGGTTCGGTGCGACCGACGTCCACTACCCGCCATCCGGTGGGGGGCATGCCGCCCTGGTGGTGAGTGACGACGCTGAGTTCGGCTCGATCATCGGGCAACGTACGGCCTGGCTCGATAGCGTCGCCGACTACGCCCCTGGCAGGTTCTACGAACGAGAGCTGCCCGCCTTGACGGCCGTCCTCGCCGAGGCCGACCCGCTCGACGTACTCATCGTCGACGGCTACGTCGACCTCGACCCGACCGGACGGCCCGGCCTGGGGCGGCATGTCTGGGACGCGGGGCTCGCGCCGGCGGTCATCGGCGTCGCCAAGACCAGCTTCCGCGCCGCCACCCACGCCGAGCCCGTCCTCCGCGGTACCTCGACGAGGCCGCTGTACGTCACGGCCGCCGGAATCCCGCTGGCAGATGCCGCTCACCTGGTACGCACCATGGCCGGCTCCGCCCGCCTACCTGATGCCTTGCGAATCGTCGACCGCCTCGCCCGGGCCGCGCCTTCTCTCTCCAGCGACGAACAGATGATCTAATCAAGGCAACTCAGGCGATCACTCCGAAGTACCGGGCCAGCCAGGTCTGCGAGAAGGGGCCGCCAGTCGCGAGGGTAAGTAATAGCGCCACAGGCGCCTCCAGGAGCGGCGAACGTACCGCCTGCAATCGCAGGCGGTGATTCGTACGCCCCCAAGGAGAACGACCATGACCGACTCTGTTTCGCTGCCCGACGGCTACGCCACCTGGCTTAACGATCTCAAGACCCATATCCGCAGCGCGCAACAACAGGCGGCAGTCGCGCTCAACGCAGCCATGATCCGGCTCTACTGGGACATCGGCCACGAGATCGTCGTCAAGCAAGAAGCCGAAGGCTGGGGTAGCAAGATCGTCGAACGACTCGCCGGCGATCTGCGGCAGGCTTTCCCGGGGATGACCGGATTCTCACGCGCAAACCTGATGTATATGCGCTCGTTCGCAGCGGCCTGGACCCGGGAGGCAATTGTCCAACGCCCGTTGGACAATTTGTCCTGGGGCCACAACATCGAGTTGCTCAGCAAGCTGAAGAACACCGATGAACGGCTGGCGTACGCCGCCGCTGCACTCGAACACGGCTGGTCCCGGGCCGTGCTCGTCCATCACATCAGCCTCCGGACCCTTGAGCGATCTGGTCGAGCGATCAGCAACTTCGAACGTACGCTCCCGCCGACAGCGTCTGACCTTGCTCAAGAGATCGTCAAGGACCCCTACAACTTCGAGTTTCTCGGCGTCGGCGGCGAAGCCAGGGAGCGCGAGATCGAGAAGGCGCTGGTCGACCACGTCACCGAGTTCCTGGTCGAGCTCGGGGTCGGGTTCGCGTACGTCGGGCGTCAGGTGTCCCTCGAGGTCGGTGGAGAGGACTTCTTCATCGACCTGCTCTTCTATCACCTGAGGCTGCGCTGTTACGTCGTCATCGAGCTCAAGGCCGGGAAGTTCAGGCCCGAGCACCTCGGGCAGCTCAACTTCTATCTCGCGGCGGTCGACGGAGAGATGGCACATCCCGACGATGCTCCGACGATCGGGATCCTGCTGTGCCAGAGCCGCAACCAGGTCGTCGCGGAGTACTCGCTGCGCGGTTCAACCCAGCCGCTCGGAGTAGCCGAGTATCAGTTGCGGGCCAGTCTCCCGAGTATCGAGCGGCTCCAGCAGGAGTTGAGTGGTCCTGAGTGACGCTCAGGCGCCGAGGGTCTTCAGCTTGTCGAGCATCCGACCCATGTGCGGGTCGAACAGCCCCGGGTCGGCGGCGCAGATCTCGGAAGGTGTCCACCAGCGCACACCGGCGTACTCCCGCTCGTCCGGCTCCAACGGGACCTGGTGGTCGTGGGCGAGCACGAACCAGAGGCTGACGTCGGTGTGCGGGTCCGGGCGGTCGGGCCGGGTCGTGGTCACAGTGATGAACAACGGCCGCGGCCCGAGATCGGGGCGGAACCGTGCCTCGACGCCCAGTTCCTCGAGGCACTCCCGACGCACGGTGTCGGCGGGGTCCTCTCCCGGCTCGACGTGACCTCCCGACGGCAGCCACAGGCCCGACTTGCGGTGGTCGCCCAGCAGGATGTGGCCGCTGACCGGGTCGACGAGCAGGAAGTAGGAGACCAGGTGCTTGGCCGGCTCGGTCGGAGCGGTGGTGCGCCGGAAGACGTCATTGGTCACGCACAACCAGGCCGACGCGTCGGCGATGTGGCCGCTTTCGACCGAGTCCATCGGCTCGATCGAGTCCACCATGAACGTGATGTCGGTCAGCAGTCGGTCCTCCGGGCTCATGGTTGTGGACCATAGAGGCGAGCACCGACATCCCGGGCCAAGTGCGCCGCCGGGTGAGTGCGACACGATGTGACGGTTGTCGCAGGTCATTGCGTTGCATGGTTGTGCACCGCTAGCGTTTCGATGTTTCATCCAGATTTCCGTGCGGGGGTACGCAATGACCGAGACGTCGATCAGCATCGACGAAGAGCTGTTGGCCGAGGCGAGGAAGATCGCCGGGACGACGACCAACCAGGCTGCGATCGACCACGCGCTGCGTGACCTCGTCGAGCGTGAGGCCGCATCGGCGGAGTTCGACAGCATCGTCTCGCGCGAGCTCGGCGACACGAAGGTCACGCTGGAGTTCTGAGCTCGCCGAGTTCGTCCAACGGGACCGGCCAGAAGTCTTGGTCGGTCGCGAGATGGATGACGTCGACCGGCACCGCTGCCACCGCACACGCTCCGTAGAGATGGGCGGCGTTCTTCCGGTCCGACTGACTCGGTGGTCCACCGCCCGGCCGGCACAGCAGGAGCTCGACCCGGTCGAGACCCAGCTCATCGATCAGGTCGTGCAGCATCGCGGCGACATTGCCCGCACCGTCGTCTCCGATCTCGACAGGCACCTGCTCGATCTGGCACAGCTGTGGGAACGGAACGCCGTCTGCCCCGACGAGCATGAACCACAGCCGCGGCTCGGGCCAGCCGAGTGGATTGATCAGGCGTCGCCAGGCGGCCTCGACGTCGGCCTGGGTGCGGAGGACTGGAGCGTACGGAATCTTGTCGGTCATGGGTCAACGGCACCATGGCCCGTCGAGGACGACAACGACGATCTCGGCGCCTGTGGATAACTCTGCTCATCCACAGGGTTTCGCCCGCAAGTGGCCCGCCCGCGGCTCAGGGCACGAGACGGTGCTCCGGACCCGACCAGCGGCGCCGCAGCCAGCGGTCATGGGAGGCGACGACGATGGTGCCCGGGGTGATTCCGATCGCCTCCTCCAGCTCGCCTGCCAGGGTGAGCGAGATGTGGTTGGTGGGCTCGTCGAGAAGCAGCAGGTCCGGGCCGGTGGCGATGGCGATCGCCAGATCGAGCCGCCGACGCTGACCGACGCTCAGCGCGCCGACAGGGCGGTTGAGGTCGCGCGGGTGGACCAGGCCCAGGTCACGTAGCGGCACCTGGGTCGCCAGCACCTCCCCCACCGACTCCAGGTAGACGTCGGAGACCCTGCGGCGCAGGTCCCCGAACTGCGGGTCCTGGGTGAGCTCCTCGACATGGCGGGCGCTGACCTGGACCTCGCCCGAGGTCGGCTTCACGCGCCCGGAGATCACTCCGAGCAGCGTGGACTTGCCGCTGCCGTTGGGCCCGGTGATCAGCAGGTGCTCCCCCGCCGTGATGTCCAGGATCGGCAGGCTGAGCCGCTCCTCGACCACCAGGTCGCGTACGACGACCATCCTCCCGCTCGTGCCCGCGGCCGACAGCGCGGCGTTGAGCCGCAGAGGCGGCGGTGGCTTGCGTACCTGTGCCTCCTCGGCCTCCTCCAACCGGCGGTTGGCGTCCTTCTTGCGGCGGGCGACGGTGCGCTCGACGTTGCTGCCCTTGAACTTGTAGATGAACTTGTCGTTGTCGGTCGGGCCGCGGTTGTGGGCGATCGCGTCGTTGCCGATCTTGGTCGCGGTGCGGAGACGTTTGAGCTCGTCCTGCTGTTCTGCGTACGTCTGCTCCCACCGCTCGCGAGCCGCCTGCCGTGCCTCCTCGTAGGCACTCCACCCGCCTCCGAAGAGCCGGCCGCCGGCACCGTCGGTGCCGAAGGCGGTCGGGTCCAGGTCGAAGAGGCCGGTGGCGACCTCGTCGAGGAAGACGCGATCGTGGGAGGCCATCAGCACGACGCCGGGGAGGTCCCGCAGGAACTCCCCCAGCACCGCGACCGCCTCGTCGTCGAGGTGGTTGGTGGGCTCGTCGAGCAGCAGCGCGTCGGGACGGCGGGTGATCGCGGTCGCAAGCGCCAGCCTGGTCCGCTGGCCGCCGGAGAGCGTGCTGATCGGGCGCTCCCGGTCCAGGCCGCTGAGGCCGAGACGCTCAGCGGCCAGGATGGCCCGCCTGTCCGCGTCCCACGCGTCGTGGGCCACCGCGAAGTCGAGGGCGCTCGCGTACGTCTCGGCGACCTCGGGGTCGTCGAGACGGTCAGCGAGCGTCTCGACCGTGGCGACAGCCTCTCGGAGCGGACGCAGGGTGGTGGCGAGTACGTCCTCGATGCTCGCCGCGTCGCGGAACGGCGGCTCCTGCGGCAGCCAGACGAGGTCGTCGGGCGCCTCGAGCGTGCCGGTGCGTTGGGCGGTGCGCGGAAGCTGGTCTGCGATAGCGCGGAGCAGTGTGGACTTGCCGGCACCGTTCTCCCCCACCAGCGCGATCCGCTCGCCCGGGGAGACGGTGAGGTCAATCCCGGCGAGGACGGAGCCGCTGCGGAAGGAGACGGAGAGGTCGCGGACGACGATCGGTCCGGAAACGATGGAAGATGACATGAGAGCGCTGGCCTTCGGATTCGAGGACGACCCGCCGGGCATGTGCCTCGGGCGCGGGTCAGAGGTCAGCGCAAGAACTTCATGATGAGTAAAGAATACGCGGCGACGGCCACGCCGTCCAACCGGTTAACCGCGCAGGATCTTCTCCATCGCCTTGCCCTTGGCCAGCTCGTCGACGAGCTTGTCGAGGTAGCGCACCTGACGCATGACCGGATCCTCGATCTCCTGTACCCGCACACCGCAGACCACCCCGGTGATCAGCTCCGAGCTCGGGTTGAGGTCGGCCGCGGCGAAGAACTCCTCGAAGCTCGTCCCCGCCTCGATGTGCTTCGCGATCGCGTCGTCGTCGAAACCGGTCAGCCAGGTGATCACCTGGTGCAGCTCGGCCGTGGTGCGGCCCTTCTTCTCCACCTTCGTCACGTAGTGCGGGTAGACGGAGCCGAAGGGCATCTTGTAGACGCGCTCGAGGTTATCCACGCTCCCGAGCCTAACCCGGTCGCTCCGCGACGAGCTGGTACATCCCGGCGATACGCACGAACGGCTCCTGGTCGCACAGCTCGCGCTCGAGCTCGAGGAGGCGCTCGAAGTAGGCGGGGTCGTTCTTGGCGTCGTTGTCGGTGAGCAGGTCGTTGGCGATCCTGGTGCCGAAGCGGCCGGTGAGCCGCAGGCCCGCCGAAGCCAGCTCGGCCTCTAGGTCGCCCATCGGCACCTTGCGTACGTCATGGTCGAAGGTCACGGTGCGCTTGGTGTCCGCGCGCAGCTCGGTGAGCGCGGCCTCGGGTCCGCCCGTGACCAGCTGGCGCAGCACCATGCTCGCCGGGTTGGGGACCATCACCGAGAGGCGGCCGCCCGGGCGCACGGCGGCCGCGAGGCGGCGTACGTCTCCGGCGGCGGCCGACCGATAGTGCAGCACGAAGTGGCACAGAACGAGATCCCACTCCCCGTCGGGCAGGTCGTCGAGGCCGCCGACGAGCGTGGTCAGCGATGTGCCAGCATCCGCTGCCCGATGCTTCGCCTCGGTCAGCCAGGACTCCGACTGGTCGAGGATCGTGACGTCGTGACCGGCCAGTGCCAGCGGCAGCGCGTCCATCCCGTCCCCGCCGCCGACGTCGAGGATCCGCAGACCCTCACCCAGCTCCGCACACTGGCGCCGCAGAACCTCCTCGACGACGGTGTAGCGGATCCGGCCCCACGGGGTCGCGGTGTAGGCGCGCCACTGCTCGAGCTTGTCGGAGAAGACGTCGGTCATGGCGGTGGAGCCTAACCGGCGTAGGTCTGCTTCCCCCGCAGGTAGGTGGCGACGACGCGACCGGTGAGCTTGCGGTCGTGCCAGGGGTTGTTGCGGGAGAGCGAGAGCGAACGGTCGCGGTCCACGACGTAGGACGCGGCCGGGTCGATCAGGGCCAGGTTGGCCGGCTCTCCGACCGCGATCGGGCGCCCGTGCTCCTCGAGGCCGGCGATCCGGGCCGGAGTCGAGGACATGACCCGGGCGACGCCGGCCCAGTCCAGCAGGCCCGAGGAGACCATGACGGTCGAGACGACCGAGAGCGCCTCCTCGAGCCCGAGCATCCCGAAGGCCGCGTCGACGAAGGCGTGCTCCTTGTCCTGGCGAGCGTGCGGGGCGTGGTCTGTGGCGACCGCGTCGATGGTGCCGTCGGCCAGCGCCGTACGCAGGGCCTCGACGTCCTCGGCAGGGCGCAGGGGCGGGTTGACCTTGAAGGTCGGGTCATAGCCGGCGAGCAGGTCGGTGGTCAGCAGCAGGTGGTGCGGGGTGACCTCCGCGGTGACCGCCCAGCTGCCGTCCTTCTCCGCCTGTGCCTTGGCCCAGCGCAGCACCTCGACGGTGCCGGCGGTGGAGGCGTGGGCGACGTGGACGCGCGAGCCGGTGTGACGGGCGAGCATCACGTCGCGAGCGACGATGACCTCCTCCGCGACCCCAGGCCAGCCGGGCAGACCGAGCCGCCCGGAGAGCTCACCCTCGTGGCAGCAGGCCGAGCCGTAGGGCGCCAGCGACGGGTCCTGGGAGTGCTGGGAGATCACGCCGCCGAACGCCTTGACGTACTCCAGCGCCCGTCGCATCACCCGCGGGTCCGAGACGCAGCGGCCGTCGTCGGAGAAGACCTTGACGCCTGCCCGGGAGCGGTTCATCAATGACAGCTCGGCGAGCTCCTCACCGGCCAGTCCCTTGGTCACCGCGCCGACCGGGAACACGTCGGCCAGCCCGGCCTCGCGGCCGAGGTCCCACACCGAGACCGCGGCCTCGGCCGTGTCGGTGACCGGCGAGGTGTTGGCCATCGCCAGCACGGCGGTGTAGCCGCCGGCGGCAGCGGCCGCCGCACCCGAGGCGACCGTCTCGGCGTCCTCGCGTCCCGGCTGGCGCAGGTGGGTGTGCAGGTCGACCAGCCCCGGGAGGAGGACGAGGCCGGAGGCGTCGACCACCTCGTCGACGGTCGCGGAGAGCGTGCCGATCTCTCGGATCACTCCCCCGTCGACGTGGACATCGGTCGGCTCGGCCCCGAGGACGGAGACTCCCTTGATCAACAGGCTCATGCGGACTCCTCGCCGGCAAGCAGGTGGTAGAGGACGGACATCCGGATCGCGACCCCGGCCGAGACCTGGTCGAGGATCCGCGAGGAGGCGGCGTCGGCAGCCTCGGGAGAGATCTCCAGGCCACGGTTCATCGGCCCGGGGTGCAGGATCGGCGCGCCCTCGCGCAGCATGCCGAGCCGCTGCCGAGTGAGTCCGTATCCGACGGTGTACTCCCTCGACGTCGGGAAGTAGCCACCGCTCATCCGCTCCCGCTGGACGCGCAGCATCATCACCGCGTCGACCTCCGGCAGCACGTCGTCCAGCGAGTAGGAGGTGGCGAACCCGTCGGCCTTGGCCCACTCGGTGATGCCCGAGGGCATCAGCGTGGGCGGAGCGACGGCGGTCACGGAGGCTCCGAGCTTGGTCAGCGACTTCACGTTGGACCGGAACACCCGCGAGTGGGTCAGGTCGCCGACGATCGCGATCCGCTTGCCTTCCAAGGAGCCGGGTCCACCGAGCTGGCGCTGGAGTGTGTAGCCGTCGAGCAGAGCCTGGGTCGGGTGCTCGTGCATCCCGTCGCCGGCGTTGATCACGGGGATGTCGAGCCAGCCGGCCACCTGATGGGCCGCGCCGGAGGCCGAGTGACGCATCACCAGGCCGTCGACGCCCATCGCGGTCACGGTCAGCACGGTGTCGCGCAGCGACTCGCCCTTCGAGGTCGAGGAGCCCTTCGCCGACAGGTTGATCACGTCGGCCGAGAGCCACTTCCCTGCGATCTCGAACGAGGACCGGGTGCGGGTCGAGTCCTCGAAGAAGAGGTTGATCACCGTACGCCCGCGCAGCGCCGGGAGCTTCTTGACCTCACGCTTCTGGACGTCGTGCATCTCGGCGGCGGTCGCGAAGAGCTGCTGGATCTCCTCCGCGCTCACGTCGTCGATGGACAGCAGATGCTTCGTCATGCCGGAACCCCCTCGAGCTCCACGATGCGTACCTCGTCGATGCCGTCGATCTCCTCCAGGCTCAGCCCGACCCGCTCGGAGCGGGCGGTGGGGAGGTTCTTGCCGACGTGGTCGGCCCGGATCGGCAGCTGCCGGTGGCCGCGGTCGACGAGAACGGCCAGACGTACGACGGCGGGGCGGCCGTAGTCGGCCAGGGCGTCGAGCGCGGCTCGGACGGTGCGGCCCGAGAAGAGCACGTCGTCGACCAGCACCACGGTCTTGCCGTCGATGCCGCCGGGCGGGATCTCGGTGTGGTGCGGAGCGCGGGTGGGATGGGTGCGCAGGTCGTCGCGGTACATCGTCACGTCGAGCGCGCCGTGCGCGACCGGGTGACCCTCGGCGGCCTCGATCCGTGCGGCGATCCGCTTGGCCAACGGCACGCCGCGCGTGTGCAGACCCAGCAGCACCAGGTCTTCCGCGTCGCGGTTGCGCTCCAGGATCTCGTGGGAGATCCGGGTCAGCGCCCGGGAGATGTCACGGGCATCGAGCACGACGCGACCATCGGTCGACGGCTCGGGAACTACATCGGACAAGGTTGTGGTCTCCTTCTCCGCCTCACGGGACGGCTCGTTAAAGGATCGGCCCAACCCTATCCTCACTCCAGGTCGATCAGCACTTTCCCGACGGCACCCGCCTCGACCGCGTCGTGGGCGGCGGCAGTCTCCTCGAGCGGGTAGTGGTGAAGGGGTACGCCACCCTCCGGCCCGACGCGCAGCGCCCCTGCCGCGACGGCGGCGGCGACGTCGTCGGCCGCGGCCTGGATCTGCGCCTCCTCGATGCCGTAGAGCTGGATGAACTGGTAGCGCAGGTTGAGCGAGAAGGTGGCCCGCAGCGGCATGGTGAGCTCGTCGCCGCCGTTGTTGGCGTAGATCGCGATCGTGCCGCGCTTGGCGATGACCGCGCGGTCGAGGTCGTTGTTGACGGCCGGGGCGACCTCGACGATCTGGTCGACGCCGTCGGGCGCGAGCTCGCGGATCACGGCGGCCGGGTCGCCCTCGCGGTAGTTGACGATGTGGTGCGCACCCGCGGCCTTCGCCAGCGCCGCCTTCTCCGCGGAGCTGACCGTGGTGATCACCCTCGCTCCTGCCCACACGGCGAGCTGGATCGCGGCGTTGCCGACTGCTCCGGCCCCGCCGTGGACGAGGATGGTGAGGCCGCTGAACGACTCGGGGGCGACCCGCTCGACCGCGCCGGAGGTGAGCGCCCGGTGGGCGGTCATCGCCGGGACCCCGAGCGAGGCGCCGAGGTCGTAGGAGGCGCCCGCGGCCAGCTCGACGGCCTTGTGAGCCGGCACGGTGACGTACTCCGCCGCGGTCCCCCAGGGCTGCCCGTGCTGGACCATGAAGAGCCAGACCGGCTGACCGACGATGTGGCCGGTGACACCCTCGCCGATCTCCTCGATCACGCCGGCGCCGTCCTGGCCCGGGGTCGCCTCGGGAACCGTGAGGGTCGCGCTCAGGCCGGCGCGTACCTTCCAGTCAGTGGGGTTGACCCCCGCCCGCACCAGCCTGACCAGGACCTCGCCCGGGCCGGGTTTCGGCACCGGGCGCTCGGTCAGACGCATGGCGGAGGAGGGACCGTTCTCGGAGTAGACGACTGCACGCATAGGTAGGACGCTACCGTCCCCTCCCACTCGTCGGCCGCGCGCGGATTGCGAAGCAATCCCCAATAGTTACAGCGCGTGCGCCATCCCAGCGCAGGCCTTGAGCCACGACATCTTGGTCTCCTCCGAGAGCTGGGAGTACTGGACCGTGGACCCGGCGACGAGCACCGGGTCGAACGGGACCCGGTAGACCCCGCGGGTGCGCTGCGTGTAGACCTCGGTGAGGTCGCGGGCCAGGTTGGTGTCGACCTTCGGGGACGGGTCCGAGAGCACGGTGATCGTCTTCAGCTTGAGGTCTGCGTAGCCCGACTCCTGGAGCGCGTCGAGCATCCACAGGCCGCTGTAGCCGGTGTCCTCGCGCACCGTCGAGGTGACCACCAGCAGGTCGGCGGTGTCGGCCGCGGCGAGCCAGTTCTCGGCACGCATGTTGTTGCCGGTGTCGACCAGGATCACCTTGTAGAAGCGCTCCAGCAACTGGTGCACCTGCCCGAAGTCGTCGGCGTGGATCTGGCCGGTGACGTCAGGCCGCTCGTCGGAGGCGAGCACATCGAAATGGGCGTCGCCCTGGGAGCGTACGAAGGCACCGAGGTCGCCGATGCGGGACTGGTAGACGTTGTTGAACGCGGCCAGGTTGTCGAGCAGCTCGCGAGTGGTGTTGCGGTGGGTGCTCCGCATGCCGCGAATGCCGAGGGTGCCGCGGGTCTCGTTGTTGTCCCAGGCCACGATCCCGCCACCGCGCACGGTGCCGAAGGTGTAGCCCGCCGCGAGCACGCCGGTGGTCTTGGCGGCGCCACCCTTGGGGTTGATGAAGACGATCGTGCGCGGTCCGTCGAAGTCGCGCTGGATCATCGCCCGGTCCTGCTCGTAGGCGACCTCGTCCTGCCCCATCTTCGGGCTGATCAGCCCGCCGGACATCCTGCGGATCGCGCCTCGCCAACCCCAGGTCGCGGGGCCGAAGCCGGCCGACTCCGCGCGCCGGTCGAGGAAGTCGGTCGCGCTGGGGACCTCCTGCCCGTGAACGGCCGGGGGTGGCGGCGTCACCGCCACCGGAGGGGGCGGGGCGGGTGTCGTGGTGACCTGTGGGTTGGTGATGCGAGTCGCCTCCTGACTCGGGTCCGGATGGGGCTGGCTGGGGGGCGTCGGCGGCCTTCCCGCGGTGTTCGGCGGGGGCGGCGTCACCCAGTGCGAGGGTGCGCCGGCCGGCCGGGTGCGCGAGTCCGGCTCGTCGTAGGGGTTGTTCTCCTGCGTCATGCGCTCTCCGAATACGGGTGCTTGGTTACGGCCTCCATCACAGCCTTGGGTCCAAACATACGGTCCCGACCGAAGCAATCGTCGATAACCGGAAAACACACGCGTCGCGCCGCACCCGAAATGACGCTACGCCTGCCCGGAACGGTCCCGGACAGGCGTACGTCTCGTGCCGATCAGGCCTTGGCGAGGTCCTTCGCGACCGCGGCGAGCACACCGTTGACGAAGGACGGCGAGTCGTCGGTCGACAGCTCGGTCACCAGGGCGGTGGCCTCGCTGATCGCGACCTCAGAGGCGACATCGCCGTCGAGGAGCTCCCAGACGCCGAGGCGGAGGACGTTGCGGTCGACCGCGGGCATCCGGGCCAGCGACCAGTCCTTGGCGAAGGCGGCGATCAGAGCGTCGATGCGCTCGGACTCGGCGACCACGCCACGGACGAGCTTGACCGTGAAGGGGTTGTTGGGCACCTCACCCTCGCGGATCTGCTGGTCGAGCAGATCACCGGCGGAGAGTCCACGGGCCTCGGCGGCGAAGAGCAGGTCGAGCGCGCGCTTACGGGCCTTGGTGCGGGCGGTGGCGACGTGAGCCACAGGTCAGCCCTTGACGCGGGAGAGGTAGGAACCGCCCTCGCGGGTGTCGACCTTGATCTTCTCGCCCTGCTCGATGAAGAGCGGCACCTGGATCTCGGCGCCGGTCTCCAGGGTGGCGGGCTTGGTGCGGCCGGTGGCCGAGTCACCCATGACACCGGGCTCGGTGTAGGAGATGACGAGCTCGACCGACGGCGGGAGCTCGACGAAGAGCACGCGACCCTCGTTGGTGGCCAGGATGACCTCCTGGTTCTCCAGGAGGAACCCGGCGCCGTCGCCGATGATCTCCGGGCCGACCTCGACCTGGTCGAAGTCCGCGACGTCCATGAAGACGAAGTTGGTGCCGTCGTTGTAGAGGTACTGGAACGAGCGGCGGTCGACCGTGGCGGTCTCGACCTTGGTGCCGGCGTTGAAGGTCTTGTCGACGTTCTTGCCCGACTCGACGTTCTTCAGCTTGGTGCGGACGAAGGCCGGACCCTTGCCGGGCTTCACGTGCTGGAACTCGACCACCTGCCAGAGCTGGCCCTCGATCTTCAGCACCATGCCGTTCTTGAGGTCGTTCGTCGTCGCCATAACCGTCCGTCAGCCTTCGTCTCTTTGACCTGCATCGATGCAGGCTTCAATTGTCAATGTCCATCAAGGTTCGCAGGGCCCCGAAGGGCCTCGGAGAATCCTATCCGCGAGTCCGCACAGGGCCGAATCAAGCAACGATCGCGGTCTTCCCGACAAGATCCACCAGAGACAGTACGCCGACGACCAGCCCCAGCGCGCGCAGCACCCACAGCGCGGCGTTGCCAGCGGTCCCCGTCCGGGGCGGGACCGGCCATGCGGCCAGGAGCCACCGCTCCGCGACGACGGTCAGCGCGGCACCGTACGCCGCGGGGACCGCCACGAACGCCAGCACCGAGACCAGGGCCGGCTCGAGCAGAGTGAAGTCGACGCCGTCGGTGTGCACGAGGAGGTTGCCGACCCCCACACCGGCGGCGAGCGTGACGCTGAGGACCCGGAACCACCAGGGCCCGAACAGCAGCCACCGGATGAGCAGGTAGAGCACCGCGCCGACGACGCCGAGGATCGTGCAGACGACGATGAGGTTCAGCGAGCCGCTCAGGGTGAACCGCCCCATCTCGAACCCGTCGTCGCTGGTCACCCCGTCGGCCTTCGGCGTGAGCAGGATGAGCAGGAACATCACGATCCGCCCGCCGACGCCGCCGATCAAGGCACCGAGCACGCCACCGGCGAGCAGCACGGCGAGCACCCGCGCGAGACCTGCCGCCAGCCCACCCATGGGCACACGGTGGCCCTGGTGGCGGCGACCGCCCGGAAGCCGGGGCGGCGATCGCCAATTTGGGTCAGGCGTCGCCGAGCTTCGCGGCGATGACCGAGAGCGCCTCGTGGTAACCGTCGATGCCCTTGCCCGCGACGACCGCGACCGCGTGGTCGGTGACCACGCTGGTGTGCCGGAAGACCTCGGGGCGCTGGGTCGGGTCGGAGATGTGCACCTCGACCAGCGGAGCGGTCAGCTGCGCGCAGGCGTCGTAGATGGCGTAGGAGTAGTGGGTCCAGGCGGCGGCGTTGAGCACGACCGGGATGTCCTTGTCGGCCGCGGCGTTGAGCCAGTCGACCATGTCGCCCTCGTGGTTGGTCTGACGTACGTCCACGGCGAAGCCGAGCGCATGCCCCCAGTCGACGCACATCGCGGCGAGCTCGTCGTGGGTGGTGTGCCCGTAGATCTCGGGCTGGCGCTTCCCGAGACGACCGAGGTTGGGACCGTTGAGGACCAGGACCGGCTGCAGCTTCTTGCTCACCCGGTCATCCTGTCACGGCCCCCGGGCGGGCTCCGGGCCGTCTCGACACCCGTGACGGCGATCCCAATCTAAGCGCTCACTTATATTGTGCGACACTGGATCCGACACCAGGAGACTCCGACACGAGCCTCCGACATGAGGAGGGCGATGAACGAGCTCCGCACCAGCACCCAGGCGCGCGGCGACCGTAGCCGTGCCCGTCTGCTCGACGCGGCGGTCCAGGCATTCTCCGCCAAGGGGTTCCACGGCACCAGCACCCGCGACATCGCCACAGCAGCCGGACTGAGCCCGGCCGCGGTCTACGTGCACCACCGCTCCAAGGAGGAGCTCCTGCACGCGATCGCGGTGCGCGGCCACGAGGTGATCCTCGAGGCGGTCACCGACGCGACCCGCGCCGACGCCACGCCCGCCGAGCGGGTCGCGGCCGCCGTACGCACCTACGTCCTCTTCCACGCGCGCTCCCACACGACGGCCCGAGTCATCAACTACGAGCTCGCCGCGCTGACCGAGGAGCACTTCCGCGAGATCGCGGGGCTGCGCCGCGCCATCGACACGGTCATGCGTGAGGTCGTCGAGGAAGGCGTACGCAGCGGCGACTTCGACACACCCGACCCCGCCAAGGCCGCCACCGCCCTGCTCTCGCTCGGCATCGACCTGGCCCGGTGGTACCGCGACGACGGCTCCTGGACCCCCGAGGCCCTCGCCGACTTCTATGCCGACCTGGCGCTCCGCGCCGTCGGCGCCCGCCCCTGACCCCTACAAGGAAGCACCGAGGAGACAACACCGCCATGCGCCGCACCATCTACACCGAGGACCACCAGTCCTTCCGCGAGACCATCCGCTCGTTCATCGAGAAGGAGGTCACCCCCGTCTACGACGAGTGGTACGAGGCCGGGATCGTCCCCCACGACTTCTACCTCAAGCTCGGTGAGCTCGGCGTGTGGGGTATCCAGGTGCCCGAGGAGTACGGCGGCGCCGGGATCGAGTCGTTCAAGTACTCCGCCGTCATCACCGAGGAGCTCGCCCGTGCCGGCGTCTCCTTCGGCGGCTCGAGCACCCACGTCGGGCTGTGCCTGCCGTACCTCCTCAAGCTCGGCACCAAGGAGCAGATGGAGCGCTGGATGCCCGGCTTCGTCGCCGGTGAGGAGATGTGGGCGATCGCGATGACCGAGCCCGGCACCGGCTCCGACCTCGCCGGCATGACCACCAACGCCAAGCTCACCGAGGACGGCAAGCACTACGTCCTCAACGGCGCCAAGACCTTCATCACCGGCGGCGTCAACGCCGACCGGGTGATCGTCTGTGCCCGCACCGCGCCGGCCTCCGCCGACGACCGCCGTGGCGGGATCACCCTGCTCGCCGTCGACACCTCGCTCCCGGGCTACGAGGTCGGCCGCAAGCTCGACAAGCTCGGCCTCAAGGTCTCCGACACCGCCGAGCTCTCCTTCACCGACGTGCAGGTCCCGGTCGAGGACGTCCTCGGCGAGGTCGGCAAGGGCTTCTCCTACCTCGGCCAGAACCTCCCCGTCGAGCGTCTCGGCATCGCCGTCGGCGCCTACGCCCAGGCCGCGGCGGCAGTCGAGTTCGCCAAGAAGTACGTCGCCGAGCGCAAGGTCTTCGGCACCACCGTCGCCTCGTTCCAGAACACCAAGTTCGAGCTGGCCGCCTGCAAGGCCGAGGTCGACGCCGCCGAGGCCGTGGTCGACCGCGCGATCGAGGCCGAGGATCTCGGCACGCTCACCGCCGCCGAGGCCGCCTCGGCCAAGCTCTTCTGCACCGAGGTCGCCCACCGCGTCATCGACCGCTGCCTCCAGCTCCACGGCGGCTACGGCTACATGAACGAGTACCCCATCGCCCGCCTCTACGCCGACAACCGGGTGAACCGGATCTACGGCGGCACCTCCGAGGTCATGAAGCTGATCATCGCCAAGGACATGGGTCTGTGACCGGCCCCCGCTGAGTCGGCTCGTCATGACGAGCCGACTCAGCGGAGATTTCGGTCAGGACGAGCCGACTCGGCATAGGCTCGGGGCATGACGCCGCCGGAGGACGAGAATCGGCGCCTGCTGCGGGCGCGTGACGTGATGGACCGGCACTACGCCGAGCCGCTCGACGTCGCGGCGATCGCGCGTGTCGCCCACGTGTCACCTGCGCACTTCAGCCGCCGGTTCAAGGCGGTCTTCGGGGAGACCCCGCACCGCTACCTGCAGCGGCGGCGGATCGAGAGGTCGATGGCGTTGCTGCGGGACACCGCGACCCCGGTCACCGATGTCGCGCTCAGGGTCGGCTTCACCAGCCTCGGCACGTTCAGCCGTACGTTCCGCGACATCGTCGGCACCTCGCCGACCGACTACCGCGCCCGGGCCGACAGCCCGGCCGTTCCGGGGTGTGTGGCCCGCGCCTGGATGCGGCCGGCGAGCTGAGCAGTTTCGGAGAAGCGCGGGGCGTCGAACACACCGCAGACTGGTCGCATGCTGACCAACATCAACATCACCGGAATCTACGTGCTCGACCAGGACGAGGCGCTCGACTTCTACGTCGGCATCCTCGGGCTCGAGGTCGGGAGCGACGTCGACATGGGCTTCATGCGATGGCTCACCGTCCACCTTCCCGGCGACCCCGACCACCAGCTGCTGCTCGAGGTGCCGGGCGGCTCCCCAGCCCACAGCGAGGAGACGGCCGCCCAGCTGCGCGACCTGGTCACCAAGGGAGCCATGGGCGCCGTGGTCATCTTCAACACCGACGACTGCGACAAGCTCTACGAGGACCTCGCCGCCAAGGGCGTCGAGTTCACCGACAAACCGACCAAGCAGCCCTACGGCATCGACTGCGCCTTCCGCGACCCCTTCGGCAACCACATCCGTGCCACCCAGCGTGTCGAGGGCCCTGTCGAGGTCACCGACGAGGACATCGCCCGCTGGTCCGGGAACTGAGTCGAACCACGGAAGGAATTTTCCTTCCACGCCGACCGGCGCCGTCCAAGCGATCGTGGTCAGCCGGCGACGACCGCGTAAGCCTCTCGCAGCTGCTCCTCGGACGGCCCGGTGAGGATGCGAGGGGTGGCGAGGTCGTGGAGGACGAGGAAGCGGAGGACGGAGCCGCGGGCCTTCTTGTCGACGCGCATGGCACCGATGAGGTCGTCGAAGCCGGCCTCGACGCCCAGCTCCTTGACGGTGGTCGGGAGGCCGACCTTCGCGAAGGTCGGCGCGTGGCGGGCGGCGACGTCGTCGGGGAGGACTCCGGCGAGCCGGGCGAGCTCGGCGGCGTACACGCAGCCGACGGCGACCGCGTCACCGTGGCGGATCGAGAAGCCGGAGTGCTTCTCGAGCGCGTGGGCGAGCGTGTGGCCGTAGTTGAGGGTCTCGCGACCGGGGTGGCCGTCGGCGCCGCCGGTCTCCTTCAGGTCCGCGGCGACGACCTCGGCCTTGACCCGGATCGCACGCTCGACCAGCTCGGCGAGAACAGGCGAGGAGGCGGTGATCTTGTCATTCTCTTCGACCAGGCGCAGGATCTCCGGGTCGGCGATGAAGCCGCACTTGACGACCTCGCCGAGCCCGGCGATCAGGTCGGCCTCCGGCAGAGTCCCGAGCAGCGCCAGGTCGCACAGCACGCCGGCGGGCTCGTGGAACGCACCGACGAGGTTCTTCCCGGCACCGGTGTTCACGCCGGTCTTGCCACCGACCGCGGCATCGACCATGGCGAGCACCGTGGTGGGCACGTGCACGACGCGTACGCCGCGCAGCCAACCGGCCGCGACGAATCCGCCGAGGTCGGTGGTCGCACCGCCGCCGAAGGTGACGACTGCGTCCGAACGGGTGAATCCCCGCTCCCCCAGCGCCTCCCAGCAGTCGTTGGCGACCGCGACCGTCTTCTGGTCCTCGCCGCTGGGCAGCCCGAGGCCGAGCACGTCGTAGTGCTTCAGCAGCTCCTCGAGCACCGGCTCGGCGTACTCGGCGAGCTCGGCGGCGTAGAGGAACGCCACCCGCTCGACGCTCTCACCCAGGAGTCCCTGGAGCCGGCTGGCGAGACCGGAGCCGATGACGACGTCGTACGCCGCGGCGCTCTCGACCCTGATGACGGTGCTGACAGGTTCGGTCACTTCTACTCCGTGGTGTTCAGCGCGGTGAGGGCGGTGGCGAGCTCGGCGGCGACGTCGTCGGCCGAGCGGCCGTCGGTGTCGACGACCAGCGTCGCGACCGACTCATAGATCGGTGCGCGCTCCTCCAGGAGCGTCTTGATGCGGCCGCGTACGTTGCCGAGCAGCATCGGACGGCCCGAGCCGAGCCCGACCCGCTTGACCGCGTCCGCGACCCCGACCCGCAGGTAGACGACGGTGTGCTCCTTGAGCAGGATCTGGGTCCGATCGGCCAGGACGGAGCCGCCACCGAGGGAGACCACCCCGTCGTGCTCAGCGAGCGCGGCGGCGACCGCGTCGGCCTCGACCGCGCGGAAGTGGGCCTCGCCCTCGTCGACGAATATGTCCTGCACGCTCTTGCCGGCGGCCGCCGCGATGTCCTCGTCGGTGTCACGCAACGTGACCCCGAGACGGGAGGCGAGCAACGCACCGACGGTCGACTTGCCCGCGCCCATCGGGCCGACGAGCACGACAGCCGGCATCAGACGTACCTCAGGTTCTCGAGGTAGGACTTGGCGTTGCGCGCGGTCTCGCCGACCGAGTCGCCACCGAACTTCTCCAGCGCCGCCTCGGCCAGCACGAGCGCGACCATCGCCTCGGCGACGACACCGGCGGCGGGCACCGCGCAGACGTCGGAGCGCTGGTGGTGCGCGACGGCCTCCTCGCCGGTGGCCACGTCGACCGTGCGCAGCGCACGAGGCACGGTCGCGATCGGCTTCATCGCGGCGCGCACGCGCAGGATCTCGCCGGTCGACATGCCGCCCTCGGTGCCGCCGGAGCGTCCGGAGGCGCGGCGGATGCCGTCGGCGGAGGGCACGATCTCGTCGTGGGCCTTCGAGCCCGGGGTCGCGGCGAGCTCGAAGCCGTCGCCGACCTCCACACCCTTGATCGCCTGGATGCCCATCAGCGCGCCGGCCAAGCGCGCGTCGAGGCGGCGGTCCCAGTGCACGTGGGAGCCGAGGCCCGGCGGCAGGCCGTGGACGACCACCTCGACGACGCCGCCGAGGGTGTCACCGTCCTTGTGGGCCTCGTCGATCCGGGCGACCATCTGCTTGGAACCGTCGGGGTCGAGCACCCGCACCGGATCCTCGTCCAGGCGCGCCACGTCCTCGGGAGCGGGGACCTCGCGGCCGGGCGTACGGACCCCGCCGATCTCCAGGACGTGCGACACCAGCCGGACGCCGAGCGCCTGCTCTAGGAACGCCGAGGCGACCGCGCCGAGCGCGACGCGGGCGGCGGTCTCCCGGGCCGAAGCACGCTCCAAGATCGGACGGGCGTCATCGAAGTCGTACTTCTGCATCCCGACCAGGTCGGCGTGACCGGGCCGGGGACGCGTCAGCGGCGCGTTGCGGGCCTGGCCGGCCAGCACGTCGGGGTCGACCGGGTCGGAGGCCATCACGGTCTCCCACTTGGGCCACTCGGTGTTGCCGACCTCGATCGCGACCGGACCGCCCTGCGACTCCCCATGGCGTACGCCACCGGTGATCCGCACCTGGTCCTTCTCGAACTTCATCCGGGCACCGCGGCCATAGCCGAGGCGCCGCCGGGCCAGGGCATCCGCGATGTCGTCAGAGGTGATCCGGACGTGGGCGGGCAGACCCTCCATCACGGCCGTCAGGGACGGACCATGGGACTCGCCCGCAGTGAGCCAACGCAACATGACGTCAGTCTTTCATCCCGGTCACGCAACCCCGTGCACCCGGCCTCAAAGCGAGACGGCGACCGCACCGACGAGCATGCCCAGAATCATGAACGGCCCGTACGCCAAGGGCTCGCGCATCGCCGTGCGCGAGCGCTGCGCGACGGCGCGTCCGATGCCCCAGAGCCCGAAGATCGCCAGCCCGGCCCACAGCCCGACCGCGAGCTGCTCCCAGCCGAGCCGACCGAGGACCAGACCGACGAGCGCCGCCAGCCGTACGTCGCCGAAGCCCATCGCGTGCGGCAGCATCCGCCACAGCAGCCAGAACGCCGAGCGCGCGATCACCAGCCCGGCAAGGGCACCGAGTGCCGCCGCGGTGTCACGCGTCCAGAGCCACTCGGCGGCGAGCAGGCCGAGCCCGACCGCGGTCGCCACCAGGATCGGCACTTTCGGCAGCCGCTGGACTCGCCAGTCGACATAGGCCAGCAGCACCCAGACAGGTGTGAGCGGCGCCAGGGCCAGCATCAGTCGCGAGGGATCCACCTGCCAGGCGAGCAGCCCGGCGAGCGCCGCGGAGACGGCCACCACGAGAGGCAGTAGCGGGGGCCACCCGGCCAGGGTGGCGTAGGGCACCACCGGCGAGTCGTCGACCGGTTCGGGAAGCCGGCGAAGCAGAGGCGGCACCCCGAAAGCGAGCAGACCGGCGACGGCCGCACTCACCAGCACGACCGCCCCGGGACTCATGCCGGTGACAGCTCCACGATGCCCAGCGCCTTCTCCCCCGCTGCTCGCATCGCGGCGAGCGGCGCGGGCCGGCCGGTGAAGAGCTCAAACTGCAGCACCGCCTGGTGCACGAGCAGATCCAGGCCGCTCACCGCCACGCCAGGTGCGACGGAGAGCAGGGGCGAGGGCCACGGGTCGTAGACGACGTCGAAGACGACCGGCGTCGAGGCCCAGCGGTCGATGAGGTCCGGGGTCTGCGCCTTCGCCGGAACCGTGGAGACGACCGCATCCACGCCATCGACCGCGGAGTCCAGCGGCAGCACCGAGACGACGGGCTTGCTCGGGTGACGCGAGATCATCTCGATCGTCTCCCCCGCCGCACCCGGGTTGCGGGCCAGGAGCGTGATCCGGGAGGCACCCAGCTCGGCCAGCGCGAGGCCCGTGGAGGCCGCGGTCGCGCCGGCACCCAGGATCGCGCCGGACATGCAGGAGAATCCCTCGCCCGCGCGCTCCCGGATCGCCGCGACCGCCCCGGGCAGGTCCGTGTTGTCCCCCACCCAGCCGTGCGAGGAACGCACCAGGGTGTTGACCGCCCCTACGAGCCGTGCCCGCGGCGACATCGACCGCGCCAGCTCGTACGCCTCCCGCTTGAGCGGCATCGTCACCGACAGCCCACGCCACCGGCTGGGCGGCCAGTCGCCACCGAGGTCGGCAACGTACCTAGCCAGGCCTCCGGCCTGCACGCGCGTGGACGTGTAGGACCAGTCGGACATCTCCAGCTCGGCGTACGCGGCTTGGTGGAGGGTCGGTGAGAGCGAATGCTCGACCGGATCCCCGAGAACGGCACATTTCATCGATTCGCCTCCGACTCGTTCGAAACCCTGATAGGTATTCGCCTGCATTCCCTCGAGTCCAACTCGGGACTCGCGACATCGAAGGGAAGCATATGAGATCCAGCAGTGTCATCGCCGCACTCACCGGGGGATCGCGGTCGTAACGGTCGGACTCGCTCCCCGCAGCCGCTGAAATCGGCATCCTGAACGACATCTCGATTCAGTACGGCTCGGCACTCCGAGCGCAGGCCCGGTCGATCTGGTCGGCCGGGCCTGCTCGGAACTATCAGCCTCAGCAGCCGTGCTTGCGACAGTACGCTTGGTACTCATCTACAAGGCGGTTGTGGTCCGCAAGGTTCTTGGCGTACTTTGTCTCGCCGGTCTTGAGATTGACGGTGACGTAATAGAGGAACTTATGCGCGGCCGGGTTGAGTGCGGCCTGGATCGCGGCGTCGCCCGGTGAGCCGATCGGCGTCGGCGGCAGGCCCTTCCGGCGTCGGGTGTCGTACGGCGTGTCCTTGGCCAGTTCGGCCGCAGTGAGCTCGGTTGTGCCGGACTTTCCAATGCCGTACGCATTCGATGCGTCGATCCCGAGCAGCCCATTCGTCTCGCCGCCGTCCACCTTCGGGTCAAGGCGGTTGTAGATGACTCGTGCGACCTTGGGCATGTCATCACCACGCGCCTCGGCCTCGACGAGCGAGGCCACAGTCATGATCTGCTCCGGCGTACACATCTTGTCGTCACCGCACTTGAGCTTCTTCGCCTGTGCCTCGATGTCGTTGTCGCCGAGCGCCTGCTCCCACCGGTCGACCATCATCGCCAGCATCTCGGTCGGCGTCGCGTCGGGCGGGAAGGCGTACGTCGCCGGGAAGAGGTATCCCTCGACGTTGCCCTCGGCGTAGTCGGGCAGCCCGATCGCCTCGGTGTCCTGGGCGGCCTTCTTGAACTCGGCCGGCTTCTTACCGGTCTTCTCGGCGAGCACCTTGTAGATCGCCTTGGCGCGTGATCCCTCGGTGATGGTCACGTTGACCGTGTCGATGTTCTCCGGGTTGGCGAGGACCTCGACGGCGTCGGCGGCCTTCATCTGCTTCTTCAGCGGGTAGAAGCCGACCTGGACGGTCAGTCCCTCGGCGTTGGCCGCCTCGATGAAGGCGTCGACCGACTCCACGACGCCGATCTCCTTCAGGTTGCGGCCGACCGCTGAGACCGAGTCACCCTCGTGCACCTCGAAGGAGACGGGGTCGGTGCCGGGACCGGGGTAGTCGGCCGGAGGGGCGACCATGTCCTTGACGTAGTCGATGGCCCGGTCGCCCACGAAGTAGAAGCCACCGAGGACCACCGCCATGGCCACCAGCACGGCGAGGCAGCCGCCGAAGCGTCGCTTGCGCTTGGGCGGCTTCTCATCGAAGTACGGATCGTGATCCGAGGGACCACCCTCGAAGAAGGCCGGCTGCTGCTGGTAGGTCGGCCTGTCGTAGCCGCCCGGCCGCTGCGGCGGCTCCTGCCGGCCGTAGCCCGGCGGGGGCGCGCCAGCACCGGGCATCGGACGAGGCCCCGGGCGCCGGCCCGGCTGGCCCTGGTGCGGAGGCATCTGACCGGGCACCGGACCCGGCATCTGCGGCGGCATCCGGCGTGGGTCGCGGGGATCCTGCGGAGGCTGCTGCCGTGGCGGGTGGCCACCGCGCGGATCGCGACCATATGACCCCTGGCCAGGGCGACGCGGGTCGCGCGGGTCCGGGGGGTAGTAGCGCTCACTCAATGACCGACCTCAACGATCTCTCCAGGCGCGGTCCCCGAAGCGCGCTCACTGTCCAATGCGTGTTGCAGGATCACAACCGCCGCGGCCATGTCCACCACGGCTCGGCGGTCCTGACCCTTGCGCCCCCGGTCTCGGAGCATAGCCTCCGCGGAAACTGTTGTAAGTCGTTCGTCGACGAGGCGAACCGGGACCGGAGCCACTCGCCGCGCCAAGGACGCGGCGAAGTCCCGGACCTTAGCAGTCGCCGGGTTCTCCCCTCCCTTGAGGGACCGGGGCAGCCCGACGACCACCTCGAGCATCGTCGACTCCTCAGCGATCTCGGCGACGATCGCCTGCAGACGCGCGAGGTCTCCGCGACCCTTCTTGACCGTCTCGAGCGGCGTCGCCAGGAACCCCGTGGGGTCACTCCTGGCGACGCCGATCCGGGCGTCGCCAGGATCGAGACCGAGGCGTACGCCGTGCCGCATCAGGCTTGCGCGACCAGCGTCGCGACCATTCCGAGCGCGGTGTCGATCTTGGAGACGTCGGTGCCGCCGCCCTGGGCGAAGTCCGGCTTGCCGCCGCCGCGACCGCCCACGACCGGCGCGAGCTCCTTGATCAGGTCACCCGCCTTGACGCCCTTGGCGATGCCGGCCGGGTTGACCGCGGCCACGACCGCGACCTTGTCGTCTGCGTCACCGATGAGCACCACAGCCGCCGGCGCGTCACCGAGTCGGGCGCGTACGTCCTGGGCGAGCGTGCGCGCGTCGCCGCCGCCCACACCCGGGACCCGCTGGGCGACGAGCTGGACGCCGTTGACGTCGACCGCGGTGGCCGCGATCGAGCCACCGGAGGCGAGCAGCTGTGCCGTACGCGCCCGGGCGATCTCCTTCTCGGCGGCCTTGAGTCGCTCCATCAGGTCGGAGACCCTGCCGACGACGTCGTCGGACTTCGTCTTGAGCAGCAGGTTGAGCTCGGAGACCACGTCGCGCTCACGGGCGAGGTAGTTGAAGCCTTCGACGCCCGTGTAGGCCTCGATGCGCCGGTTGCCGGAGCCGACCGAGGCCTCCGAGGTGACCACGATGGTGCCGATCTGGGCGGAGTGGTCCACGTGGGTGCCGCCGCACAGCTCACGCGACCAGGGGCCGCCGATCTCGACGACCCGCACCTTGGAGTCGTCGTAGGTCTCGCCGAAGAGCGCGATCGCGCCCCACTCCTTGGCCTCCGGAAGGGTCATGTAGTCCCAGGAGACGGGCAAATCGGCCCGCAGCGCGTGGTTGGAGACCTCCTCGATCTCGTGCATCTGCGAAGGCGTCAGGCCCTTGGTCCAGCCGTAGTCGAGACGCAGGTAGCCGGGGCGGTTGTAGGAACCCGACTGCAGCGCGGTCGGGCCGAGCACCTCGCGCAACGCCGCGTGCACCACGTGGGTGCCGGAGTGGGCCTGGCGGGCGCCGAGGCGCCACTCGGGGTCGACCTGCGCGTGCACGAGCGACTCGCCGCCCGTTCGATGCGCAGAGAACTCGCCATCCACGACCCGCACCTGGTGCACCACGAGGCCCTTGACCGGCCGCTGCACGTCGACGACCTCGAGCCGGCCGCCGTCGAACTCGATGATGCCCGCATCGGCGGACTGGCCACCGGACTCGGCGTAGAACGGCGTGCGGTCGAGGACGATCTCACCGATCTCCTCGGGACCGAGCACCTCGACCGGCTTGCCCTCCTTGAGGAGGGCGATCGCCTTCGACTCGGTGTCGAGGGTCGTGTAGGCCTGCCAGTCGGTCGGCCCGTTGCTGTCGAGGATGCCGCGGTAGACCGACACGTCGGCGTGCTGGCCCTTCTTGGCGCGCGCGTCGGCCTTGGCCCGCTCGCGCTGCTCGGTCATCAGGCCGCGGAAGCCCGGCTCGTCGACCTCGAGGCCCGCCTCGGCGGCCATCTCGAGGGTCAGGTCGATCGGGAAGCCGTACGTGTCGTGGAGCTGGAACGCCTTGGCGCCCGTGAACGTGGTGGATCCGCTCGACTTCACCTCGGTCGCGGCCAGATCGAAGATCTGGGTGCCGGCCGCGAGAGTCTTGCGGAAGGCCTCCTCCTCGGCGTCGGCGACCCGCTTGATGCGGTCCCAGCCGGTGTGCAGGTCGGTGTAGGTCTCCCCCATCTTGTCGCGGGAGATCGGCAGCAGCTCCGGCATCGCCGGGTCCTCGTAGCCCAGCAGGCGCATGTTGCGGATCGCGCGGCGCATCAGCCGGCGCAGGACGTAGCCGCGGCCCTCGTTGCCGGGGGTCACGCCGTCGCTGATCAGCATCAGCGAGGAACGCACGTGGTCGGCGACCACGCGGAAGCGGACGTCGTCCTCGTAGGAGGCGCCGTACTTCTTCCCGGTCAGCTCCATCGCCTTCTCGATCACCGGGAAGACGACGTCGGTCTCGTACATGTTCGCCTTGCCCTGCATCAGGTAGGCGACCCGCTCGAGGCCGAGGCCGGTGTCGATGCTCTTCTGCGGCAGGGCGCCGTCGATGTCGACGTCGTACTTGGACCGCGCCGCGACGACGTTGTCCTGCATGAAGACGAGGTTCCAGAACTCCAGGTAGCGGTCGCCGGCGTCCCAGTCACGGTCGGCGCCGAACTCCGGGCCGCGGTCGATCAGGATCTCCGAGCATGGACCGCCCGGCCCGGGCACGCCCATCGACCAGTAGTTCTCGCTCGGGGGCAGCCGGACGATGCGGTCGTCGGGCAGGCCGGAGATCTTCTTCCAGAGCGCGACCGCCTCCTCGTCGCCGTTGAGCACCGAGGGGTAGAGGGCGGACTCGTCGAAGCCGAAGCCACCGTCGGCGACCGACTTGGTGACCAACTCCCAGGCGAGCGTGATCGCGCCCTCCTTGAAGTAGTCACCGAAGGAGAAGTTGCCGCACATCTCGAAGAAGGTGCCGTGCCGGGTGGTCTTCCCGACCTCCTCGATGTCGGGCGTACGGATGCACTTCTGCACCGAGGTCGCCCGGTCGTATGGCGGAGTGGCCTGGCCCAGGAAGTAGGGCTTGAAGGGCACCATGCCTGCGTTGACGAAGAGCAGGTTGGGGTCGTCGAGCAGAAGCGATGCCGACGGCACCACCGTGTGCTCGCCGACACTCGTGTTCTCGGCGAAATGCGCCGTGAAACGGCGGCGGATCTCCGCCGTGCTCAACCACTCCATCAGGGGGTACTACCTTCCGTGTTCTGCTGGGCCTCGTTCTCGGGCCCTGTCAATCCAAGTCTCTGCTGATCGACACCTGCGGCGCCAATCTGTTTCGGCCCCGCGGTCTTGGCTTCGATCCACTCGCGCAGCTCGAGCTCCTTCTCGGCCTTGCCGGTGGCCAGCTCGTCGCGGAAGATCCGCGCGCCGACGCCGAGCGCCTGGGCCCGGTCGCGCAGGCCGTCGGCGGTGAAGGCCTCCGCGGCCCGCCGCCCCTTGACCATCGCGTACACGCCCGCACCCGCACCGACCACGAACCAGATCGCGCCCCTCATAGGGAGTCCTCCATACGTACGTCCTCGTCAACTGCCGCGCGCTGGCGCGCACGGTATTCGCGCAGCGCCTCGCGCATCTCGCTCTTCCGGTCCTTGCGTGACCGCTTGACCTCGCGGTGCATCTCGTAGCGGATCTTGAACCGCACCTCGGGCGAGAGCGCCCGGCGCACGCCGTGCACCAGCGCGGCGCCGTGCACCACGGTCTCCCGGAACACCGCGTCCGCGAAGGCCGGCGCGGTCAACGTACGCTGCACCACCTGCTCCACCTCGGCAGGCTCGCCGTCCTCTCCGAGGGAGGTGATCACATACTCCCGTTCGGCAGCCTCCCGGCGCCGCCGTCGCCCGACCGGCTCGGGCGGTGTCAGCCGCTTCTCCAGCGCCTCGAGCCGCTCGCGCAGCTCTGCCTCGCTGGCCTCGGCCTCCTCGAGCCGGCGCCGCGCGGCGCGGCGCGCCCGGAGCGCGAGCAGCACGGCCACCAGCGAGATGAGGACCAGGACCCCCACTGCGGCCAGCGTCGCAACCAGCGCCCACCCGGGCATGCTCGAGTTCGTCATGGTGCGCCTACCCTATCCATCCTGTCCGCGCACGATTTTCCGGACACGCTCCCAACGTTCCTTCACTCCGGCTTCGGCTCCGTGGGTGGTCGGCTGGTAGTACTCCGCGTCGGCGACAGCGTCGGGTGCGTACTGCTGCGTCGCGATGCCGAACGGCTCGTCGTGGGCGTACTTGTACGCCTCCCCGTGCCCGATCTTCTTCGCGCCCTCGTAGTGGGCGTCGCGCAGGTGGGGCGGGACGTTGCCGATCTTTCCGGCCGCGACGTCGGCGCGCGCGGCGAAGATGGCGTTGGTGACCGCGTTGGACTTCGGCGCGACGGCGAGAGCGATCGTCGCGTGCGCCAAGGTGAGCTGGGCCTCGGGCATCCCGATCAGCTGCACGGTCTGGGCCGCGGCCACCGCGGTCTGCAGCGCCGTCGAGTCGGCCAGGCCGATGTCCTCGGAGGCGAGGATCATCAGCCGCCGGGCGATGAACCGGGGGTCCTCCCCCGCCTCGATCATCCGCGCCAGGTAGTGCAGGGCGGCGTCGGCGTCCGACCCGCGCACCGACTTGATGAACGCGCTGACCACGTCGTAGTGCTGGTCGCCCTGTCGGTCGTAGCGCACCGCCGCCTGGTCGACCGCCCGCTCGGCGGCCTCGAGGGTGATCTTCCCGCCGGACGCAGCCCCCGCAGCGGCCTCCAGATACGTCAGCGACCGGCGCGCGTCGCCGCCGGCGAGGCGTACGAGATGGTCGAGCGCCTCGTCCGTCAGCGTCACCGAGCCGCCGAGGCCACGCTCGTCCTCGACCGCCTTCAGCAGTACGCCACGGATGTCGTCGTCGGTGAGCGACTCGAGCCGCAGCAGCAGCGAGCGCGACAGCAACGGCGAGATCACCGAGAAGAAGGGGTTCTCCGTGGTGGCGGCGACCAGCGTGACCCAGCGGTTCTCCACGCCCGGCAGCAGTGCGTCCTGCTGCGCCTTGCTGAACCGGTGGACCTCGTCGACGAAGAGGACCGTCTCCTTGCCGGTCGCGACCAGCTCGGCGCGAGCCGCGTCGATCGCCGCGCGAACCTCCTTGACCCCGGCCGAGACCGCGGAGACCTCGACGAAGCGACGATCGGTGGAGCGGCTCACGATCGAGGCGATGGTCGTCTTCCCGGTCCCCGGCGGCCCCCACAGCAGCAGCGAGAGCGACTGACCGCCCTCCACCACCTGGTGCAGCGGCGACCCGGACGCCTTGAGCGAGCTCTGGCCCACGAGCTCATCGAGCGTACGCGGCCGCATCCGCACCGCCAGGGGCGCGGCCGCATGGTCGCTGTGGCTCAGCGACCCGCCGCGCGAGGCGCCTGCGGCAGCCCCCATCTCAAACAACCCGTCCACACGTCAACCCTAGTGGCCGGCACCGACAGACTCAGCCGACAGGGTAGGGGGTCAGGTGAGGCGTACGCGTGGGTCGAGCACGCTGTAGAAGAGGTCGACCAGGAGGTTGGTGACCACGATGATGAAGGCGGAGATCAGCGTGGTCGCCTCGATGACCGGCAGGTCGCTCTGGCTGACCGCGTTGAGCGCCCGCAGACCGAGGCCCGGGATGCCGAAGATGAGCTCGGTGAAGATGGTGCCCGTCAGCAGCGATCCGAAGTCGATGCCGAAGATCGTCACGATCGGCACGACGGCCGCGCGCAGCGCGTGCTTGTTGACGATCCTGCGCTCCGCAAGGCCCTTGGCGCGCGCCGTCCGGACGTAGTCCTGGTTGAACGCCTCGATCATCGACCCACGGGTGAACCGGGCGTACTTGGACGAGTTCACCAGGCCGAGCGCGAGCCAGGGCAGCATCAGGCCCCAAGCCCACTTCAGCGGTGAGTCGGTCAGCGGGTGATAGCCCTCCTGCGGGAAGATCCCGGCGCTGACCGCGAGATAGAGGAACGCGAGCAGGACGAACAGGTAGTAAGGAATCGACTCGATCACCAGGGTCGCGCCGATGACGGCCTTGTCCGCCGAGGTCCCCCGGCGTCTGGCCGCGAACATCCCGATCGGCACGCCGATGAGCAGGATCGTGACGCCCGCGCCGACCGCGACCGAGACCGTCGGCCCGATCCGGTCCTTGATGTCGTCCCAGACATTGACCCGGTAGATGAAGCTGACCCCGAAGCACGGGGCCTCGCAGTCGTACGACTCGGAGCCGAACGCGATCTCGCGACCCTTGAAGATGCCGGTCATGTACTCGGTGTACTGAACATGGAGCGGCGCATCCAGGTTGAGCGCCTCCCGGATCGCGTCCTGGCGCTCGGCGGTGCACTTGGGCTCAGGGCACATCGCGTCCGCCGGGTCGCTCGGGCCATAGGTGAAGAGCGCGACGACCGCCACCGAGATCACGAACAGCACGAGAATCGCCGAGATCAACCGGCGTACGACAAAACCGATCATGGGACGGAGGTCTCGCTTCCTAGAAGGTGTCCACGGGCGCAGGCCCAGAGTTGCGGTGTCCTATGTGCGGGTCCGGCCGGCGTGGCGGACGTGGTGCTCAGCGCCGCCGGCACCTCGGCCTGGGAGCTCTTCTGCCTCGGCGCGGCGGTCGGGTTCGTCTGCGTCGCCGACAAC